>JAYVIO010000242.1:0-3864 GCA_043770175.1 Verrucomicrobiales bacterium | reverse complement strand
GCATCATCCACCGCGACATCAAGCCGGCGAACATCATGGTCAATGATGCCGACCATGTGAAGGTGGCGGATTTTGGCCTGGCTCGCCCAACGAATGAGGCGGAGGAGGACAACCCGATGGGCACGCCGGACTACGCCGCGCCGGAGATCCGCGGCGGCAGTGTGACGGACCATCGAGTGGATATTTTTGCCGCAGGTGTGGTGCTCTATGAGATGCTGACAGGCCGTGTGCCGGAGACTCCGCGCCGCCCGGTCACGCTGTATGCCAAGGTGTCGTCGCGCTGGGACGAGATCATCGCCAAGGCCATCCATCCCGATCCCGCGAAGCGCTATCAGGATGCGGGGGAGTTTCGTGCGCATATCAATGCGGCGATGAAGCAGGAGTCTGGCGTTCCGCTGCTGGACACGGCCGATCACAGGCCCAAGGGGCCACCGCAGAAGAAAGCCGCCGCTATGACGCAAAAGCAGCAGATGGGGCTGACATTTGGTTTTGTTGGGCTGGTGCTGGCGGCGCTGCTGGCGCTGATATTCTGGCCTTCCCCCAGGACAAGCTCATCTTCGAACACAAGCGCAGTGGCAGCCACGCCAGAAGAAGTAAGCGCGGTGATTGAGAAGCTTGAGCAGAATGATTCGGAGCTGGCGCGGCTGGTGAACTCGTTTGCGCAGGACTGGGAGGCCAGTGGTGCGAGCAAGTCACCAGCCGTTGCTGAAAAGTTGCGTTCGGCGCTGCTCGCAGCAACGCAGGCGAAGGCGAAGGATCGTGCCGAAGCGGCACGACGTGCGGAGATTGTGGCTGCGGAGCTGGCGAAGCTGAATGGCGTTCCATCATTGAAGGCGCTCAAAGCGGCGGTGAAGTAGCAGTTGGTGCAGGCATGGGTTATTGCTGGAGTTTTGCTTGCCAAACCCCTGCATGTTTCGTCTCATGCCGCCGCCATGAAGAAATACATCACAGAACTTATCGGAACCTTCTTTCTCGTCTATGCCGTCGGTCACAATGTGATCGGTGGGAACCCGCTTGCTCCCATCGGCATCGGTCTGGCGCTCGCCGTCATGATTTATGCCGGCGGCCACCTCTCCGGCGCGCACTTCAATCCTGCCGTCACTGTGGCCGTTTGGCTGCGTGGTAAGTGCGACACGAAGGATGTCGTGCCGTACATCCTCTGTCAGGTGGTCGGTGCCATCCTCGCTGCGGTGGTGGTGGGCTGGCTGCGCGGCAAGGCGGCAACACCGGCGGATTTTGTGCTTAGCAAGCTGATCTTGGCCGAGGTTATCGGCACGTTTGCCCTGGCTTGGGTGGTGTTGAACGTCGCCACCACAAAAGCGAATGCCAACAACAGCTTCTACGGTGCGGCGATTGGTCTGACCGTGACGATGGGCGCCTTCGCCGTCGGCGACATTTCAGGCGCGGCATTCAATCCCGCAGTCGCCACCGGCGCGGTCGCGATGAACATCCTCAAAGGCGGCCAGCTTTGGGCCTACTGGGTGTTCTGCATTGCTGGAGCTGCGTTGGCCGCGAAGGTTTTTACCGGCATCAAAGCGGACGAGTAAACGCGCACCTATGATCATTAAAACAACGCCGCCGCTTGGAAACGAGCGGCGGTGTTGTTTGGCAGATCAGCGGAAGCTCTTCGCGAAGTCATCGGCGGTCGCTTTCGCGACGACCTTGGTCTTCTGGAAGGTCGAGGCCTCGCCTTTTTCGATCAGGATGCGCTCATAATCGGCGGAGGACATGGGCAGTTCGATGGTTTTGTCCTGCCAGGTGGACAGCAGGATGGCGTTGGCGAGTTCGACGCTGCGGATGCCTTCGGTAGCGGGCGAGAGCAGATGCTCGCCTTTCAAAATGGCATTGGTGAAGTTCTGCAAAATTTCGACGTGCTGTCCGCCGGTCTGTTCGACCGGAATGTCCATGTGCCAGCTTTCGGGCATCGCGAAGGCGGCCTCGGCCTCCATGCAGAACTTGCTCATGGGAGCGCGGTTGCGTTGGAAGTGGATGCGTGTGCCATCCGTGACGGTCAGGCGGCCCTGTTCGGCGGAAATTTCGAGCTTGTTGATGCCCGGCGCTTCGCCGGTGCTGGTGACAAACGTGGCGGTGGTGCCGCTGTCGTATTGCATGACGGCTGTGACATCGTCCTCGACCTCGATCTCATGGAAGCGGCCAAACTGGCAGAAACCGCGCACCTTTTGCGGCATGCCGAACAGCCATTGGAACAGGTCTAGGTTGTGCGGGCATTGATTCATCAGCACACCGCCGCCTTCACCCTTCCAGGTGCCACGCCAGCCACCGGTGGCGTAGTAGTAGTTGGTGCGGAACCAGTTCGTCACTTCCCAGTGCACACGACGCACGGCGCCGATCTCACCGCTGTCGATGAGGTCTTTGACCTTCCTAAAACAGGCGTTCGTGCGCATGTTGAACATGGCGGCGAAAATTTTGCTCTTGTCCGTGTGCGCGGCGATCAGACGTTCACAGTCAGCCTTGTGCACGGAAATCGGCTTCTCCACCAGCACATGCAGCCCGGCTTTGAGCGCCTCGATGCCGATGGTGGTGTGGCTGAAATGCGGCGTACAAATGAGGATCGCGTCGATGTGGCCGCTGCGCATCATCAAGTTCACGTCGGTGAAAGCTTTTTCACCCTCTACCAAATTCGGCAGCGTGCCGACGCTCTCGCACAGCGCGGTGACGCGCAGCCCGTGTACTTTGCCCGCGCGAATGTTTGCAAGGTGCGCCTTGCCCATGTTTCCAAGTCCAACGATGCCAATTCTGACGGTTTCCATGGCGCGAGCGTAGCAGGCCGGTCGGGACGGTCAAGCACTCCGCAGTTGCGCATTGGGCGGCACGCCTGCATTTTCCATCATGCGCCCGCCACGAAGCCTCACGATTCGGATCATCCTCGTCATGGGATGGCTGTCGGCGCTGTTGAGCACACACCTCATGGCAGAAGATCTTCGCATCGGCATCGTCGGGCTCGACACCTCGCATTCAGAGCAGTTCACGCTGCGCCTGAATGATCCGGCCAACCCCAATCACATCCCCGGCGCACGCGTCGTCGTCGCCTTCCCTGGCGGCAGTCCTGACATCGAGGAAAGCAAATCGCGCATCGTCGGCTTCACCGCCGCCGTGCGTGACAAGTACGGCGTGCGCATCGTCGGCAGTGTGCCTGAGGCCTGCAAAGACGTGGATGCCATCCTGTTGCTCAGCCTCGAAGGCCGCCCGCGCCTGGAGCAGATGAAGCAGATCATCGCCGCAGGCAAACCGGTGTTCATGGACAAACCCGTTGCCGCCTCATTGAAGGATGCCGTGACCATCTACCAGCTCGCCGCCATGGCCAAGGTGCCCGTTTTCAGCGCTTCCGCCGTGCGTTGGTATCCCGGCGTGCTCGAAGTCGCCAACGCTGAGCCGACACCGGCTCGTGGTGCCATCTCCTACGGTCCCGCGCATGTCCTGCCGCATCATCCCGACCTGTTCTTCTATGGCATCCATCCAGCAGAGGCGCTGTTCACCGTCATGGGTTCCGGCTGCCTCTCCGTGACCCGCACCACCACCGCCTCCGCCTCCATCGTCACCGGTTTGTGGTCTGGCGAACGCACCGGTACGCTGCACGCCATTCATGAAGGCGCGAAGGGCTACAAGCTCACTCGCTTCGGCGACGACAAGATCACCGAACAAAAATCCGAAGGCGATTACACGCCGATGCTGAGCGAGATCATCAAATTCTTCCAGACGAAGCAGCCGCCCGTCTCGCCGAAGCATACGCTGGAAATTTACGCTTTCATGGAAGCCGCCGAGGAGAGCAAGCGCCGCGACGGCGCCCGCGTGACATTGCGCGATGTCATGACCAAAGCCGGCGCCCCCGAAGCCTGGCTGCCC
>JAYVIO010000241.1:0-3865 GCA_043770175.1 Verrucomicrobiales bacterium | reverse complement strand
ATGAGGCCAAAAAATCCTCCGGTGCCAGCCTTGGCCTTGTTGTGGGTGCCACGACCTCGCCGACTTACCTCCGCCTCCTCGGCGAAGTGAAAGCCGCTTACCCGCAGGTGAAGCTGTTTCAATACGAAGCTGTCGGCGGCGAAGGCCAGACTGCGGCGAACAAAGAAGTGCTCGGCGCAGGTGTGAAGTCCTTCGTGAAGCTCGGCTCTGCGATGCGCATCCTCTCGTTGGACTGCGATTTCCTCGGTGTTGACCCGGTTGCAGGCGAACCGATCTCTGCGTTCACCAAGCATCGTGCGAAGGAAGCCAAGACGGCGGACATGAACCGCCTCTACGTGCTCGAAAACCGCTACACGCTGACTGGCGGCATGGCGGATCATCGCAAGCCACTCGCGGCCAGCCTGATTCCCATTGCTGCAGCTCTCATCGCTTCGGAATTGGGCGATACATCCGCCAAAGCGCTCGCTGACACAGCGCCTGCCAGCCTCAAGGAGTGGATCGCTCCGGCTGTTCGCGATTTGATCGACAACAAAGGCAAGGCGCTCGTCCTTGCCGGTGCCCGCTACGGTGCGGAAGTCCACGCGCTCGTGGCTTCGATCAACAACGCCCTCGGCGCTTACGGTTCGACCATCGAACTGCTGCAAGACACCCCGGCTCCTGAAATGGGCGGCTTTGCCGAGCTTCAGGCCGCTGTTTCCGGCGGTCAGATCAAGACGCTCGTCTCTCTGACTCCTGCCAGCCTCTATTACGATGCACCGGATGCCGAAGCGTTTGCGAAGCTCGTCATCGAAAAAGGCGTGAAGCTCATTCACGTCGGCACGCTCAAGAACAAGACCGCACGTCACGCCGCGCTGCACATCCCGGCAGCACATTATCTCGAAACGTGGGGCGATGCGCGTGCCGCAGACGGCACCTACGCCATCGTTCAGCCGATGATCGCCCCGCTCTACGACGGTGCGAGCAAGATCGAAGTCATCCTTGCCTTGCTAGGCCGCAAAAAGCTCGGCCCGGCCGAAGCTGCTGCTCCAGCCGCCGCTGGTGCTGCGCCCGCAGCACCGGTTGAAGATGCCGCTTACACCGCTGTGCGCGACACCTTCGCCGCTGTGGCTGGGGGTCTCGACGAAACGAAGTGGAATTTCACCCTGCGCGACGGTTTCCTCAAAGGCTCCGCTTACGCCAAAGCCAGCGCGGCTCCGAATGTCGCCGCCGTGGCCGGAATCGTGGCCAAAGCCAAGCCTGCCGCTGCCCCGACGGATGATGCGCTCGAATTGGTGCTCGTTCCTGATGCCAGCGTCTTCGATGGCCGCTACATCAACAACGCCTGGCTCCAGGAAGCCCCCGATCCGGTGACGAAGCTCACTTGGGACAACGCCGCATGGATCGGTTCGGTCACGTTCCGTCGTCTCGGTCTCAAGGAAGGCCAGAACATCAAAATTTCCGTCGATGGCACTGAAATCATCATTCCCGCCATCGAAGCTCCCGGTCACGTTTCCAATTCCATCACGCTGCCGCTCGGCTATGGCCAGAAAAGCGTTGGCGTTGTCGGTCAGGATCGCGGTGTGAACGCTTATGCGCTGCGCAAGCAGCCCGGCACGTTCGTCTTGAGCGGTGCGAAGGTTGAAGTGCTCGCCACCATCGCTGAACTGGCCCTCACGCAGGATCAGAACACGATGGAAGGCCGCGCGCTGTATCGCGAAGGCACGCTGGACACGTTCAACAAGGACACGGCCTTCGCGCAGAAGACCGGCATGGACGGGCACATCCCCGAAAACATTTCCTTCTACAAAGGTCAGGTCGGCGTGAAGTCCGAGGAAAATCCGGACGGTTTCGACTACGAGAAGCATCACCAATGGGGCATGACAATCGATCTCAGCAAGTGCATCGGTTGCACGGCTTGCATCGTTGCCTGCCAGAGCGAAAACAACATTCCCGTCGTCGGCAAAGATCAGGTCCGTAAAGGCCGCGTGATGCAGTGGATCCGCATGGACCGCTACTTCGCCGTGCCAAAGTGGGGCAAGAACGAAGTTGCCCAGGAAAGCACCTACTCTGTCGATAATCCGACGCCCGAGCAGCTTGAGAATGCTGAGATGGTGCATCAGCCGCTGGCCTGCCAGCAGTGTGAGTCCGCTCCTTGCGAAACCGTCTGCCCCGTGAACGCCACCGTCCACACCGATGACGGTCTCAACGCTATGGCCTACAATCGTTGCATCGGCACGCGCTACTGCGCCAACAACTGCCCTTACACCGCACGCCGCTTCAACTGGTTCGACTACAACAAGCGCAACCCGCTGATCGACACCACCGTGCTCGGCATGAAGGTCGGCAATCTTTACGCCGGACCGCTCGGTGAGAAGAAGGAAGACGAAAGCCTCCGCCTCCAGCGCAACCCGAACGTCACCGTCCGCATGCGCGGTGTCATCGAGAAGTGTACCTACTGCGTGCAGCGCATCGAATCCGCCAAAATCATCCAGAAGCAGGTGCAGCGCGACTCGAAGAACTTCCGCGTGCCGACCGACACGGTCAAAACCGCCTGCCAGCAGTCCTGCCCGGCCGACGCCATCGTCTTTGGTGACTTGGCCGACAAGAACTCCGCCGTCGTCAAATCGAAGGCATCGCCGCGTGATTACCAGTTGCTCAAATACATCGGCACCCGCCCGCGCACGAGCTACCTCGCCCGTCTGCGCAATCCGAACAAGAACATGCCCGGCGCGGAAAACATCGCCGTGTGGAGCAACAACCAATTCTAAACCGGACACATGGACGCCTCAGCCTCAAACACACCGCGAATTCTGGACCGCGAACCGCTGGTTCTGAACCAACGTTCCTATTCGTGGATCACGAACCGCATCTGCGGCATCGTGGAAAACAAGCAGCCCGCGCTTTGGTGGCTGCTCTTCATCCCGAGCGTGATCCTCACCGGCGTCATGGTGTTCTGCTTTGCTTACCTCATTTCCACCGGCGTCGGTGTCTGGGGTCAGAAACAGCCGGTCGCCTGGGCCTGGGACATCACGAATTTCGTGTTCTGGATCGGTATCGGTCACGCCGGCACGCTCATCTCCGCGATTCTATTCCTCACGCGTCAGAAGTGGCGCACGTCCGTCAATCGTGCCGCAGAGGCCATGACGATCTTCGCCGTGATGTGCGCCGGCCTGTTCCCGGCCTTCCACGTTGGTCGTGTGTGGATGGTGTGGTTCCTCGCGCCAATCCCGAACGCCAACGCCATCTGGCAGAACTTCAAATCGCCTCTGCTGTGGGACGTGTTCGCGGTTTCGACGTATTTCTCCGTCTCGCTCGTGTTCTGGTTCCTCGGTCTCGTGCCAGACCTTGCCACGCTGCGTGATCGCTGCCGTCCTGGCCTGAAAAAATTCCTCTACGGTCTGTTTGCGCTCGGCTGGCGCGGTGGCAACCGCCATTGGAGCCACTACGAGACCGGCTACATGCTGTTGGCCGCTCTTTCGACACCGCTGGTGCTTTCCGTGCACTCCGTCGTGTCCTTCGACTTCGCCACTTCCGTCGTCCCCGGCTGGCATACCACGATTTTCCCGCCCTACTTCGTTGCTGGCGCCATCTTCGGTGGTTTCGCGATGGTGCTGACGCTGATGATCCCCTGCCGCCGCATCTACGGTCTGGATGATCTCATCACGCCGAAGCACATCGACAACATGGCCAAGATCATCCTGCTCACGGGCACGATCGTCGGTTACGCCTACTGCATGGAGCTGTTCATGGCCTACTACAGCGCCAATCCGTATGAAGGCGCGGCCTTCACGCTGCGTGGTCTCACCGGTCCGTCCACCTGGGCCTACTACTTCATGTTCAGCTTCAACGTCTTCTCGCCGCAGTTGTTCTGGTTCCGCTGGTGCCG
>JAYVIO010000240.1:0-11172 GCA_043770175.1 Verrucomicrobiales bacterium | reverse complement strand
GCGACGGCCCGGGCATCACATCCACCTCGGCAAACGGGTAGCGCGAACCAAACAAGCCCAGCGCCATGAACTCCAGCACGCGCACCCGTGCGTCCTTGGGCGACTGCGCCCCACCCACGCCGGTGATCAGGTAGTTCCCACCCACATACCAGCCGCCGTTCTTGTAGCCAAGCACTTGAGCGACCTGCTGATCAAGCTGCACGCCGAAAACAGAGCCCGAATCAACCACCGCCTCCCACGAAATCTTGCCATACTTCAGCAGCGTCGTCGGCACGCCATGCGCCATGCTCAAATTAGCTTTGTGGATGTGTTTTCGGGTCTGCCCTGGGAAGCTGCGATTGAAACCGAACTCGACCTTCTCCTTGAGAAAATCGAGTGTCAGGTATTTGCAGTGATTCGCCGCCAGATGCACGCCAAGCACGGAAATGCCGAAGTTCTCTTTTAAGATGCCCGTTCCCGCCGTCGTGCGCTGCATGCGGATGATGCACGGCAGATTTTCCAGCCGCCATGAGCCAATCTGCACCGTGGGAATCAACGCCGCCATGCCGGGCTCTTTCCCCAGCACACCCGCCATGGTGGGACGCACCTGCGGCACGGTTTTCATGCCATACTCCACCGCCTGCTCCGCATCGAACACACTGAAGGTTGCTCCAGTGTCGAGCATGAACTTTTTCGGTTTGTGGCCATTGAGGCTCACCTTGATGTGCGGAATGCCTCGCTCGTAGTACATCGGCACTTTGAGCACGCCTTCCGGCGGCGGCAGGCTGCGCGTGTTGACCTTCATGCCGCCTTTCACCAGGCTTGCTTCGGATGGTTTGACGGCCTGCGCGTGGAGTTGTTTTTCAATGTCCGCCGGGACGGCCTCATTGCGGACAACAAAGGACTCCGCACATCCCGAGATCCCTAGCACCGCCAGTGCAACCAGCGCCACGCGCTGTCCACCGGTGAAGAGGCACGAATTCATGTACGCCAGCCATTCGTCAGGCAAACTGCGCTGTCAACCGCCACCAAGCCGGTTCAGCGCTCAAGCCACAGACTGTTCGTGCGGAAATCGAGGGTCATGCGCGTCCCCTCCCAAAACCGGCAGCCGATGCGCTTCGGGCCGGGCATGACGTAGAGTTGCGCTCCTGGATGAGTCTCGCCGCAAAGCGCCACGTCCGGCCCCCGGATGATGCGCGCACCCGCCTGACTCGCCCGCATGCTCCCACCCACGCCACTGAGGATGAGATGGTCTCCCATGCCGAGGCCGCCGCGTGCCTGACCCAGCCGGGCGGCGGTGCTTTGATCAATCACGATGCCCCAGGAGGAACCCGTATCGACCACAGCATCCCATGCCATCCCGCCAGCGCTTACCCGGATGAAGGGCTGACCATTCACCCAGCGCACCGGCGTGCGGGTCACCCGCGCTCCGTTTGGCGGTTGATACGCACGAGAGAAACCCAGTTCGACCACCCCCCGGCGAAAATCGATCGTCTCAAAGCTGCACTGTCGCCGCAGATGGTCCATGCCGAGGATCGCATTACCCAGGCCACCCGGCCGGAAGCTGCTCGTGCCGCGCACGAGGCACGGCACCCCGGTGCTGCGCCATGATCCGATCTGCAGGGTGCTCATGGTGGCACGGCTGGCCGCCGCATTGCCATGCACCCCGCGAATCTCCACCCGGCGCCCACCCGCAGGCAGCAGACCGCAGAACGTCGCCACATCCGGCTCGAAAACGCTCACGGAAGCGCCGGTGTCCAGCAGCAGTGGGATGGAGCTGCGGCCGTTGATGCTGCCCTGCACATGGGGTGCCTGCGCACGAAAGCGCAACGGCACAGCCACATCTGCCGCGGGGTTTAGCGACGCCACGGGAGCAAAGGGCATCCCACAGGCGGAAAGGAGGCAGAAGGCAGGGAGAAGAAAAAGGTTTTTCATGGGATCAACATATTTGGGCGAACCCCAAGAATGCAGCAAGTCACGGTCGCCTGACCATCGAAATTTATTCTTCTGGAAGGCCCGATTGCCGCCAAGCCCTTGCAAATCGCTCACGAAAACCTTGTGCGCATCACCGTACTGTCTGAGATTTCCGCTTCACCGACCTGAATGACCGCCTATTTAATCCGCCGCCTACTGCTCATCCCGCCGACACTTGTCGGCATGACGCTGGTGGTGTTTTTCATCATCCGTTTCACTCCGGGCGGGCCGATGGAGCAGGCGCTGCTGGAGGCTCGCATGAAGAGCGATGGGCAGCGCGGTGGCAGCAGTCGGCAGCAGTCGAGCGGACTGACTCCACAGCAGCTTTTGAAGCTCCAGGAGCAGTACGGACACGATAAGCCCTTCCTCATTGCCTACGCCTCGTGGCTAGGTGCCTGGCCGAAGGACACGAATCGCTCCCGTGCTGACTTTGCCGAAGGAAAGAACGAAACCGAGGTCAAACTGCCCGGCACGGCGAATGTGGTGACGGTGAAACGCAATGCGAAGGATGAGGCCGAGATCGTGCCGCTCAAGGACGTGGACACTACCGCTTGGCGCGCGCGCATCATCACGCCAGAAAAGCAGAAGCAGGAATGGGAGAAGGCGAATCCCGGCCAGAAGCTCGACAAACCGCAGCCTTATGTGGCACTGATTTATCAGCCGAAATTTGCCGGCGTGCTGCAAGGCAATCTCGGCGACTCCACTCGCTACTCGGAGCCGGTTTGGACGATGATGAAGCGCCGTTTCCCGATCTCGCTCTTCTACGGCATCGTCTCGATCATCCTTACCTACATGGTGTGCGTGCCGCTGGGTGTCTTGAAGGCCATCAAGCATCGCACGCCGGTCGATACGGCGACTTCGGTGCTGATTTTCTTCGGCTACGCGATCCCCGAGTTCGTGCTCGGCGTGTTCTTGATGGTGATCTTCGCTGCACGGCTGCGCTGGTTCCCGCTGGAGGGCTTTGTGAGCACCAACTTCGCGGAACTCGGCTTTTTCGGCAAAATTGGCGATCTGTTTCATCACGCCTTTCTCCCGCTGTGTTGCTACATGGTCGGCAGTTTCGCCGGATTGACGATGCTGGTGAAAAACAACCTGCTCGACCAACTGGCGAGCGACTATGTGCGCACCGCCGTCGCCAAGGGCGTGGAGTTCAAGAAAGCCGTCATCGGCCATGCGCTGCGCAATTCCTTCATTCCGGTCGGTGCCACGATGGGCCAGGCGCTCACGGTGCTCGTGGCGGGCAGCTTTCTCGTCGAGCGCATCTTCGACATCGACGGCTTCGGCCTCATGGGGTTCAACGCCCTGCTGGAAAAAGATTACCCCATTGTCATGGGCACCGTCACCGTGAGCGGACTGCTGCTCATGCTCGGCAACGTGCTCTCGGACATGATCACCGCGCGGCTTGATCCGCGCATTCGCTTTGAGTGATGAACCGCAAACTCTCCATCGCAGCCATCACCCTCGGCGCTCTCGCGATTCTCGGCGAGCTGTCTGGGATGCTGATCCCGACGGTGTCGTGGATTTTCAGCAATGGACGCGTGTTTGGCTGGTTCACTTCGCTGTTGTTGATCGCAGGCGGCGTGCTCGGCCTGCTGTATCTGCCGCGTGAGATTCGCTGGACGCCGGTGACGCTGCAACGCTTCCGCCGCTTCCGCAGCATTGGTCGTGGTTGGTGGTCGTTCCGCATCTTGCTGACGTTGATTGCGCTGGCGATGCTGGATCAGGTCATCGTCGGCAAGCGGGCGCTGCTCGTGCGTTGCGATGGCAAAACGTATTTCCCCGCCTTCACGCAGAAGCGCTATCAGGCGCAGGACTTTGGCCTCAATGGCGAACAGGAAACGAGTTATCGCGAGTTGAAGCAGCGTCTGAGCAAGGAGAAGCGCGGCTTTGTGCTCATGCCACTCGTGCCATGGGATCCGGTGCTCGACACCGACTCGATGCAGTCGGTCACGCTCGAAGAACGCGACGGAAAATGGTTCAAGCCGGGTGACAGCGAGCCTTTCTCTGGCCGTGCGCAGAGGAGCTACGTGGACACACCGACGCAGAAGCACACGGACACCCGTTTCCGCAAAGGCGTGCCGGATGGCGAGTCGCTGGGCTATGCGAAGAACGGTGCGCTGGCGTTTTCGGCCTTTTACAAAGTGGGTGTGAAGGACCGCGAAAAGTGGACCGGCGAGATGCCGCAGGTGGAGTTCGAAAAAGCAGCCGTCACGACCTATGAAATGGCCATCTACCCGGCGATCCCGCCGCTATGGAAGGCGGGACATTATCTCGGCACCGACAGCCGTGGCTGGGATGTGCTGGCGCAGATTTATGGCGGCTGGCAGCTCAATCTGAAGGCCATCCTGCTCTACCTGACCTTCACCTACAGCGTCGGCATTCTCATTGGCCTGCTCATGGGTTACCTCGGCGGCGTGTTCGACATCGCCATGCAGCGCATGATCGAGATTCTCGATGAGCTGCCCTTCCTCTACATCGTGATGATCCTGATCAGCATCATCGGCGTGGCGAACATGAACCTGCTCATCCTGCTCGGCGTGATTTGTTTCTTCTCGTGGACGAATCTGACCTACTCGCTGCGTGCCTTGGCCTACAAGGAAAAGGAACGCGACTACATCTCCGCCGCACGCCTGCAAGGCGCGAGCACCTGGCGCATCCTCACGCGCTACCTGCTGCCGAACATGCTCGCCACCATCGTGACGAAGGTGCCCTTTAGCGTCGCCGGCATCATTTCATCGCTCACCGCGCTGGCCTTCCTCGGCTTCGGTTTGCCAGAGACGTATCCGCAGTGGGGCTGGCTGTTCGACGACGGCACCAGCCACCTCTCCGCGCTATGGATCTCCATCTCGATGTTCAGCGCGATGGTGTTCATCCTCCTGCTCGTCACCTTCGTCGGCGAGGCACTGCGCGAGGCCTTTGATCCGAAAAAATTCACGACTTACCAATGAGGAGACGATAAACTAACGCCATGACGATCCAGATCCCCGACCGCATTGTTCAAGACGCCGGCCTCGATGAGAAGTCGGCCACGCTGGAGCTTGCTCTGACGCTTTACGCGCAGCAACGCGTCTCACCCGGACAGGTTCGGGCGATGTGTGGGCTCGGCTACTTCGAGTTTGAGCAAATCGTGAAGGAGCGCGGCCTGCCGACCTGCTTCATGACCGACGAAGAAGCCGCCCTTGAACTGGAAACGATCCGCAAACTCCGCGCCAAGTGATCGTCGTGTCAGACACTTCCTGCCTTTGCTACCTCGCGCGGCTTCGTCTGGAGTCCGTGCTTGAAGTTTTGTATGGTAGTGTCGTCATCCCACCCGCCGTGGCTTCCGAGCTGCTCGCTGGCGTGGCCGCACATCCAGAGATCGACCGCGTCCTCCACGCAACATGGCTGCAAGTGCGAACTCTGGAAAATGCCCCGGAGACCGCTGCCTTTCCGGTCTCAGTCGATCGTGGCGAAGCAGAGGCGATCCGTCTGGCCGAGGAGCTTCATGCGGACTACCTGCTGATGGACGATGGTGCCGGACGTTCTGTGGCCCGCAGCATGAATCTACCGATCATTGGTGTCGTCGGTGTGCTCTCAGCGGCTTGTGATGCGGGACTCACCGGCCCTTTGCGGCCCGTTTTCGAACAACTGGTGGGACAACTAGGCTTCCGCATCAGCCGTGGATTTATCGACGCCATTTTAGAAGAGCGCGGAGAATGATGAGCATGTTCCAGAATCCTAAATCTTGTCGTCTGGCACTTGCGGTATGGCTTTGCCTCTCCGCTCTCGGCTCAACCCTCTCCGCCGCCGATTTTCCACCGTATGACGGCACTAAGGAGCGCGAGGCCTTTTGGGGCTTCTATAACAAAAAAGTGGTCGAGGGTTTGCAGAGCCAGGAGAAGGAACTTCCGGCGCAAATCGCCAAAGAGACCGATGCGGCCAAGAAAGCAGAGCTGGAGGCCGAACTGGTCAAAGTGCGCGAACGCCTGAAGAAGCCCGAGTACTTTACTTTTGCGAAGCCGGAAGACATTCCGGCTGATTTGAAGTGGGAAGACGGCGCAGCCGAGCCTGAGATCGGCGACGCCAATGCGAAGAAGGGCGGCGCCATGCGGCTCTACATCCTCTCCTTCCCGCCGACGCTGCGCATTCTTGGCGAGAACAGCAACAGTTCCTTTCGCGGTTATCATTACGACGACGTGGAGATGTCGCTCATCAATCTGCATCCAGAAACGGGCCGGGTGATTCCGTGTGTGGCAAAGCAATGGGCCGTTTCGACGGACAATCGCACCGTTTACTTCCGCATCGACCCGGATGCGACCTTCTCGGACAGCACGCCGATTGAAGCAGACGATTTTTTCAACCAGTTCTATATGCAGCTCAGCGAGTATCCGAAGAACCCCTTCGGCAACGAGTGGTATGGCTCGAACTACGCCAACATCACTCGTTACGATGCGCGCACGCTCTCCATCACGCTAACTGAGCCCAAACCGCTCGCGCCGTATTATGTGAGCACCTCGCCGCTCTCCCGCCGCTTTTACAGCGAGTTCGGGCCGGACTTTGAGCAGCGTTATCAATGGCGCTGCCGTCCCAGTGCGGGCCCTTATGTCATTCGCGAGGAAGACGTTCAGTTTGGCCGCAGCGTGACGCTTTCCCGCGTGAAGAACTGGTGGGCGCGGGACAAGAAGTTCTACCGCAACCGCTTCAACGTCGATCACATCGTTTACCGCGTGGTGCGTTTGCAGGAAAAAGTGCTGGAGCTCTTCCGCCAAGGCGAGATCGACGTGGAAGAGCTCATGATGGGCATCCCGGAATACTGGTATGAGAAGCTGGAGATCCCCGAGGTGCACAAGGGCTACATCCATAAGGCCAAGTACTACAACATCTGGCCCGGCTCCCACGCCGGCCTCTGGTTGAACCTCGCCGTGCCACCGCTGAACAACAAAGACGTGCGCCTCGGCCTCAGCTACGCCACGAACTACCAAAAAGTCATCGACTTCGACCTGCGCGGCGATTTCCAGCGCCTCAACGTCTTCAGCAAAGGCTTCCCGTTGATCGGCGATCCACCAATCAAAGCGCGACCCTTCGATGTGCAGCTTGCACGTGAGCATTTCGGCAAAGCCGGCTACACCAAACTCGGCAATGACGGCGTGCTCATCAATGACAAGGGCGAACGACTTTCCGTGACGATTCTGCATCGCAAGACGGAGATGGTGCAGAAAGTCATGCAACGTCTCAAAGAAGAAGCCATCAAAGCTGGTCTCGAGTACAAGCTCGAAGGCCTCGAAAGCACTTCCTACTTCCAAAAAGCCACGCAGAAGAAACATCAGATAGCCTCCGTGGCCTTCAGCGTCACGCCGCCGATTCCTGATCACTATCAGGCTTGGCATTCCAAGGACGCTTTCATGGAAGACGGCAAGACGCCGAAACCGAACACCAACAACCTCACCAGCTTCGCCGATCCGCGCATGGATAAGTTCTGCGAGGACGAGCGCCATGCGACGACGATTGAAGAGATCCGCAAGGCCTCCTGGGGCGCAGATCAGATCATTCACGACGAAGCTGCGTGGATCCCCGCCTATGAGCAGAACTACTACCGCGTGGCCTACTGGCGTTGGGTGAAGTGGCCGGAGAAAACTTTCAACGTCGCCGTGAGCGAGCTGCCGATGTCGAATCACGTCCATTGGATCGACGAAGATGTGAAACGCGAAACCGAAGCCGCGATTCGCGGCGGCAAAGCCTTCCCCGAAGTCGATCAGGTCTTTGATCACAACCTCAAAGCAGGAGGCGACAAGTGATGGCGACACCTTTGCTCGAAGTTCGCAACCTGCGTGTCGGTTTCCAGACCGACAACGGCCTGCTCACCGCCGTGGACGATGTCGATTTCACGCTGGAGGCCGGCAAAACGCTCGGACTTGTCGGTGAAAGCGGCTGTGGCAAAAGCGTGACCGCCATGAGCCTCATGCGCCTGCTGCCGCAGCCCTCCGGCCGCATCCTTGGCGGTGAAGTGCTGCTCGAAGGCCGGGATTTGACCAGGCTGCCGATTGAAGAAATGCGGAAGATTCGCGGCAACGACATCGCGATGATTTTTCAGGAGCCGATGACCGCGCTGAATCCCGTGCATCCCGTCGGCAAGCAAATCATCGAGGCCATCCAGCTTCATGAGCCCACCACGCCCGACAAAGCACTGCGTCGTGCTGTCGAACTCATGGAATGGGTCGGCATTCCTGCACCAGAGCAACGCGTGAACGAGTATCCGCATCAACTCAGCGGCGGCATGCGCCAACGCGTGATGATCGCCATGGCACTGTCCTGCCATCCGAAGGTGCTTATCGCCGACGAGCCGACTACTGCACTCGATGTGACCGTTCAGGCACAGATTCTCGACCTCTTGAAGCGCCTCCAGCGCGAAACTGGCATGGCCGTCATCCTCATCACGCACGATCTCGGCGTCATCGCCGAAGTCTGCGACGATGTGGCCGTCATGTACGCCGGCCGCATCGCCGAGCGCGGTCCCGTGCATGAGATTTTCGCCAAACCGCTGCATCCTTACACCCAGGGCCTCATCCGCTGCCTGCCGAAGCTCGATCACCCGCCGAAGACGCCACTGCCCGTCATCCCCGGCATGGTCCCCAGCCTCCGCGACATGCCCGCCGGCTGCCGTTTCGCCTCCCGCTGCCCGAACAAGCACGACGCCAGCGTTTTGACCACCCGCCAGCCTTGGAAAGACTGCGGTCACGGTCACGGCGTCGAAGCTTGCGCGTGCTTCGCCTCACAACTCGAGCCATAGAACATGAAAGTCCGCGACGCCCTCCGCTTGCTTCACGAAGATGGCTGGACGCACCATGCCACGCGTGGCAGCCACCGCCAGTTCGTGCATCCGGTGAAAACCGGGAAAGTCACCGTGCCGGGCCATCCATCTGACGAACTGGCTCCGGGCACATGGAACAGCATTCGCAAACAAGCTGGCTGGAAATAACCTCAGAAGCCGCCTACTCTCCACTCATGAAATCACTCCGCTATCTCTTCGTCATCGAAAAGGCTGTGAAGAATTATTCCGGTTATTTCCCGGATGTGCCCGGCTGCGTCACGACTGCCCGTACGATTGAAAAGATGCTCGCCAACGGAGCCGAAGCACTGGATTTACATTTTGAAGATGAAGCCAAACTGCCACGCCCGCGAACCCTGGCTTGGCATCTCGACAAGGGTGGGTTGAAACTGCGGCCCACGGATGTGGTGACTTGGATCGAACATGATAGGCAACATCAACTCGCAGCGGCCTAACGTGTCCCTCCTCACCGTCCAGAACCTCAAGATGCACTTCCCGGTGCGTGGTGGCGTGTTTTACACGACGAAGGCGACGTGCAAGGCCGTGGATGGCGTGAGTTTTGATCTCCAGCCAGGCGAAACGCTCGGCCTCGTCGGTGAAAGCGGCTGCGGGAAGTCCACGGTGGCCAAATCGGTCGTGCGATTGCTCAAACCGACGGCTGGCAGTGTGAACTTCAACGGTCACGACATCTCGACGCAGTCACAGAGCCAGTTGCGCACGCTTCGCCGTGAAATGCAGATGGTTTTCCAAGATCCCGCCGAGTCGCTGAATCCACGCCACACCATCGGACAGATCCTGGAAGAGCCGTTCATCATCCAAAACATGGGCACACGTGCCGAACGCGGCGAATGGATCGCTGAGCTGCTCAAACGCGTCGGTTTGCCGCTGGATGCCATGCATCGCTACTCCTTCGAGTTCAGCGGCGGCCAGCGTCAGCGCATCGGCATCGCACGGGCACTCGCCTTGAAGCCCAAGCTCATCGTCTGCGACGAACCGGTGTCCGCGCTCGACGTTTCCGTGCAAGCGCAGGTCTTAAACCTCCTTCTCGAGCTCCAGCGCGACTTCGGTCTTGCCTATCTCTTCATCGCCCATGACCTCAGCGTCGTGCAGCACATGAGCGACCGCGTGGCGGTGATGTATCTCGGTAAAATCGTCGAACTCGCTCCTGCCGCTGAGCTTTATCACAATCCGCGCCACGCCTACACCAAGGCGCTGCTCGACGCGATCCCCATCGCCGACCCCACCAAGCGGCGCGAACGCCAACTTCTGCGCGGCGACGTTCCTTCACCCATCAATCCGCCCGCCGGCTGTGCCTTCGGCCACCGCATGAAGCATCCGAAGTGGCAGGACAGCGTGAATATGGATCTCACGCTCAAAGAAGTCTCGCCGGGCCATTTCGTGCAGCCGTGTCCGTGCTGCACATGAGGTGATGCGGGCACTCCTGCCCGCATGAGTGTGCTTTCTTTGCGGGCAGGAGTGCCCGCACCACTTCAAATCAATGCGCCGTCGCCTTCTCGGAGCCGAGGCCGGTGTGGGCGCGGACTTTGAGTTCAGCAAACATGGCCTCGGCTTCGGGTTCGCGCTTCATCAATGAACCGATGATGGCCGCGAGGAAACCGAGCGGGATGCTCAAGATGCCGGGGTTGGTGAGCGGGAAGATAGCGTTTGCTTGAATGAGGTGGCGCTTGGCCGCGACGACCTCGGGGCCGTCGATGCCCATGATGCTGGGGCTGAGGATGATCAGCACGATGCTGCTGACGAGGCCGACGGCGAGGCCGAGCACGGCTCCGGTAGTGCTGAATTTCTTCCAGAAGATGCTCAGCACGATGACGGGCAGGTTCGCGCTCGCGGCGACGGCAAACGCGAGGCCGACGAGGAAGGCGACGTTGACGTTTTGCAGTTTGATCGCGAGGAAGATCGAGATGCCACCGACGACGAAGGCGGTGATGCGCGCGACCTTCACTTCCATGCCGGGGCGGTTCTCTTTGCCGTGATGGAGTACGTTGGAGTAGAAGTCGTGCGCGAACGAGGCGCTGGCGCTGATGGTAAGACCGGCGACCACGGCAAGAATGGTCGCGAAGGCCACGGCGCTGATGAAGGCGAAGAAGATCGGCCCGCCAAGGAATTCAGCAAGCTGCGGGGCGGCCATGTTGTCGGTGACGATGTTGTGCGGCTTCAAAATGGTCGCCGCGCCGAAACCAAGAAAAGTGGTGAGGATGTAAAACGTGCCGATGATGACCATCGCCCATACGACTGACACACGCGCGGTTTTGGCATCCGGTACGGTGTAAAAGCGTACCAGGATGTGCGGCAGTCCAGCGGTGCCAAAGACGAGTGCGAGGCCCAAGGAGATCAAATCGAGCGGTCCCCAGCCTTTGGTGACATCGGCCCCGAATTTCATGCCGGGTTCGAGG
>JAYVIO010000239.1:0-32165 GCA_043770175.1 Verrucomicrobiales bacterium | reverse complement strand
AATCCAGCGACATCGTCGCCGTCGAAGACCCGCGCATCTCCGCCGCACTCCGCTTCATCCGCCAACACGCCACTGAGAACCTCGATGTCACTCGTGTGGCCCGCGAAGTCGCCCTCTCTCGCAGCGTTCTCGAGCGCCGCATGAAATCCCTCATCGGCCGCAGTCCTGGCGAGGAGATCAATCGCCTGCGTTTTGCCGCCGTGGAGAAACTCCTCACTCAAACCGATCTTACCCTCGATGCCATCGCCTCCCGCTGCGGCTTCACCCATCCGCAATACATGGCTGAGGCGTTTCGGAAGCGAGCGGGTGTGACGCCGGGGGAGTTTCGGAGAAGGCGGGCGGTGTGATTATGTTGCCGTTTCAATCAAGTCGGGGCGGTTGCTAACGAATTGGCTCGCGACTTTTGGGAAGGTTGATTTGGTCACGCGGAAACGATGCTTCGTCGTGGTGCCGTTGTTAGTGATGGTAAACTCTAAATATCGATTGGTGACTTTAATCAGCCCAAGAAAGAATCTGGTGGTTTCGGTGTCGAGGTGGAGATGGCTTACCTGTTCCCAAGTATATCTTCGTTTTCCATAAATTCGCTGGAAGCACAGGGTGTCACCGATATCGACCCAAAAAACAGTTCGCCATGGCCCAGCACATAGAGCGTCTGCCGTTTCCGGTGAACGTCGCGCAGTTCCAACCGTGCCAGCTCGATGCGGCGGATGCCTGTTGAATAAAGCACCTCCAGCATCGCGCGATTGTTGGACTGAGAGCGTTAAACCATCCTGCGGTGTTGATTCAATGGGTGGTTTCCTAGGCCAACAACGGCAGCAAAGCGCCGACTACGAACACGATGAGCAGCGCCAGGGCCACCCACCACCAGACATTCGCAGTCAGCGGCTGTTTTGAGCTTTTGCCGCCGAATTCACGGGCGATGAAGTCATCGTAATCGAACTCGTCATCGGGCAGATCGAGTCCATCGGCATGCGTGTCACCGCTCCAGCCGGATTTGGCACAAGCACCGCAGTCATCACAGGCGGCGGCTCCGCGTGGCACCCATTCGCCGCAGGCTGGGCACTGGCCGGGTGGCTTGAAGGCCGCGCTCATTTGGCGGGCTGCGAGTTCGCTTGGGTCTGCGGCTTGCGGCTCAGCGGTTCAGCGCTCGCGGCATGAGACGCGGCAGAAACACTCAGGCGATGAAAGGCCGCCGTGTCGGCCACACCGCTGGCATTGAGCAGCGGGACAAAACCTGCCTGCCGCGACTGCATGCCGGCAGGTCCCGGGCGCAACGGCGCGAGCATGACCAAGACCGCCATGGCAATGACACCGGTGGCGAGGAACTGGCTGGTCGTGACGGGGCGCTGCTTTCTCATCCAAAATTGGTTAACATATCTAAAATATGTGTTTCGGTGCCTCTATCCAAGCCTTTTTGCTTGTTTTGACGTTTTTTTCCGCCAGCGGTGGGCCGCGTGATTTTGCTCCTAACGGCTGGCTTTGGCGACGGACACAACACCGCCGCGCGTTCCGTGGCGGCGGCCCTCGAACGGCTGTGTCCGGGTGAAACCATCGAGGTGAGTGATCTCATCAGCGAGGCGATGCCGCTGCTCTCGGACATCAGCAAGGCGCTCTACCAGCTTGCTATCACGCATTGGCCCGCCGCCTGGCGTATGACGTACGAACTCATGGGCAAGCGCAGCGTCACCGGCCCTGATTCCAAATGGCAGTCGGGTCTGATCAATGCCCTGCAGCAGCGTCTTGCCGACCGCCAGCCGCGTCTCATCATCAGCACCTATCCGCTGTACGCCGTGCTGCTGGAGACGCTCTCGCAGACGCAACAGGTGCCGCCGCTCGCCACCATCATCACCGATTCCATCAGCGTAAACCGCATCTGGGTCATGTCCGGCAGTGATCTTTTCTGTGTCGCCGATGAGGAGACAAAGAAAGTGGTCATCGGCTTTGGCGTGCCGGAATCGAAAATCCGCGTCACCGGCTTTCCAGTGAGTCTCGCCTTCACCGAGCCGCTGCCGGCAGCACCCGCGCACTCAGGCGCACGCATCCTGTATCTACCATCCACTACGGGTCGTCGCGTCGCCGCCACGCTGGAGGCGTTGCGACCGCTGTTGCTCGCCGGGGCGAAACTCACACTGCCAGTCGGCAAGCATGCCTCGCGTCTCTACCATGTGTTGCGTCGTTTCACCGACGCGCTGCCGCCCGGCACGGTGGACATCATCGGCTGGACGCAGCGCATCCCTGAATTCCTGCGCACGCACGATGTCGTTATATGCAAGGCCGGTGGTGCCATCCTGCACGAGGTGCTCGCGGCGAAAATCCCCGCTGTCATTGACTACGTTGTTCCCGGCCAGGAGGAGGGCAATGCCGAGGTGCTGGCCAAGTGCGACGGCGGCATCGTCACTCACACCGCTCAGCAAACCGCCGACGCTGTCGCCAGCATTCTCACCAACGATGGCGCCGTTGGCCGTCGCATGCGTGCCAGCATGGCAAAGTTCAGCGTGCCCGACGCCGCCCTGCGCACCGCCAAGGCGTCACTAGCCGTCGCGGATGCAAAGTAATCCGCCAGTCCCCGTGGTCTGCGCCATCATCGTGCGTGATGACCGCATCATGATCGCCCAGCGCCCACCGGACAAAAAACTCGGCGGCCTGTGGGAATTTCCCGGTGGCAAAGTGGAACCGGGTGAAGCGGCTGAAGCTGCCTTGCATCGCGAACTTCACGAAGAACTCGGCTGCACCGTGCGCATCACGCGCTCGTTGCCATCCTTTGTTCATGCCTATTCGTGGGGCAGCATCGAACTCATCCCGTTTCTTTGCGAACTCACCGCCGACAGTCCCGAACCGCACCCGCATGAACACACCGCCATCGCCTGGGCCGAACACGGCCAATTGAGCACCTACGATCTCGCGCCCGCCGATGTGCCGCTGCTCACGGCTTTGATTTAGCCGGCGCACGCTTCGGTTTGCCCCACGCACCGCGTTGCGCGGCCTTCGCCTCACGTTCCAGGGCGCGCAGGCGGTTCTCGAAATCAAATTCGCGCTGTCCATCCGGCATCACCGTGCCCTTGGTATGAATCCGACACAGCCCGGCCTTCACCAGCTTTTCTGACAGCTCCTCGCCATCGTCAAAGAACACCAGCGCATACGAGCGCCCGCTGTCATACACATGCTCCCAGCGTGTTTGGATCTTGAATGGCTGCTCGCGCAGCAGTTTTTCCGTAAACGCCTTCGCCTCCATGCCTGCGGCCACGGTTTGCGGAATGCTCAAGCCGCCGAAATAGCCGGCCTGATCCTTCAGCCGGTCATTCACCAGCGCATACTGCCGCTTCTCCGGGCAATCGACGAAATACAGTCGCAGCACCTGCTCGCCGTCATCATGCGCGATCTTGAAACTGTCGCCATCATTACCAGAGTCATCGACCAGGCGCGCATGCTTCAGCACCACCAGATGTCCATCCGGCTCCGGTCTTGGTGGTGTCGGCTTATAGCGAAAATGATTCCAGACCTGCAGCAGCGCGACGCTCAGCCACACCAGCACCCACAGATTGCGCGACAGCTTCGACCGCGTCTTCATGTCCCGCGCTGGTTGCCAAACAAATCAATGTGCAGCCGTGGCGAATAGCGCCAGCCGGTTTGCTTGCAGACTTCCACCAGCCACGCCTGCCGCAACCGCAGCACCTCGGGTTTGATGCCCTCCGGCATTAGCAAAATCTGCTCCGGCGGCACCAGCACGCCGATCGAATCCACCACCGCGCGCACCTCCGCCACATCCTCCTCGCTTGCGACAACAAACTTGAGCTGAAAGGCATAGTTTGAGCACCACGCGCGCAATACCTCCGGCTGCAGTCGCAAGCGCTCATGCTTCTCCACCCACGCCTTGCCCGCCAAGGCTTCATCTGGCGTCGAATGCGCCAGCTTCGGGCTGATGGAGGCCAGGTCACACGCCACACCTTCCGGTGCAATCGTGCCCGCCGTTTCAATCGTGATGTGTTTGCCGTTTCCACGCAGCTTGGCTAGCAACACGGCCATCTCCTTCGCAATCATCGGCTCGCCACCGGTCACGACGACAAAACGTGTCGGATGTTGATTTACCGCATCAAGAATGGCCGCCACGCTCATTTCCTCGCCCTGCGGCTTCCACGACGCATACGGCGTGTCACACCACCCGCACCGCAGATTGCACCCCGAAGTCCGCACAAACACCGACGGCGTCCCAATGAGCGATCCCTCGCCCTGCACGGAATAAAAAATCTCGGAGATCAGCATGGCGCTTTCCATTCCGCCGCATGCCGTGCAAACGCTTTCGCGGCACGCTTCAGCGCTTCATCGATGTCGGCTTGCGTGTGCGCGAGGCTGATGAACCACAGGCCGCGCTCAATGGCGCGGACGCCTTCTTCGAGCAAGCAGCGGCGCAGATGCGCCCAGCGGGGCGCGTCGTGGCGATGAACGTAGTCGCGGTAGTTGAGGATGGGGCCTTCTTCGACATCCGGCTTGAGCATGGTGCAGTGAAAGACGAGGCCGAAACCTTGGGGGAGGACGGGCACCTCATGCTGCTGCGCAAGCTGGCAGAGGCCGGCCATCAACTGCTCGCCGAGGTGAATCATGCCTGCCGGATGCGTGCCGCCGAGCGCGATGACTTGATCGAGGCACCACTTCGCAGCGGCGAGGCAGAGGGGGTTGGCATTCAAGGTGCCGGCATGCACGACTTGGCCGCTGATGATCTTGGCAAAAAAAGCCTCCTTGCCAACGAGCGCGGCGAAGGGGACGCCACCGCCGACGGCTTTGCCGAGAATGGTCAGATCGGGGGTGAAGCCGAGGAAGGTCTGGGCGCAACCGGCGCCAAAGCGGAAGCCGGTGATGGTTTCATCGGCGATCATGACGATGCCGTTTTCGTCGCATAATTCGCGGATGGTGTCGATCATGCCGGGCACAGGTGGCATGCAGCCGGTGTTGCAGAGCACAGGTTCAAAGATGATCGCGGCGATCTGGCCGTGATGCTCCTTCACACGCTGACGCAGATGATCAGGATCGTTCCAGCGGGCAACGACGAAGGTATTCAGCACCTCGGGAATCACGCCCTGGCTTGGATGCAGTCGCGTGGGGTCATCTTCAGTTCCCCACTTATCCGGTGGCGGTGCATAGCCCACGAGACCTTCGTCTCCCCAGCCGTGGTAATGGCCTTCAAACTTCAACACGAGCGGCCTGCCGGTGTGCGCACGCGCCAGACGCAACGCGGAAAGCACGACCTCGGTGGCGGAGTTGTTGAAACGCACGCGTTCGGCACCGGGGATCATCTGTTGCAGCCGCTCGGCGACTTCGATCTCCAGTTCGCTCTGCGCAGCCCAGTGCGTGCCTTTGTGCGCCTGTGCGGCGATGGCATCGGCCATGCCTTGCGGCGCATGGCCGTAAAGAATCGCGCCCTGGCCGATCTGGAAGTCGATGTACTCATTGCCATCGACATCAAACAGTCGCGAGCCGCTGCCGTGGTCGAAATACAGCGGCACCGGGGCCTCCATCTTGCGGATACCGCTGTTCACGCCAGCGGCGATGCTGCGCTGCGCGCGCGCGAAGAGTTCGACGGACTTCGGGAAAATGTAGGACATGGCGGGTGGATGAAATCAGTGCAGCGGCGAACTGTCATAGACCACCACGCGGTCCCAGAACGTCTTGCACGCATCGACGAAGCGTTTGTGTTTTGGACAGTCTTTCTGGTAAAACTCATGATCCTGCATGTTTTTGAAGTGCAGCGTCAACGAGTAGCTGAACGAGTGGTCGGTCACGGGTCGTGGTTCCGTGGCGGCCGGCTTGCCGGCGAAGCCGTGCTCCAGGTAATCGATTTCAAGCAGGTGCATCAGCTCCGTCTCGAAAGTGGAGCGTTGTTCGGCGGTGAGGTCGGCTTTGAGCCAGAAATAGACGTTGTGAATCATGGTGGCCGGATTGGTAGGTCGCAGAAATCGTGCATGCAATGCTAATGATGACGGTTTCGCTGCGTTTACTGCCTGAAGAGGTGTGCTGCCCATGAGGCGTCCGCACCTTCGCTCAACGGACGATGGCCCCACTGGGAACGACTGAAAGTCCGCGTTGCACGCAACCACTAACAATGCAAACCTAGTACCATCATGAACCCCTCCACCATCCTCGCCTTCGGTCCGCTCGGCACGCCCGAGATGATCATCATCGGAATCCTCATCCTCGTGCTCTTTGGCGCGAAAAAACTGCCCACCTTTGCCCGCAGCCTGGGCAAGAGCATGGGCGAGTTCAAAAAGGCCCGCACGGAATTCGAAGCCGAACTGCACAACGCCCAGGAAGAAGTCGAACGCCCAAAAATCACGACACCGCAGGAAAAGCGCCAGCCGGTCTCCAGCGTCGAAGATTCCTAACTCGAACGGCATGTCACTCTGGCATTCCATCACGCGGCGGGTCTTTGGACCCGCCGTTTTCTTTGCCGCAGCGGCGCTGCTGGCCGCCGCCGAGCCGGAACGCCTCACGTTCTGCTCCTACAATCTCAAGAACTGGCTCACGATGGACCGGTTCGACCTGCAGACTTACAAGACGCTGCCATCTGCGCCGAAACCGGAGGATGAACGCGTGCGCGTGGTGAAAATTCTCGCCGCCATCAAGCCGGACATCCTCGGCGTCTGCGAAATCGGCACCGCCGATGATCTCGCCGACTTGCAAAAGCGCCTCAAGGCCGCCGGCATCGACCTGCCGCACACGGAACTCGCGCATGGCGGCGATCCGGTACGTCGTCTCGCGTTGCTGTCGCGTCTGCCCATCAAGGCACGCAATTCGCGGACCGATCTCAAATACCAGCTCGGCGATCAGACCCTGCCATTTCAGCGCGGCGTCCTCGATGCGACCATCGCCATCACGCCCACCTTCGATCTGCATCTCGTGGGTGTGCATTTGAAGTCAAAACGCGAAGTCACCGAAGCCGATCAGGCGCAGATGCGTCGCAACGAGGCCCGCCTGCTGCGCAAGCACATCGATTCTATTTTCACCAAGGAACCCGGTGCGCGCATCCTGGCCTACGGCGACTTCAACGAGCACCGCAACGAACCCGCCATCAGTGACATCATCGGCAGCCCGCGCACCAGCGACACCGCCATGCAGGATGTGTGGCTGAAGGACAAAGACGGCGAGGTCTGGACGCACTTCTGGGATGCCGCAGACACCTACTCACGCCTCGACTACTGCTTCGCCAGCCGCCTGCTGCGCCCGCACCTTGATTACAGCAAGTGCTTCATCTACTCCGCGCGCGATTTCGACAAAGCGAGCGATCATCGACCCTTGGTCATCAAGATCAGCCCGGAGCCGATCTTGAAGAAGGAGGAGTAGTTTCACAGCACATTCACCGCCGCGCCGCCATCACACTTTGAGAAAGTCAGCGATCGATTCATACGAAGGCTTTAGAAACTCCGTGACCTCTTGGTCGGGATCGAACTCGTAACTCTCGTGATCAAAAATAAACAGCAGGGTTTCGACCCCTTCTAAATCAATGTATCCAATGGCATCCCCGTTGCCCCAATCAAAGAAGGGAAAGAACTTGGCCGCCGCCACAGCGTGCGTGTCTTGAAACCATCCGCACACGCTTTGTTTGAAGGCGATCAATTCCGTGGTGGGCACAAAGCTCCAAGTCGTGACGTTGTCCGCGCCTTGAATTCCAATGCCGTCGTGCCTAGCGTATAAACTGAAAAACTCATCACACCAGGCGTATCCTGTGAGGCTCCTGAAGGGCTCGATGGCTGACTTTGCCATTCCCTTGTTCATGTGAAGCACTCCATGGATTTGCTCGTCGTAGTATCTACGATGCCTTTCGGTCAAAAGTTTGTCCCACTTGTTCATAGTCACATGAGTGCTGGCGTGAGTTTTAAGGTTCGAGTTCCAAAACAGAGCTGCAATCAGGAACTTGAAGCATCACAGCACGTTCACCGCCACGCCGCCATCGACGACGATGCCCTGGCCGGTGATGTAGCTGCCGGCTTCGCTGGCGAGCATGAGGGCGGGGCCGGCGAGTTCGCGCGGTGCGGCCCAGCGTTTCACGGCGGTGCGATCGGCAAAGTATTGCTTTTCCTCGTCATTGAGCAGCTTGCCGGGCATGTCGGTGAGGAAGGGGCCGGGGCAGAGGCAGTTCACGGTGATGCCATAAGGACCGAGATCGAGCGCACTGGCGCGGGCGAGACCGATGAGCGCGGCTTTGCAGGCGCAATAGACGTTGCGCTTCAAGCGACCGCCGACGCCGAGCACGCTGGAGATGTGGATGACGCGGCCCCACTTGCGCGCCTTCATGCCGGGCACGATGGCGCGGGTCAGACTCATCACAGCGGTGAGATCGACCTCGACGTTGCGATCCCACACTTCGTCGGTGATTTCGTCGATGGCCTGCGGGTTATTGATGCCGGCGTTGTTGACGAGGATGTCGATCTTGCCGAGGCGTTTTTCGGCTTCCACGGCCAAAGCTTTGACGGCGGCACGATCCGCCATGTCGGCGACCATCCATTCGACTTTGACGCTCAATCCTGCGCCGATTTCAGCGGCGGCAGCTTTGAGTTCATCAGCGTTGCGGCTGGAGATGAAGACATCGGCACCGGCTTCGGCGAAACCGCGTGCCATGGCCTTGCCAAGACCTTTGCTGCCGCCAGTGACGAGTGCTGCTTTGCCGGAGAGATTAAAGAGGGGTGAGGACATGCGCGCGGTTTAGCATGCGCGCACGAACTGCGCGAGCAGAAAGCGCATCACGCCGCCGCAGTTGCGAGTTCCGTCTTGTCGATTTTGGCGATGTCGGTGAACGCGGCTTTTTTATCGACCGTGAAGTTGGTCAGCGTCAGCTTGAGGTGATGCGCTTCGCACAGCGGGCATTTCTTCAAGTCGAAGGTGATACGCGCAGCAGCGTCTTTTTGCACGGCGGGATCGAGCGCGGCGAGGGCGGCTTCAGTGTCGGCGAGCGGAGCGGCTGCAATGGGAGCGGTGATTTGACTGGCACGGTCGGTGAGGGCCTGAATGGCGGCCTGCAACGCGGCGAGGCGATCATTTTTGGCGAGCTTCTTCACGACGGACCACTGATCCGGCGAGTGAATGTGCGCGGTGCGGTGCGCTTTGAGGTACTGCTGACATTTTTTGCAGTACGGCATGCCGAAGACGGTTAGAGACGGCACCATGGCCCCCAGAGCGTAGCCGCCCATCTCCAACAGCTTGAACAGATAGCCCCACATGCCGAGCGGACTGCCCGCCTCCTTGGAATTGCGGCTCTTGAAGGACATGCCCTCGCAGATTTCGCGGATGTAGTCGGTGAAGCCATAGCGCTCTGGCGGGATGTGCAGGCGCTCAAGCACATGCGTGTAGGTCAGGTATTGCGCGGCGATGTAGTCGATGATCGCCGTGGTGATCATGCCGAAGACGAAGGCCTTGCTGAGTTTGACCTGCAGCACACGCGAAGCGACGGCATAACCGATCCCGCTGGCGATTCCCACAATGAGCGCTCCGCCGGGGATGATGGCGTTGATGTACCAGCCCATGATGTTGAACTGCTGACTTTCGTTGAGGTAGTTCACCAGCCAGAGGGCAAGTGCGGAGGTGCCGAGACCGCAGAGATAGACGATGAGACCGGGCTGACGGAGTGGTTTGCTGGGAGTGCTCATGAAATGCGCTGCGGAAATATCAGAATGGCGGTCACGAAACAACCTTGAAGCATAAAAAACGGAGTGATGCGTGGGCACCACTCCGCTGTGTGAATCGATGGAAGCGAAATTACTTTTTCGCGTCTGTCGCAGGCTTGGCCGGTTCCGCTGGCTTCTCGCCGGTGATGGGATTGGTGCCAGGAGCTGGAGCGGGTTTGATCTCGGGCTTGGGAGTTTCGGGAAGCGGGGATGAGGGGGCGGTCAGCCCGGGTGCGGTCGGGGCGGGCTTCAGGCCTTGGAGCATCTTTTGCACGTCGGGCAGGCCGGCGGGTGTCGTGCCGGTGGCGGGAGCGGCGGGAGCGTTTTTCTCCGGCTCGGCGAGGATTTCGCTGCGCTTCTTGAGGAGGTTGCTGATGGTGTATTCGGTGACTTCATAGACCCAGCCGTTGAGCTTCTGCTCGGCGGTGAGTTTGTCGGTCAGCTTCTTCTTTTCCTCGGTGAAAGCGGCGTCGTTCGTCTTTTTGTCCTCGGGCTTCTCATCTTTCACAGGGGCACGTTCTTTGGGCAGTTCGGCGCTGACGGCGACGGTGAGGTAGTATTTGTCGCCGCTGCCATCCTGGCCGGCCTGCTTCACTACTTGGAGGTTGTAGGTGAAGCCGTCGAAGGTGGTGATTTTGGCCTTTACGGGGTCCTTCATGATTTTGGCGGCCTGATCTTTGCCGAGCACGTCATTGAAGGTGGGACCGGAGAGCAGGGTGGCGATGGAGACTTTGGCGGTGTCGATGCGTTCGCCGGGTTTGGCGCCTTCGAGTGGAAATTCGGGGGCTTCAGCATCGGTGCGGGCAGCTTTCCAGGAGTCTTCGGGCTTGGCGGCGGTGACTTCGATGGCTTTGATCTTCTGCACGTCGAAGAAGGCCTTTTCGATCCAACTGTCGGCTTTGGTGTCGAGATCTTCGAAGGTGTTGCCAACGGTCCAGATGGTTTCGCCATCCTCGGGGATGCGCACGAGGCGCTCGCTGCTGCCGCCGAAGGGGGAGGCGTTGGCATTGCCGGAGCTGGTGACGTTGCCGCCGAGGACGAGGGACTTCTTGATGTTGCCTTTGCCGTCGAGCAGTTCGACGAGGGTGCCGATGCCGTAGGCGTTGGGTTCGCCGGGAGGTTGGACACCGATCTTGCCCCAGGATTCTTTGCCGACACGCTGCTTGCGGGCGATTTTCTGCTCCTTGAGGGCCAGGAGTGCGCGGCTGATTTTTTCAAAGCTGGCTTCGTAGCCGCCGCGCTCTGCGAGAGTCCAAACGGTGCCGTTGAGGGCGACGTTAACTTCGTTTTTTTCGTCCTTGAGGCGGATTTTTTGGACGCTGTTCACGTCGAAGTCCGGCAGGAGCATCTCGCGCGAGGGAGCGCCGACGCGGGACCCGCTGCTGAGGCGGGAACTGCGGTCTTTCTTCTGATAAAGAGCGGCTCCGACGAGTGCGGCGAGCACGGCGGTCAGAATGAGGATCTTTTTCATGGGTGGTTCGGTGAGGTTGGAAATGAAGGAAGGGTTAAACGGCGGCGGTGGCGGTACGGCGGCGGATGGCGAGAAGGATGCCGGCGCAACTGACGAGCAGCGGCACACCGAGGAAGTTCAGCCATTTGAGCGTGGTCTTGGTGAACTCGATCTCCTTGTTCTGCTCTTTTTTGATGTCGCGCTCCTTGCGAGAGAGATCGACATCGTTCTGCATCAGGGCTTCAAGGTCTTTCTGCTGCTGCGGATCGACGATGAACCCCTTGCCCTTGGCGTCACGCTTCAAGCGCAGCGCACCCATTTTTTCGGCGATTTTCTGGCGTTCGGTTTCGAGCGCCATGAGCTGGGGGCGGAAGCGGTTTTCCACCTTCTCGCGCATTTCCTTGAGGGTGCTGAAGGGGCGCACGGCGGACTTGCGGTTGCGCACCTGGAGGAGATCGCCGCCGCCGGAGAGGACTTCGATGGCATTGAGGATCATGGGCAGGTTGCCGGTGCGGGAGACGAGCATGCCGGTCATGGGGTCCTGCTGTACGCAGAAGGCGTCATAGGTCATGTCCACATCCGAGAAGAGAATGACGGCGCCTTCGCTGTTGCTGGATTCTTTGAGAGAGCCGTCGTCTTTCGGCGCTGGAGGCGCGGTCGGAGTGGCAGGAACTGCCGGCGCTACAGATGGTGCTGCAGGCGCTGCTACTGGAGGTGTCGTGACTGAGACAGGGGGCGTGGTTGCAGCAGTGGGAGCAGGCGCTGTAGCGGGTGGCGTTGCGGTCGGAGCCGCAGGCGGAGTTGCAGCGGCGGGCTTAGGCTCATCCTGCGCACCGCCGGTTTCAGGTTTGTCGGCAGCTTTGACGGGTTTGCCACTGGGGAAGGCGGTTTTGAATTTGCCGGTAAGGCGCAGGCCGAGGATTTGCTTGCGGCCGCCCGGATGGAAGCCGGTCATGCCCTGGGGGGAACGGGCTTTTTCCGCTTCAGCCTGATCGACCAATTCGGACTCTTCCGAGCTGGTGGCGAGCGTGGTGGCATCAATGCCTTCACGCTTGTCGATGCTGAACGCACCAGCGGTGACGAGGGTGAGCGAATTGAGGCCGGAGGTGATGCGGTCCTCACGGTTGATGGCGGCGGCGGGAAGTTGCAGCGCGGTGGGATTGTTGCGGCCTTGCAGCATGCCACGGTAGTTCATGTCGGCGACGATCTGGTCGCTCTTGTAACCGACGCCCCAGGCCTTGAAGAGGTTCGTCAGATCGGACTTGGTGTTGATCATGCCGCCGGGTTGGCCGGTCATGGGGTTCTGCTGACCGCTGAAGGCCTGGGCGACGACGCTGTTGGGATCGACGAAGGCGATGACCTTGCCGCCGCCGAGCAGGAACTGATCGATGGCGTATTCGGCGCTCGCGCTGATGTCGGCGGCATGCAGGACGAGGAGAACTTTGATGTTGGTGTCGATTTTGTCAGTGCCCATCGGCACTTCGATGACTTCATAATCGGCGCGAAGCTGCTGAATGATGACCCAGGGTGCCTGGCCGGCCTGTTTTTGAAACGGATACATCGGCGAACCCATGACCGGGATGGAACTCATGACGCCAATGACGTTCTTCGCGGGTTTGGTGACCTTGGAGATGGCACGGGCGATGTCGTACTCGACGGCGGAACCTTCATTGGGCGCCGGGGGATTGAGGAAGGGGATGACTTCCTTCTGCCCCAGGCACTCAATGGCGAGGCCGAGGTAGATCTTGTCGCCCTCTTGATTGACCGGACCCATGTCCTGAATCTCATCGGCACGGGCCTTGTCCTCCTCCTCGGTGTTCGGATTGGGATGGATGGTTTCGAGGATGATCTTGTCTCCCGATGCCTTCACCAGCTCCAGCAGCAGGTCTTCGACGGCTCGCACCTGCGGCTTGAGGATGTTCGGCATCACACGGTCATCCGTGGTGTAGTAATAACGGATGGTGACTGGTTCGTCCGCATTGAGGCGGCTGAGGATGGTCTTGGTGCCCGGTGAGAGGGTGTAGATTTTATCCTGGGTGAGGTCGATGCGGAAGTTGCCGAAGCCGAGACCGCCGACAAGGAAGTTTAGGACGACGACAATGGCGATCACCAGGATGGCGGTGATGCCGGTGGCGGCTTGTTTGCTGTTCAGATTTACGCTCATGGTGTCAAAGCAGGTTGGAAGGTTGGTTTGATGCCAGGATCAGGCGCGCTTGGCACGCAGCGCCAGATTGGTGATGATCAGGGTCACGATGATGACGGAGAGGAAGTAGAACACGTCACGGAAGACGAAGATGCCCTTGGTCAGCTCAAAGAAGTGGTCCATGAAGCTGAAGTAGCTCACAAAGCGCACGAACCCCGCCGCCCAATCGGGCGTGGTGCTGACGATGGTGTGTGTGACACCAGGATCACCGATGAGGGCGATGACAATGCAGAAGGCCACACTGACGATGAAGCACACCACCTGACTGCGGGTGATGGCGCTGATGGCGGAGGTGAGTGCCAGGCAGGCCAGCGCGTAAAGGTAGCTGGCGATGTAGCCGCTGATGATAGGTCCCATGTCAGGATCACCGAGATAACACACGGTCCACACGATGGGGAAGGTCAGTGTGAGGCCGATGAGCCAGACACAGGAAGCGGCGAAGAATTTGCCCAAAATCGCCTGCCAAGGTGACACCGGCATCGTCAGCAGCAGCTCAATGGTGCCAAGGCGATGCTCTTCCGACCACAGACGCATGCCCACGGCGGGCGCGAGCACGGTGTAGATCCATGGATGCCAGACGAAGAAGCGTTCCGTGAGGGACACGTCCTCGCTGTCGAGAATGCGTGAGAAGAAGAAGGGGAAGCCCATCGCCGCCAGCAGGAAGATGACGACGATGACGTAGAGGACGGGCGAATTGAAGTAAGCCAGGAACTCCCGCTTGAAGACGGCCTTGGTGTTCTGGATGTCTCGGTTGCTCATGTTGATTGGATTTGGGGTTGGGGAATGAAATGCGGTTTAAGCAGCATGCTTGTGCGCCGTATCGGGCTTGGTGATGCTGCGGAAGACCTCGTCGAGCGACTTTGCGCCGGGAACGAGCTTCTTGAGGCTGTCGGGCGTGCCGTCAGCCACGACTTTGCCACGATCAATGATGATGGCGCGCGAACAGGCGGCCTCGACTTCTTCAAGAATGTGCGTGGAGAAGATGATGGCCTTGTTCTGGCCCATGCGCTTGATCATGCCGCGTACTTCGTGCTTCTGATTGGGATCGAGGCCATCGGTCGGCTCGTCAAGAATGAGCACATCGGGATCGTGGATGATGCTTTGCGCGAAACAGGTGCGGTGACGGTAGCCTTTGGAGAGCGTGTCCACGCTTTGATTACGCACGCTGTCGAGGAAGCAGAGGTCGAGCACGCGGTCGATGGCACGGGTGCGGTCGGCACCATGCAGGCCGCGCAATTCGGCGCAGAAGCCGAGGAAGCTGGCCACAGTCATGTCGGAATAGAGCGGGGCGTTTTCGGGGAGGTAGCCGAGGCGCTGTTTCGCCTGCTCGGGTTCTTCCAGCATGTTGATGCCGCACAGACTCACGCTGCCGCTGGTGGGACGAAAATAGCCCGTGACCATGCGCATGGTGGTAGATTTGCCGGCGCCGTTGGGGCCGAGGAAGCCGAGCACTTCACCTTTTTCCACGGAGAAGGAGACATCATCGACTGCCACCTTGGTGCCGAACACTTTGATGAGGTTCTTAACTTGGATCATAACGTCGTTGGGATCGGTTGGGTTGGGGGGTGAAAGACGCCACAGGGGGGTGGGTCTGGTTGTTCGCCCCCTCCGGACGTTCAATCGCGGGCCGCTGCTTTAGGAGGTATGCACGGCTTTTCAACTGAATTTTCAGCGGGTGGCAGGCGCGTTGAACCCAGCGGTTAACAATCAGGTTGCAGGAAAAATTTCAACGTGACGGGGCATCCCGATCACCTACACTCCACGCTTCCCCGCCGCCGAACTCCATGCTTTGGAATCAAAACATCGACCCCAACAAGGATCCGTCGCAGAAACCCTTCGTTCTGTGGCGGCCCTTCATCCTGGCCTGGGAGTGGCTGGTGCCACCGACGGTGGCGCATCGTGACCGGCAGACACCGCTGGCGCGCTGGATCGCCGTCTTTGTGATCGTCAGCATCTCCACCACGCTGCTCCTGCTGGGCATCGTGTATGCCCGACCGCTGAAAAACTCGTACAAGAACATGCGCGCGGAGAGCATGGTGAAGGAGGCGCGGCGCATGGCGGAAAACGGCCAGGTCGTGAATGCCGTGATGAAAGCCCAGGAGGCCTACACGAATGCGCCGGAGAGCGTCGAGGCCATCCGGCTGAACTTTGAATACTTCACGCTGATGAAGCGCGATACGGCGCTGTTTTTTTACGACAAGTTGAAGGAGTTTGAAGTTCTCACCGCAGCAGACGAGCAGATGCACCTGCGCTGCCTGCTGAACCTAGGCCGACCCAAAGAAGCCTCCGTGGCGCTGGAGAAACTGATGCGGGTGGAGCAGCCCAGCGAAGCACTGATGAAACTGGCAGAGGATGTCTGGGGGCAGCGCGAACAGAACAAACCGCTGCTCAATGTCCTGCGCAATTACACGCAGGCGCATCCGGAGGACAAGGTCGGCGCGCTGCGTTTTGCCAAAGGGCAGATCGCTTCGAGCAATCCATCCGAAGTCGGCCAGGGCATGGAACTGCTGTGGACACTGGCCGCGCAGGAGGATGCCCTGGGTCTGCAAGCGCTGGAGTTCATCGACAGCCTGCCCTCGTTGTCTCAGGCAGATTCGATCAAACTCATTGAGCGATTCAAAACACATCCCAAGGCGGGAGACTCGCACTACGTCGCCGCCTTGAAACGTGAGGTGCTGATGGCACCGGAGCGCAAAAAGGAAATCGTGATGGACGCCACGACGAAGTACCGTGACAAGAAGCGCGATCAGTTGCTGCCCTTTGTGCGCTGGCTGGTCGAGCAGGGGGAATTTCTCCAGGTGCTGACCATCCTGCCCGAGGCGGATGCCAAAACGCATCAGGGGCTGCTGGAGAACTACCTCAACGCCCTCACGATGCTGCAGCGTTTCAACGACCTCGAGCGCCTCGTCAACGATCCGAAGGTCGCCGACATTCTGGATCCCACCACGGTGGCGATGTTTCGCGCGCATCTGGCCTATGTGTTGAAAAAACCAGCCGAGGAGCTGCGCTCAAAACTGATCGCGGCCAAAGATGCGGCGCAAGCCAATGGTCGTTATCCCGCTCTGCTGCGCATCGCCCAGTATGGTGAGGATCGCGGTCATTTCGACATCGCCGAAGATGCCTACCGCCTTGCCATCAAGGCGGCGCAGCGAGCCTCGGCCTCGGCCCGCATCGAACGCGAGGCTTTCACCGGCCTCATCAAAGCCTGCGAGGCCAATCAAAACACGGAATCCCTGCTTCTGGCCACGCTCAATGCCGTGCAGCGCTGGCCGGATGATTACAGCTTCATTGAACGTCATCTTTATGCCAGCCTGCTCGCGGGCAGGAACATCGAACTGTCCTTGGTCAACGCTCAAAAACTGCTGCGCATCCAGCCGAAGGACAATCTGCGCAAGCTCGTGGTCGCGCTGGCACATTGGCGGCTGCAGGACATTCAGCAGTCGGTCTCCTATCTTCAGTACATGGATTTGAATCTGCTCACCGAAGGACAACGAGCCGTGTTTGCCGCCATCGCCAACAGCGGTGGATTTCACGACGAGGCTCTTGGCGTGGTCAAGGCCATCAATCCCAAGGCTGGCATGCTGCCTGAAGAACGGCGCTGCTTTGAACTCGTTTTTGCCGCGCCCGGTTCAGTGGTCCGGCCACAGCCGTGAGGAGTCCTTGAGCTTTCCATCCTCAAACTCAACGCCTTCGGATTTCAGCAGCGCCAGCTTCTCCCGAACCTTGGCCCCCAGCATCTGCCCGGAATAGCCGCCGAGTGTCAGATCCGCGCGGATCACGCGGTGGCAGGGCACCTCGGGAGAGAGCGGATTGCGTTTGAGCGCCTGTCCGATCGCCTGGGCCGAGCGGCAGCGCAGCGCCCGGCCGATGCTGGCATAGGTCGTCACACGTCCGCGCGGGATTTCGCGGATGAACTCATAAACGCGCTGCTGGAACGGAGTCATACTGCATGAAAAAAGCCGCCTGAAACAGGCGGCTTTATAATTCATGGCGGAACGGACGGGACTTGAACCCGCAACCTCCAACGTGACAGGCTGGCGCTCTAACCAATTGAGCTACCGCTCCCTCACCAAGAATTGGGCCGCGATACTAAACGCATGCATTGTTCTGGCAAACGGAAACTTCCGCGTGCGGATATTTTATCTGCACGCGTTCACTGTGGCCAGTGTCCAATTCGGCATTCACGGTACTTCTTCGCCAGAACCGGTGAAATACCAGCCAGTGACTTTACCATTGAGCACCACCGCCTGTGCTTCAGCCGGTTGCGGGCCAAACACGGTTTTGGCATTGAAGTTCACCTTTACCGCCCAGCCATTCCTGCCCTGAACTGTCGTGGGTTGCGGCTCCTGCCACCCGGTGATGTTCTCCGGGGTGATTTCCGTGACCTGGCCGCGCTTCATGCTGGCAATGAGCAGCGGATAACTGCCATCCCCCGCACGCACGGGCTTGCCGCTCGCATCAGCCTCGCTGCTGGATGGTGCGGCAATGGCGGGCTGGGCCGCAGTCTGCTGCTGTTTCTTGGCCGCAATGGCCTTGAGTTCCTCGGCACGCACGATCTTCCACTTCTCATAAGATTCGTTGAGCTGGGTTTTCAAATCGGTGCCGTCGATGGGCAGTTGTGCACGCGCCGGGGAGGTTTCGGTGGGTGCGAGAATGATCACACCATTCTCAGCGCCCAGCGCGAAGGCTTTGCCACCGGCGGCGACCTTGCTCGCCCCCACGCTCATCTTGAACATGGCATCCTGCAGCAATTTCACCTCACGCGGGAAGGCTGAGGCTGGAATTTTGAGCCAGTTGCCGGTGAGAACCTCGATGGGATCAAACTTCGGCCCCGTGGAGGATGCCACTGGCGCGGGTGCCGGAGCAACGGGCTTAGGCGTCTCCACCACCGCAGGCATGACTGGAGCAGGCGCGGTTTCAACCACCGCAGGAATCGGTTCTTCCACGGGTTTTACCGACGCAGGTTTCACCGACTGCGGGGGATTGAGGCTTTTGAAGACGACTTTCTGGCCTGGGGGAGCCACGAAGTAATCGTAACTGAGGAAAGCGCCGCCAAGGATGAGGAGGGTGTAGAAGAGTGATTTCATGGGAGTGGGTTTTTCTGGGTCATGCGTCACTGCATAGACAAGCGATTCAGTACTTCTATTTCTTGGGCGGGCATTTACAATTTTCTGTCAAAAGTACGTAAAACCTGCGCCGGGACACGCCGCTTGCGGCCTGGGGTGACTTCGCTACATAAGGCCCATGCGCCAACCCAACCTGCTCCTCGGAGTGAACATCGACCACGTCGTCACCCTGCGTCAGGCACGTTATCGCACGATGCTGGTGTCGCCGAATGCGGAACCATGCGTGCTGACGGCTGCCTTGGAGTCAGAAGCTGCGGGCGCCCACTCCATCACCGTCCATCTGCGTGCCGACCGTCGGCACATTCAAGACGCGGACGTGCGGCTGCTCAAAAAAAACATCGGCACAAAGCTGAATCTGGAAATGGGCAACACGCACGAGATTCTTGCCATCGCGCTGGAAGTGCGGCCCGACTTTGTGTGCATGGTGCCGGAAAATCGCGAGGAGGTGACGACCGAAGGCGGTCTCGATGTCGCGGGCCAGCGTGTTGCCTTGCGCAGCACCGTGAAGGCGCTGAGCGACAACGGCACCCGCGTCAGCATGTTTATCGACCCCGATCTCGAGCAAGTGCGCGCCAGCGCCGAGATCGGTGCGGCGATGATCGAACTGCACACCGGCACCTTCGCCAATCACACCGGAGCGGAGCGCGATGCCGAGGTGCGACGTTTGTGTGCAGCGGCAGAGCTGGGGCATGAACTGGGCCTGCAAATCAACGCCGGCCACGGCCTGACGACGAAAAACCTGCCTGATCTATGGGCGGTGCCGCATCTGGCGGAGTTGAACATCGGTCATCACATCGTGTCGCGGTCCGTATTCATCGGTCTGCGTGCAGCGGTGCAGGAAGTGCTGGCGGTGATGGCTAACTACTGCGATTGAATCCCATGAAACTCACCGGCATCGGCATTGATCTCGTGGAGGTGCCGCGCATTCAGGAAATGCTGGAGAAACATGGCCAGCGCTTCAAAGAACGCACCTTCACGGCGGCGGAGATCGCCTACTGCGACGGCTGCGCCGAACCGGCGATGCATTACGCCGCACGCTTTGCTGCCAAAGAAGCCGTCGCCAAGGCCCTTGGCACCGGCATCTGGGCCGATGGAGTGAGCTGGACCGACATCGAAGTCCTGCGCGAGGCCAGCGGCAAGCCGGTGATCATCCTGCATGGCATGGCCAAAGAACACGCCGGTGAGGCCACCTGTCTCGTCAGCCTCACGCACACCCGTGAACTTGCCATGGCGCAGGTGTTTCTGGCGTGAGCTTTCGCTTTTCACCCATTGCTGCAACCGCTAGACTCAGGTTCATTCAATCATGCGACGCGCGATCTATCCCGGCAGCTTCGACCCCATCACCAACGGCCATCTCGACGTGCTTCAGCGTGCGGCGGGTATTTTTGACAATCTCATCATCGCCGTCGCCCGAGACAACGCGAAGCAGAGCCTGTTCACCGTCGAAGAACGCGTCGATCTCATCCGCAACGCCACCGCCGACATCGACGGCATCGAAGTCATGCCCTTTGACGGTCTGCTGGTCAATTTCGCCCGCCAGCACAACGCCATCGCCCTCGTGCGCGGCCTGCGTGCCGTGTCCGATTTTGAATTCGAGTTCCAACTTGCCCTCATGAATCGTAAGTTAGAACCGAACCTTGAAACCCTCTTTCTCATGCCTCGCGAAGAGTACACCTACATCAGCAGCCGTCTGGTGAAGGAAATCTGCCGCCTCGGCGGCCACATCGAGCAATTCGTCCCGCCCAACGTTGCCATTGCCCTGCGGTCCAAGCTTCAGCACCCCTGACCTCCTCATTCTCATGCACCGCTCACTGCACATCGACATGCGTTCCCTGCCCGACGGCGGCAAGGATGTCTCCGGCCATGAACCCCCGGCTTTCTTCGGACTGGACGAAAAAGACCCCGTTCGGGCCGTCTCCCCGCTGCAGTACGACCTCCACATCGAGCGTGACGACGGCGACCTCATCATTACCGGCACCCTGGCCGCCACCTTCAGCCTCGAATGTGGCCGCTGCCTGGAGCGCTTCGAGCACCGCCTCGAGATCCCCGACTATGCCGCCGAGCTGGAGTTTGAGAAGGATGCCACGATCAACTTGACGGATACCATCCGGGAAGATACTCTCCTGGCCCTTCCGAGCTACCCACGCTGTGAGGACGGCAATGTCCGGCCTCGTCAGTGTCCCGCCGAAGGCAGGTTTGAACCCGTGCTGGAAACAGCCGCAGACGAGCCTCAAAGTGCGGGTCAGGGTGTGTGGGAAGCATTGAACAAGTTAAACTAGACCAGACCCCCCACCCGATACTCTCATGGCCAATCCGAAGCGCAGACAATCCAAGAGCCGCCAACGCATGCGTCAAGGCGCGAACCGCTGGAAAGCGCCCACCCTCAAGAGCTGCCCTGAATGCGGCACCACCGTCCCCGGCCACGTCGCCTGTCCTTCCTGCGGTTACTACCGTGGTCGTCAGGTGATCAGCAAGGTCGCTGGCGAAAGCTAAGACCAGGCGTTCGTTCCCTTTTCATTACCCCGCTGTGTCTGACGACGCGGCGGGGTTTTTGTTTAGCCAGAGGGCTGAACCTAAACAAAGATGGGGGCTCGGTATAGACTCGTTCGCTTTTCCTCAACGAATGCCCAGTTTAGCGGCGAGTTCCAAGCACTCGGCGACGGGTCTGAGTCCCTGTGAGGGGGTGGGATGCGTGAGGCAGGCGGCAGCGGCGCAGACGGCGAGTTTGAGGCGGTCGGGGATGGGCCAGTTTTCGTGCGTGCCGTGAAGATAACCGGCGGCAAAGGCATCGCCTGCGCCGGTGGCTCCGGCGATGAAACCTGCGGGGAGTTTGAGGGAAGGTTGATGATGAACCCGGCCGTTTTTTTCTGCGACGACGGCTCCGGCTTCGAAATGGATGATAACTTCACGACGCACGCCGAGTTGCAGGAGCTTTTGGGCTGCTGTTTTGATTTTTTCGAGGTCGATGAGAGACGATTTGAGGTCGAGGCCGGTGGCTTTGCCGGCTTCGATTTCGTTCACGATGAGAAAATCGGTGAAGGGCAGGGAGGCTTCGGTGATCTCGCGAAACTGCGGGTGATTGGAGCTGACGAGATCGACACTGGTGAGCAGTCCGGCGATTTGCGCGGCCTCGAGCACGCGGCTGGCGATGGTGCGGCCATCGGGGAGGAGGCGGTCCATCTCAGTGAGGAGCATGAGGTAGCCGAGATGAAAAATTTTGGCCTGCGTGCGGCTGAAATCGAAGTGTGCTTCGCCCAGCAGGGCATTGGCACCGAGTTGGTGGAAAAAGGTGCGGCGTCCGCTGCCGGTGACGGTCATGGCGTCGGTGTAGCTCGTCGGCGCGGCATCGGTTTGATGCAGTTGGGTGATGTCGATGCCTGCAGATTGGCAATCGCGCAGGATCCAGTCACCATTCGGATCCTTGCCGACGAGTCCGGCAGCGGCGAGCGGGTAATCGACACGCATGGCGGCCAGGTCTTTGAGGACGTTGTAGGGGCCGCCGCCGTTGGAAGAAGTTTCGCTGCGGATGAAGGCGAGCATGTCCTGCTCCGGCCAAGCGTCGATGAGCTTGACGTGGTCGATGATGAAGTTGCCGCCGGCGAGGATTCCTGAGCGTGTCATAAGGCGGTCAAGGTTGGATGCGCTCGTAGTGGCCGCGGAATTCGTCGATCAGCGTGCCGTCGGCCTTGTGCCGGGTGCTGTGCCATTCGATGCGATACGGGGAGATGAGGTGGCGAGAGCTAGTGAGCTGGGTGCCTGGCGCCGGATGCTGGCTCTGTGTCTTCAGCGTCAGTGTTTGGCTGGCGGCATCCCAGGTGGTGGTGGACTGGAACTGTTCGGACTGCGGGTGGGACGATGTTTCGAAGTAGCCGCCGGTGGCGGGATCATGCGTGATGAGAGACGTGAAAATCAGGGAAGCAGGATGGGCGGCGTTCCTGTTTTCCCGCCAGATGCCCTTGCCATCATTCTTCCAGAAGTAACGAACGACATTCTGGCCGGGACCCTTGTCCGGCGGGGATTCAATAGTCAGCCGCCATTCGCCGATGAAGCCGGCCAGGCGGCGCATGTTCTCATCAGGCTCCTTCGTCGTGGCGGAATAGCCGTCGGAAACCACGTCTGGAAACTCAAAGGTCTCATCGTACTTCAGCCGCTTGGCGATCGCCAGGTTGAGGTCCCAGTTTTCATCGCGCTTGTGATGCACCAGGTATCGGCGTCCGTCCCCCACGGTGATCGTCATGGCGATGGAGTCGGGGCCGATGTTCAAGCTGGCGACCTTGCCGCGAAAGGGCGGCAGCTCGCGCAACTGCGCAAAGCTCAGCTCCTCCGGAGTCATGACCATGGGGGAGCTCGTGCTGGAGGATGTCGCCTGGGTCATGATGGTTTTCTGGCCGCTGGAGCTGATGGACGTCATGTTGGTGACGGACGGCTGGAAAGAAACCGACGGGGAGGAGGGAGTGGAGCCTGGCAGTTTCAGTGTTGAGGCCACGGCGGCCACGCGTTGGTAACCGCCGCGACGGGTGGCGACGGTCTTGCCCGCCGCGTTATGCGTCACGGTTTGCCAGTCGATGCGGTCTTCACTGCTGAAGGTGGCCGTGTTCACGCGGCTTTGGCCGGATTCCGCCGGTAGCGTGCTCACAAAGGAGCGTTCGCCGGCCTTCCAGACGGTGTGAAACAGCACCGCGTTCCCCTTCGCCGGATCCACCACCACGAACTGCTTCCCGGCCTCGTCGTAAGTGATGAGCGAGATGTCGAGCGTGGCGGGATCATCCTCGTGGGAAAAGGAAATCTCCCGCCAGATCCCGTTCCCGTCCGCCTTCCAGTGGCACTTCATCACGATCTTCGCGCCGGGATCATCCTCCAGGCGGCCGCTCCATTCGCCGATGTAGCGGCCCAGCACCCGTGCCGCTTCGGAGGCGGGTTGCGCCGCGCCCTTCGGCTCCAGCACGGCGGGGAACTCAAACGTCTCGCCCCGTTGCAGGGTCTGCACTGTCTTCTTGACGGCTTCGTTGTCGAAACTGCCCGCTACATGCAGCAGTCGCGAATCCGCCGCCTGCAGCACCAGGGAGTAGTCCCCGTCATCCATCCACCGGTCCAGCACCACCGCCCGGAAGGGATGGTCCTTACCCAGCGAAAGCAGCGCGGAGGGAAACCGCTGCGGCGGGGTGAAGAAGGGCGTCACCTGCGGGTTTGGCAGTAGCCGCACGATGGCCGCGGTCTGCTCGTAACCCAGCAGGTCGATCAAGCACTGCGGCATCGCGTAGCGCCGTCCCTCCTCCAGCCGGGAGACGATACCCAGGTCCGACCCGCCCGCACCGCTGCTTTCAAAGCTGCTCGTCGAGCCGTCATCGAACTGCACGGCCAGCTTGAAGCTCGTCGGCCCGCGCGTCAGGCTCGTCACCTGCATGATGCCGGGCGGATGCGTCAGCAGCGAGGTCAGCCCGCCCGCCGCCGCAGGAAACTGCGCGTGAAGGGTGCTGGTGAGGAGAAGGACGAGGAGTGCGAGGCGGGGCATGAGGTCAACGGTCATGAGGTCAAGCAGTCAAGACTTGCATCAATAGAGGATGACAAATTTTTCTCCCTCAGCATACGCCGCACTGAAGCCCCACACAGGAACGCCGGGCTGGATGCCGCGTGTGGCAGTGGGTTTGCCGGTGGGATCGAGCACGAGCCAGCCGAGCTGGCCGCCTTTCTGCCAGCCGGTGCCGATGCTCCAGGAGACGAGCGTTTCGCCTTTCGAGTTCATGGCGAGCGCGGGATGACGCGCTTTGTCGTTGGAGACAGTGATGGCGTCGGAAGTGGCGTCGAGCAGCGAGGTGAAGACTTTGCCTTCGGCCTCCCATGCGGCGCGGGTTTTGGCACCTGCGCTGATGACGCTGGCGCTGCTCATGGGACACATGTTGACGGCCCAGGGGCCGACATCGCGATGCTGGAAGGTAGTGCCACCATCACGCGAGGTCATGAGCACGATGTCACGCTGGCTCATGCTGCGTGCGGCGCGGTAGAGCGTGAGAAGTTCGCCGGTGGGGCTGACGAAGGTTTTGAGCGAGCAGCAGGCGCACACGCCGGGATCATCAGCGTTGGCGATCTTGGGTGCGGCGAAGGTTTTGCCGTTGTCGGTGGATTTGAGGATGAAGACGCGGCGGTTGATCTCACCGGGGGTGGCATTGGCAGGTGCGCCGTGCCAGACGACGAAGACCTCGCCTTTCGGACTGGCGGCGACGGAGGCACCGCCGTCGAGTGCCTCGGTGTTGGCACGCAGATCGCGCTGTGGCTCGAAGGTGGTGCCGCGATTCACGGAACGGGTGTAAAGCAGCGGTGAGGGCTGATTTTTGCCCCCGGGGCCGTTCCAGACGATGTGGAGCGAGTCGTCCTTGCCGACGGCGATCTGCGCACCGCGAATGGTGCCGGCGGCAACGGCCGTGTCCGGCTTGCTGTTGATGGTGCGCGGTGCGCTCCAAGCGGAGGCGCCGGTTTTTTTGGTGGCGTAGCGGACATTGCAGCCGCGTGGATCGCCTTTGAGATAGACGAGATGCAGCGTGCCGTCGCTGGTGGTGACGATTTGTGGCTGCACACCGTCTTCGGGGACACGTTCGAGGGTCACTTCGGTGCCGAAGGCGAAGATCGGCAGCAGGAGAGAGAGGAGGAGCTGTTTCATGGTTGAAGGCGGGTTGGTTCAAGCCAGCCGCAGCGCATAACGCTCGCCGTGGCGTGTTAGCTTCAAGGGAGCGCCATAAATGTGAGTGAGGTTCTTGCTGGTGAGTACATCGTGCTTTGGACCTGTGGCGTGAACCTGGCCGTCTTTCAGCAGCAAGCAGTGCGTGATGCTCGGAAGGATTTCTTCGACGTGATGGGTGACCATGACGAGGGACGGGGACTTTGGTTGGGCGGCGAGGGCCTGCATCCATTGCAGGTAATGCTCGCGTGCAACGGGATCGAGACCGGCACAGGGTTCGTCGAGGATGAGTACCTTAAATTTGGCCATCAAAGCGCGGCAAATGAGCACTTTTTGCTTCTCTCCCTGCGAGAGCGGACCCCAGAAGGCATCGCGCAGGTATTCGCAGCCGACTTGTTTGAGCAACCGCGCGGCATCACGGCGCACGGCGGGTGGTGGTATCTCAATGAGGTTGAGCTTGGCCTCACGACCGCTGGCGATGACATCGAGGACGGGTTCGCTGCTTTCTAAATAGGTGGTGAGCGTGTTCGTCACGAGGCCGACGCGGCGGCGCACCTCACGCCAGTCGTCGTCGCCGAAGACGCTCGCGCCGATGCGCAGCGTGCCGCTGGTGGCGCTGTCGTAGCCGGTGATAAGGTTGATGAGGGAGGTCTTGCCGCAGCCGTTTGGACCAAGGATGCACCAGTGCTGACCGGACTCGACGCGCCAGGAGATGCCTTTGAGAATAGGACGGCCACGGCGGAAGGTGAGGTCGGCGACTGCGAGAACTGGGAAGGACATGAGAGTGGTGGAATGTGGAATGACGAAAGCGGAATGTCGAACGGAGGCGGAAAAATGAGCATGTTTGATCCTTTTGATTTTTCTCCCGTGACAAAAATGACCATCCTGCTAGTCTCGGCACTCTTTCCCGAAAAAATGTCAGTCTTCCCAGCAGTCCAGCCTTCCTGCGCAAAGATTCGCGATGCATCGCGCAATTACATGCTTGCGTATCGACGTTCTCTTTTCGTATTCTGCCCGGAAGTGGAACGCACCCTGCAACACATGAGACCGATTTTCTGCGCCGCACTGGCTTTTGCCATCAGCACGCCTGTTTTTTCTCAGGCTCCGCCGCCTGCGCCTGGAGCGCCGCCTGCCGCACCGGGTGCGCCTGCCGTGCCGGGAGCGCCCGCCGCACCTGGGGCACCCCCCGCAGCTCCGGCTGCCTTGAACATTCAGCAGGAGACCGAAGCGCTCGTCAATGCAGCGGGCGCCTTGTTCACTGAGGCGAAGTACCAGGAGGCGCTTGCCAAGCTTGGGGAGGCCAAGAAAAACCTGAACAACAAGCCCTTCGAGGGCATCATGTTCATCGAAGGGGCCTGCCATTACAATTTGCAGGACTACCCGAAGGCGATCGAGACGCTGGAGGCGTTTATCAAAGAATTTCCCCAAGGCGCGGCGATCATTGACGTGCGCATGGCCTTGGGCCGTTCCTACATCGCCAGCAAGCAGGAGGACAAGGGGATCGCGGTGCTGAAGGAAGTGGTGACAAGCTCGCCTGAAAAGAAAGCCGAGGCAGGTCTGGTTATCTCGGATGCGTTGATCAAGCAGGATAAAAAAGACGATGCACTGGCCATTTTGTCCTCGGTGCTTGCGGATGGCATCCGTACTGCGGAGTCCATCCAGGCGGCGATGATGGCGGCAAACCTGTATGTCAGCACAGGCAAGCTCGACGAGGCCGGCGCACTGATGGAGAAGGTGCGCAACTTTGCCTCTGGCGGCGACAGCATCGCCCAGATGAACAACATTTACCTCAAGCTGGGCGATGAGATGATGGAGAAGAAAGCCTTCAAAGAGGCTCTCGGCGCCTACCAGCTTGTGCGCAAGAAAACAGAAATCTCCCGCATTCAAACTGAGCAGGTCGCGAAACTGGAAAACCAGCTCAAAACCGCCAAAGGCGTGCGCAAGGACGAGATCGAGACCAAGCTCAAGGCCAATAAAGAGATCATGGCAGAGATCGAGAAGCGCACCGACTACGACGCCTCGCTCTACTACCGCCTGGGCCGCTGCTATTATGAAATGGGTGCGCCAAAGGAAGATGGTACTTCCGGCGATGCCTCACGCCTCTGGCAGGCGACTTTGGCCTTCGAGGTCATTGTCACGGACTTCAAGGAGTTCCCGCAGCGGGACAAATGCATGTTTGGTCTGATCATGGTGAACGCCTCCCTGAAGCGCATCAAGGAAGCGCGCGAGCAGTGCCAGAAGTTCATCGACAACTTCCCGGACAGCGAGCAGGTCGGCCAGGTGTCGGAGATGTATGCAATGCTGGCCTACCAGAACAAGCAGCTCCAGGTGGCGATTGATGCGTTTGCCAAGGCAGAGGGGTTCCCTAAGGCCGACAAAGCAAGGCTGCGCTTCCTGCGTGGCAGCGTGCTGTTTGAAATGCAGAAATTCGACGAGGCGCGCACCGCTTTTGAGCTGCTCATTCAGGAGTTTCCCAATGAGGACGCGTACAAGGATGATGCCCTCTACCGCATCGCGCTGAGCTACTTCTACCAGAACGATTACAAGAGCGTGACGAAGGCGCTCAAAACTTACATCAAGGAAAACCCGAAAGGACAGTATGTCGTCGATGCGCGCTACCGCATGGCCTTCATTGACTTCCAGGGCGGTGACAAGGATGACGCGAAGGCGGAACTCGAGAGCATCATCAAGGATGCGCCGAATGACCAGAACATCGGCCAGGTGTACTGCCTGCTGGGGGACATTTTCAATCAAAAGGCCGATTATGAAAATGCGATGATCAACTTCGGCGCCGCCGTGGACAAGGCGAAGACCGATGACGTGCTCAAATACGCCATGGATCAGGTCACCGACCTCTATGTAGGGGCCAACGAGTGGAAAAAACTCGGTGACATGTGGCAGCGGTACTACAACACCAACAAGGATGACGACGATCTTTCCCTCAAAGCCATTCTCTGGATCAGCCGCGCTCTGATCAAGGAGGGCAAGGTCGAGGATGCCAAGAAGCTGCTCGCTGAACATATCAAGACGCGCATTCCCAATCCGGCGAACCAGCAGGTGGAGGGGCTGATTCAGCAGCTCGTGAGCATCAGCACTCCAAAGCGTCGTCGTCCCGCCGCCGCGGCTGCCGTTGCTCCTGCGCCGGATGCACCGAAGCCCGCGGATGGTGCTGCGGCACCTGCTCCGGCGCCCGCCGCTGCACCCGCTCCTGAGGTCACCTTTGAAGACGTCGAAAAACAGCTCGAAGAACTGCTGACACCGCCCCAGGCCGCAATGAATGGCACGGCGCAAATGCGCATCCTCTTTGCCAAGACCTGGCTGGCCAAGTCGATGAAGCTCCCCGACAAGGCTGAGAAATTTTTCAACATCATCATCGAAGTGGCCAAACCCGATGACCTCAGTCCGATGCTGCTCGCCACCGTGGGCGACAGCGCCCGCAAGAAGGGTGATCTGGACAAGGCAAACGCCTGCTACCTCCGTTTGAAGGATCTCTTCAAAGACAGTGAGTATGCCGACGGTGCACCAGTCGGTCTCGGCGAGATCGCTTATGAGAAAGGCGAGTTCGACAAGGCGCTGGAGCTTTTCCGCGATGCGCAGACCTACCCCGGCAGCTCCCGAGTGCTCGATGCCACGCAGGGCGAAGGCAAGACGCTGTTCAAACTCAAGAAGTATGACGACGCGAAAAAAATCTTCGAGCAGATCGCCAACACCAAGGAATGGCGTGGTGCGGCCACGGCGAATGCGTTGCGCATGCTCGGTGAGATCGAGGCGGGTAATGGCAAGCACGAAGCCGCCATCGCTTACTTCCAGCGCGTGTTCATTGCGCATCAAAAATGGAAGGATGAAATGGCCAAGGCTTATCTTCTGTGTGCCAAATCGTTCATCACTCTTGGCAAGCGCGACGAAGCCAAGAAGACCTTGGATGAAATGATCGCCCGCAAGGATCTCGAAACCCAGCCGGAGATGAAAGACGCCAAAGCACTCCGCGCTACCCTTCCATAATCGCGAACCTCAACTGTTTCTCCCATGCGCACGTTCGCTCTCATTTTCACCACCCTCGCCGCCTTCGCGGCTTCCTCCTTCGGGCAGGCCATCGTGCTCAAGGACGGTAACCGCGTCTTTTCCTCGGAATTCTCGATTCAGGACGGCAAGATCGTCCGCACCCTCATCATCGGCGAAAACAAGGCCACCAGCATCCTGGATAAAAAGAACATCGACTCACTGGAGTGGCCTTATCCCGCCGAACTGACGGAGTCGGCGGATCTGCTCTCCAAAGGCAAAACGGAGGAGGCCATCGCCGTGCTGAAGAAGGGGCGCGACTTTTTTGAGCACTTTGAAGGCATCGAAGGCAACTGGTTTGTCGATATTTACTTCGCCTACATTGAAGCCTTGAACCAGGGCGGCAAATTCGATGACGTGGTCAAATCCCTCCCCGCCCTGCGTGCTTTGAAGCTCACCGAGGCTCAGAAACTGCGCCTGCGCATCATCCAGCTCGATATCGAGCGCCAGACGACCTCGGATTATGTCGCCATCATCACCGAGGCCCAGGGCATCTTGAAGGAAACGGATGATTCCGCGATTGGTGCCTCGCTGTGGGCTATCATTGCCGATGTGCACACTCGCAAAAAGGACTGGGAGAAGGCGCTGCTGGCCTACCTGCGTATTCCGGTGTTTTACGGCACGCAGATGCAGCGTGTGCCTGAGGCGGAGCTGAACGCGGCAAAGACTCTCATCAAAATGAAGCGTTATGAGGACGCGAACGCCTTCCTCGCCCGCATCATCGACTCGTATCCCGGATCGCCGGTGGCTGACACCGCCACAAAGGAAAAAGCGGCGATTGCCGGAATGAAAAATGTCGCCGAAGAAGAAGCCGCTGCGGCCGAGGAAGGCAAAGCTGGCGACACCAAACCGACGGAAGGCACACCAGCCGCCCCAACCGATTCCAAACCCAAAGCCTGATCTCTCCATGCAAACCAACACTGCCACCACCATGACCCGCCACATCCCCAACGGCCCCGCCCGCGCGTTCCTTTGCGTCCTGCTGGCGTTTGGCCTGTTCGCCTCCATCAATCTCTACGCGCAGGAAGCCGCCCCGGCGGAAGGTGCCGCCGTCGAGGCCCAGCACACCCTCATTGATCGCTTCATTGAAGGCGGTTGGGTGATGTACCCGATTACCGCCTGCTCCATCGCCCTCGTCTGGCTCACGGTCGATCTCTGGATGCGCACCGGCCTCAAGAAGATGGCACCTCCGGCCCAGGTGGCCCAAGTTCAGGATCTGTTCCGTGCCGGCGATTACGTCGGTGCCTACCAGTTCTGCAAAGGCAACCCCTCCGCCTTCTGTAACACCACCCGCGTGGCCCTGAGCTTCCTCGGTGATGGACATGATGCCACGGAAGGCGCCCTGTTCTCCGAATTGAACAAGGCCAACGCATCGATCCAGACGCGCATCAACTACCTCTCAGTTATCGGTGTTTGTACGCCGATGATCGGTCTGACCGGCACGGTGACCGGGATGATGAGCGCCTTTGCCACCCTGAAGACCAGTGGTGCGGGCGATCCGGCCAAGCTCTCCGGTGCTATCGGTGAGGTGCTCATCGCCACGGCCTCCGGTCTGTTCATCGCTGTTCCGGCCTTCATGTTCTTTTACTTCCTGCGCAACCGCCTTCAGGTTTCCATGAGTGATCTGCAGGAGGTTTGCACCTCGCTGTTCCGCAAGATGCCCTACCAGCATCTCAAAGACGCGCATGTCGGCGAAGAAGAATTCTATGCCGCCATTCCGAACTGGGTGGCCGGTGAAGGCGCGGCTGCTCATGCGGCTTAACTCGTGTTTCTTCCTTCCCCCTTTTCTATCAATCCTTGACCTTCTAACACTATGGGCGGCGGCGGCGGTGGCGGTGATGGTGAACCGGAGTTTCAAATAGCTCCGATGATTGACGTGCTGTTGGTGCTGCTCATTTTCTTTATGAGCATCACTTCGGCGCAGGTGTTGCGCATCGACAAGGCGATTGAACTCCCGGTCGCGGCTGATGCCAAGAAGAAGGAGAAAAACATGATGAACGAGGCGGCTCTCAACGTGCGCTGGACCGCTGGCAAGGCGCTCATCACCTTCGAGGATCAGAAGTATGAGGTCGTCGAGCCGCTGGTGGAGTTGCTACGTCAGCGCAAGGAGGGCAACGCCAAGTACCGTGTCGTCATTCGTGGTGACAGGCGCCTCCCTGCCATCGAAATCCAGCGCGTCATGAGCGTCGTTGCCCAGGCGGGCATTGACGACATTTCCTTCTCCGCCTTGAACAAGAACTAACCACGCAGACCATGTCAGCCCCAGGCAAAAAAAAGCGCCACGAAATCGAGACCGAGCAGGTTGCGGTCGGTTTCCAAATCGCCCCCATGATCGACGTGGTGTTCGTCATCATGCTCTTCTTCATGGTCATGGTCGGTTCCGTGAAAGTGGAACGTGAACTCAAAAGCCAACTTCCTGGTCTCGCACCGCCTTCTGCGGATGCACCGCAGGAAATGCCGGATGAAATCATCGTGGGTATTGAGGAAACCGGAGCCGTGACGCTCAACGAGGAAGAATTCGACGGCCCTACAGACAAAAAGCTGCCCAATTTCACCTCCACGCTCATGCGCCTCAAGCAGGAGGCTGACAACCGCAACGCCAAGGTCATCGTCACCATTCAGGCCGAGGAGCAGGCAACGTACGAGCGCGTGATTGACGTCCTCAATGCCCTCGCTGTGGCCAAGGTTGCCAACGTGACCTTCACCGTCGGCAGTGACGTAGGTTTCTGAGTCGCTACATTTTATTTTTTATGTCGGTCCCCAAGAAAAGGGCCGGCAGCACGTCCTGTTGCTTGGACCCCATCTTTTTTGACTCCGTTTCATTAAAAAAGCCCACGCCATGAATCCGCAACAGCCCGGCCAGCCTCAAAATCCGCAGCAACCCCCGCATCCGGGTTCCACCCAGCCATTGCCGCCAGGATATGCACCACCACCGGGCTACCCGCCGCAGATGCCAGGTTATCCCCAGGGGTACCCGATGCCGCAGGGCTACCCGCCGCAGATG
>JAYVIO010000238.1:0-32263 GCA_043770175.1 Verrucomicrobiales bacterium | reverse complement strand
CAGATTGAAGGCAAAGAGGCCCCTGACGCGCTGCTGAGCAATCCCTACCGCAGTTTCGTCGAACTCGGCATCCCCTTCATCCGCGATGAGGAATTGATGGAATGGGTCGCAAGCTGGGTCTCACACGGCGGCGAGTCACTCGGCAAACCAACGCATTTTGAATCGCGGGATGGGAAGTTTTGAGGGCTCCCCGAGTTTGAGCCCAATATAGCAGCCTTGAATCTTGCAGTTGTTGCAGGTTAGAGATTCAAGCGGTGGGTGATTTTGAAAAAATCGACTTTTGTCCAAGTCCTCTCTTCTTTCCAGTTCCACGGGTTTGCAGGCCCTTCCTGGTGAAGCAAACAATGCAGATCAGCTCGCCTGACAATCATAAGACCACGGCGAAGCTTTGTAGAAGTTCAATGGGTGCATCGTGCCACATGAGTGGCAAACCTGCATAGCGACCGAGCCATCAAGATTCCAATTCAGCGAGTGCCCGATTTCGAACGACACAGGGCACTTTTGGCAGAAGTAAGTATGCAAATTTTGCGCCTAGCTGGCACTCGTTGCCTCCAGAGCAAACATAGGGCAGGTGTGTGTTCTCTCAGAGAGAAGATTATTTAAGGGCACGTTGAAGCAGACACCATGAACCGCCGCCGCTTTCTCCAGCAATCCCTCGCTGCCTCCGCTTACGTTTCCGCACCAGCCATCCTGAGCGCGAAGTCGCCGAACTCGATGTTTCAGGTGGCTTCCATCGGTGTGGGCGGAATGGGTGGGGTCACGATGATGAGTGTGCTGCAGCATGCCAAAGTACGCCTTGTCGGCATGTGCGATGTGGATGCGAAGACGCTCGAACTGGCGCGTGGTGGCAACGCGACTCGTCGCAAAGAGTTGCAGGACCCCGAGGCGGCGGCGCGACTGGCGGATGCGGCGGTGTTTCGCGATTATCGCGAGATGCTGGCGAAGCTGGGCGACACGATTGATGCCGTGACCATCGGCACGCCGGATCACATGCACGCGGCGATGGCGGTGACGGCGTTGCGGGCGAAGAAGCATGTTTATTTGCAGAAGCCGCTGACGCATCACATCCACGAGGCACGGATTCTCGGCGCAGAGGCGGCGAAGGCGGGTGTGACGACGCAGATGGGCACGCAGGGGCATTCGAGCATCGAAACCTCGCTCGCGGTCGATCTCATCAAGAGCGGGGCCATCGGCAAGGTGAAGGAAGTCATCTGCTGGGAGAACAAGAAGGCGAATTGGTGGCCGAAAGTCACCGAACGCAAAGCGCAGGCCGATCCAGTGCCGGAGAACATCGACTGGAACCTGTGGCTCGGTGTCGCGAATGAAGTGCCGTTTCTCGAAGGCGCGTATCATCCGTCCATGTGGCGCTCGTGGGTTGATTTCGGCGTCGGCATGATGGGCGACATGGGCTGCCACTACTTCGACGTGGTCTTCGCCTGCCTCGGTCTCGCCGCGCCGACGCGCGTGCGCTGCCTCGATGAAGGCAGCAAGGGCGATCTGTATGCGCAGAAGCGCCATCTGGAACTTGAATTCCCCGGCACGCCGCTCACAGCGGGCGACACGATCAAGATGACCTGGAGCGACGGCGGTTATCCGTATGACGCCCGCGTCATCAAGCCAAGCGTGCTCACCAAAGACAGCCCGAGCGGTATTTTCTTCATCGGCGAGAACGGCGGCATCTTCAAACCGCACAGTCAGCGCCCCTGGCTGGTGCCTGAGGAAAAATTTACCGGCTTCACCTATCCGAAGACGCGTATCGCCAATCACTACACGGATTGGGTCGATGCCTGCATGAGGGGAGAAAAAGCGGCGACCGATCTACCGACGTATGGCTGTCCGGTGACAGAAGCGGTGCTGCTCGGTGTCCTCGCGGAGCGCAATCCGGTGGGCTGGATCGAGTGGAACGCCGCTGCTGGCAAAATTACGAACAAGCCGGAGTTGAACGCCCAACTCACTCGGAAGTATCGCGATGGGTGGAGTGTCGAGGGCTTGGGTTGAGGGACGTGCGGCGGAAGGCTGACGCCATCCGCAACGGTAGCGGCGTGCGTGAGCACGCCTTCCACGCGACTGCTTAACATCCACAAAGCAACCGCAAAAAACAGCGTAAGATGATCATCGCCGACGTTGCGCTTATGCAATGCCGCCGTAGCATCCGGTGTTCATGAGCGCGCACGAGCACAAACCAGACTCACGTCTGAAGCAGGCGGAAAAGATCGCCACCCATCCCGAGCAGTACAAAGTCTGCGAAGGCTGCGGCTCAATCGTGGTGACGCGTGCCGTCACCTGCCCAAGCTGCCACGCCTATATGTTCGACAACACGCCCGTGCGTGTGATCGCGCAGGCGAAAGAACTGGCCCTGCGTGCCGCGAACTCGGTGCTGGCCTCGGATCTGTCGTGATGGTGCAGAGTACGTTGTTCACGCTTCAGCGTGAGAACGCCGGACACGCTAAAGCGTGAACAACATACGCCGGATCATGGCGCGTCGCGCTTTGGCATCTCCTCGCCAGTTTCACCCCTTAACAGCTTGCCCAAGGTTCCTGTGAGCCAGAGATAGTGATCGTTCGGCAGATCAGGCTCGGCGAGAAACGGACTGGCACCGACCGGCGGGTGGTTGTCGGTTTTGAAAATGGCCGTGCCTTCATCTAGCTCATCAAACATCGCGACGTAGAGCATCTGCGAGCCGGCACGCTTCGCCGCGAGCGCCTGTGACCAGAGAAACTGGCCGCCACGACGCGGGATGGCATCGAACTTCGCTTCCTGGCTGCGGAACTTGGAGAGATTCTGCCAACTGAAGCCGGGAAAGATCACGGGCAGGTAGTCGATCTTGCGCTCCGCACACCACGCAACGTCCGGCTTCAGGATTTTCTCGATTCGGTTGGCAGCATCCTGCGGCGTGCCAAGTCTTCCCACGGCCCACGGGCTGACGATGTCGGCACGGGTGATGAGTTCGTGCAGTTTGGGATCCTTAATGCAGTCGTGATCGAGTGTGCGCCAGTAGTAGGGCACGCCGAGCATGATCGCACAGCCGTCATCGTGCAAAAACGTGATCAAGCGTGCCCATTCTTCGAGCATGGGCGCACGGTCCTTGAAGCCGAGACCCCAGAGGGCGACGAGAGGCTTGCCGTGATGATGGAAGTAGGCGGAGCCATCGCGGTCGAGGCGTTTCTCGCTGATGAGACGCTTCCAGTCGTCGATCACGAACTGGATGCCGTCATCTTTGATGCCACTGAGGTCATACATCAGCGTCAGGCCGCGTCCGTTTGCCTTCGAGGCCGTCTGGCAGTGCGCCAGCACCTGATCCATCGGCTCACGGAAGCGTTTGTCGCGTGTGGTGGTGGCGAAGCGCTGTACAAAGGCACCGTCAATGCCGTAGTCGCGCATCCACTTGAAATGAAGCTGCACAACCGACTCGCGCACGGAGCTGAAGACCTCGGCGGTACGACCGTCGGCATGCTTGAACGGCGTGGCGAAGCGGTCCTGCAGAGGGATTTCGCTCACATCCGGCCACATTTCGATGTGTGCGTGTCCCGGTTCGAATTTTCCGCCTGCGGCGTAGTGATGCCAGCCGTTGTTGCTACCATCGCCCTCGCAGCGGAACCAGCCCTGATAACCGCAGACGACTTTACCGACGAGCGTGCTGGTATCGACGACCTGGGCGTGGACGCCCATGGCGAGCAGGAATGGTAAAATGAGAGGCCGGATCATGCGGATGTTTTTCGTTGACGGAGGCAGCGCGTCAAGGTGTGATGCTGTCCGCATGAAACGACGCGCTTTTGTGGGTTCGCTGGCCGCATGGCCGGTCTTTGCGGCCACGCCGGAGAAATCTGAGGCGGCGGCGATTCGCGGCATCGCGGAGGGTTTTCTTCGCGAACACGGTATTCAGGGCATGAGTATCGCGTATGGCCGTGAAGGAGTCATTGAATTTGAACAGGGCTACGGTTTTGCCGATGCGGAGGGCAAGGAGGCGGTGACATCGGAACATCGTTTTCGCATCGCCAGCATCTCGAAGCCGATCACAGCGACGGCGGTGATGATGTGTGTCGAAAAGGGGTTGCTGAAGCTCGATGACAAGGTTTTCGGGCCGCAGGGCATTCTTGGCGGCGATTACAGAGGAGACATGGCCAAGATTACGATGGACCACCTGCTCACTCACACGAGCGGTGGCTGGGCGAATGACAAGAACGATCCGATGTTCAAGAATCCGGCGATGAAACATGATGAACTCATCGTGTGGACGCTGGCGAACCAAATGCAGACACACAAGCCGGGTGAGCACTACGCATATTCGAACTTCGGCTACTGCGTGCTGGGCCGCGTGCTGGAGAAGGTGATGACCCTACCCTACGAGAAGCTCGTCACTCAGCATGTGCTGTCGAAGTGCGGCATCACGAGCATGAAGATTGCCGGAAACACGTTGGCGGAGCGCCAGCCAAAGGAGGTGATGTATCTCACTGAAAAACCCGGCGCCGCTTATGGCATGAATGTGACGCGCATGGACTCCCACGGCGGCTGGATCGCCACGGCGGGTGATTTGGTGCGCTTCGCATCGCAACTGCCGAAGCTGCTCAAACCGGAGTCGATCCGCACGATGACCACGGCGGGCGTGAATGAAAGCTACGCGCGTGGCTGGAACGTGAACAAGACACCGAACTGGTGGCATGGCGGATCGTTGCCCGGCACGAGCACGATCATGGTCCATACGGCGAATGGGATGTGCTGGGCCGGATTGCTGAATGGCCGCAAGGAAGGTCTCGGCGGCGCTCTGGACAAGCTGATGTGGCAGATGGGTGGCGTGGTGAAGGCGTGGGGGCTTTGAGGCGGGCGGCTCCATCACAGTTCCTTCTTCCGTAGCAGCAAGACCCAGTCTCTTACATTTTCTGCTGGATGCCCCGGAGAGTAGTATCGCCAAGAGCCGCCAGTGTGGTGTTTGTTAAAACTCAGTGCGCGTCCGGTGGAAGCTGAAAAGCACTTAGAGGAAATCTGATCGCGTTTAATCGACAAAACTTGCTCCGGCGAGATTTGAACCGTCAGATCACCAGGGACATAAATCACCGCAAACGTCCGATCCTCCGACACCGCTGCCATCGGCCATCTGGTGGTATCTTTTCTCAGTCCATCTGAGATTATCGAGTCATCCCGGCGCAGCTTCGTCCAGTCGAGTCCCTCGATGAATTTCTTCATCACACCCATCTGTGCGGCACCGGGCAGATCTATTGCCCGCTGCCACGGCGTGCGGGCGTCGGTCTGCTGCTTGCGTTTATCGAGATCGTGGAACTGCCAGATGCTGTGTGTGCCATAGACGTGGCCGCAGGCACCGCTGAGGACGCTCCACCACGCGGCGCGGCGCACGTCGTAGTCGTCGAACCACTCGGTGGGCTTCTTGTCCTTCATCAGGCTGCGCACGGGATGATCTTCGTAGCAGGGTTCACCGTCGAGCGTGGGTTTGAGGGCGGGAAGGGCCAGGTTTTTGGCGTTCATGTCGTAGTTGGCGGCGGCGCGTTTGCTGTGGCCGCTTTGGAACATGTGAAAGTCGAGCCACGGCTCTTCGGGCCAGTATTCGGAAGAATTCGCGCCGCCTTTGGGGTGGTAGGTGATGAGGTGCCTGCCGCTGTCGCCTTTCTTCAAACCGGCGGCCATGGCGCGGATGATGGCTCGGTGCGTTTCGTTTTCGACCGGACGATCGCCACCGAGCACCCAGATGATCGGCTTGTCCTTGTAGCGCTTCGCCAGCCACTCGCAGTAAACGGCAGCGTTTTCGGGCGTGAAGATTTCTGGGCCTTTGCCCCATTTCTTGTTCCACTTGTCGCCCCAAGTCGGCAGCATCGCCGTGTAGAGGCCGAGTGAGGCGGCTTTATCGACGATCCAATCGACATGCTGGAAGTAAGCACCGCGTGGCTTGGTTGGATCGTTGTTCTCAAGTGGGAGTTCGCCATAGGCGTTCGGTTTGTCGAACTCAAACTCGCCCAAAGCGACAGCGAGGATGGTGTTGAAGCCTTTGTCGGCCCGGTTCTTCAAATACATCTCGGTTTCCTCCCGCGTGAGGCGATGAAACAGCTCCCAGGCGGTGTCACCGAGCAGGAAGAACGGCTTTCCATCGGTGGTGACGATGTGGCGGTGATCGTTGGCGATTTTGAGATCGGGCAATGCGGCGCTGGCGGTGATGCCGAGGACTGAAAGGAGAATGACGAGATGCATGAGCGAATGATGCCAGATGAATGCGCTGGTTTGCCAGTTTTCGTTTCCCAAATCGTATTTTGCGTTCACTTCTCACTCCCAACCATGACTCCCCAGCAGAAAGCAGAATCCCTCGGCATCGTTTTCATGAAGCAACCACCCGCGTATTTAAACCTCTGCATCCGCAGCGGCAACCAACTCCTCACCTCCGGCCATGTGAGTGACCTCAAGGGCAAATTGGGGGCTGGTGTCTCGACGGAGGATGGTTACAAGGCGGCGAAGAACTGCGCGGAGAAGGTGCTGCGCTCGGTGTGGGACACGCATGGCACGTTGGACGGCCTGAAGGTCATCAAGGTGCTTGGCTGTGTGAATTCGACGCTGGAATACAGCGACCAGCATCTGGTGATCAACGGCTGCTCCGACCTGCTGCATGAGATTTTCGGCAAGGAAGGAGACGGCTACCATGCGCGCAGCGCCCTGGGCTTTGCGCAGCTTCCCACGGGTGCCGCCGTCGAGGTCGAGGCGATCTTTGAGATCAAAGGCTAGGAGTCCTGCCTTCAGGCAGTAAAGCCTGATGAGGCTGCCCGACGACCAAATCAAGAACCGGGGACATAGCGTCAGGTTTTCCGGCTGAAGCCGGGACTCCGAACGCTTCCCGCTGCTCCTTGCACCCTCTCTCGCGGGAAGCTACTCTCCGCGCCCTCAATGCCACGCGTCCACATCAAAACCTACGGCTGCCAGATGAACGAGCGCGACACCGAGCAGGTGTCGCAGATGTTCGTCGAGCGCGGCTATACCATGACGGGGACGGATCTGGATGCGGATGTGGTGCTGATCAACACCTGCTCCGTGCGCGATCAGGCGGAGCAGAAGGCGCTGGGGAAGATGGGCATGGTGCGGCGGCGCAAGGTGCCGCTGGTGACCGGATTCATGGGCTGCATGGCGCAGAGCCGTGGCAGTGAGCTGGTGAAGAAGGCGAGCGTGGACCTCGTGGTAGGCACGCAGAAGTATCACCGCGTCGTCGAGTATGTGGATGAGATCATCCGTGCCAAGGAAGCGAAGCAGATGGATGAAGAGCGCTTTTCCATCGTCGATGTGGATGAGGAAGAGGCTTCGCAGAATACGATTCGCGATCACACGCTGAAGGAGAAGCAGGCGAGCGCCTTTGTGAGCATCATGCAGGGCTGCAACATGAAGTGTACCTTCTGCATCGTGCCCTACACGCGAGGTGAGGAGCGCGGCAGGCCCATCGCCGACATCGTGGAGGAGGTGAAACGACTCGCGGATCGCGGCGTGAAGGAAGTGACGCTGCTGGGGCAGATCGTGAATCTTTACGGCAGGCATGAGTTTCCTGCTGTGGACGGCAAAAGTCCCTTCGTGCAGCTTTTGGAGGCCGTGCATGAGGTGCCAGGCATCCAGCGCATTCGATTCACCAGTCCGCACCCGATTGGCTACAAGAAGGATCTCATCGAAGCCTTCACTTACCTGCCAAAACTGGCGGAGCATGTGCATCTGCCGGTGCAAAGCGGCAGCGATGCCATTTTGAAGCGCATGCACCGACCCTACACGACGGCGAAGTTCTCGGAGCTCGTGCAGCGCATTCGCGAAGCACGTCCAGACATTGCGGTGACGACGGATGTGATCGTCGGTTTCCCCGGCGAGACCGAGGAGCACTATTTGGAGACGCGAAAGCTCTTTGAAGACATCCGCTTCGACAACGCCTTCGTGTTTCGTTACTCCAAACGTCGTGGCACGCCAGCGGCGGAGATGGAAGAGGCCACGCAGGTACCGGAGCGCATCAAAGAGGAGCGCAATCAAGACCTCCTCGCCTTGGTGAACAGCATCGCGTTGCCGATGTATGATGCGCTCGTCGGCCAAGAGGTGGCAATTCTCTGTGAAGGTCCGAGCAAGACGAACGCAGCGCGTCTCACCGGCCGCACAGGATCAAATCGCATCGTGGTCTTTAAAGGCAATCGCGATCGACATGTTGGCGAGATCTTCAAGGTGCGCGTCAATGAAGCGGCCAATTTTACCTTGTTTGGCAATCCAGTGTGAGGCGGCCATGCCGCACGCCGGACACGAGAGCGCTGCTTTACTGCAGGACATGGATTGCCGTCTCGATCAGATCGACACCGTTGGGAAATCCAGCAGCGAGTAAACCTCGACCGGCTCCGGCTGACCTTTGACGGGGTGGATGCCGGCATTCTGATAAAGCTGCAAACCTTCCGGCCAGTCTTTGAGGAAGGGCGCACCGGCAAGCACCGGCACCTGCAGTTTACGGGTGAGGCTTTCGATGCGGAAGGTCACATTCACAGCCTCGCCCACGGCGGTGTTTACGCCGCGGCCCATGGCACCCAGTGCAACATCACCGATGTTGATGCCGATGTGACAATGAACTTCGAGGTTCATGTTGTCGCGCAGCCACTTGCGTTTGGGAGATTCGTGAGCTTCGGGACCGCTGAGAAGCTTGGCCGCCTCGGTGGCCTTGATGCGCGTGGCGATGTCGTCGCCCATCCAGTAGGCAAAGACACCATCTCCAATAAACTTGTCGATGATGGCATCGCGGGTCTTCAACACCTGTTCGCACTGGGCGTACCATTCACGGAGCATGGCGGCTACTTCCTCAGCACTGAGCTGGGAGGAAATGGTGGTGAAATTGCGCAGGTCTCCCACCAGCAGGGTCGCTCGGAGAGTTTTGACCGGCAGGGCAATGGTATGCAGCGACTGGGTGCTCACGTTGCTCGACTCGCTGGGCGGGCGTTCCTCGTCCTGACTGTCGAAGATGAAGATGCTGGTGCCAAATTGAACACGATCGCCATGCCGCAGCGCACGGGCGGTGGTCACGGCCACGTCATTGACGAAGCTGCCGTTCGCGCTGCCGAGGTCGGAGACCCAGAAGAGCTGCCCGTCACGCCGGATCGTGGCATGCTGCCGCGACACGCCGCCGTCCACCAAGCGTATGCTGGCATCCGGGCTGCGGCCGATCAGGTTGAAGTCCTCAAGAACGATCTCGAGCTCTTTTTCCAGCGATTTAAGTGTGGCTCCCATGCGGGTGGTAAACTGAATATCCTTTTGAAGCAATTTGCGCGCCTTTAGTCAAGCGCGGTCGTGTTGTAGCTACAAGGTTTTTCGCAGGTTCTTTCTCGGGTTTTCCGGTCGGTTTGAATTCAACACCTTAATTCATTCACAATTCCGAAGTCTGCGACGATCATATTTGCCTTCGCCACCTACATGCCCACCATCAACCATGCATTCTCAGTTTAGATGCGGATTTTGTTTGCAACGCGCATTGGCGGCACTTCTGGCAGTCATCGGCGTGGCGGAGGCGCATGTGGTCCCGAACATGACCGTCGAGGCGGAGTTTGCCGCTGACCGCACCTACACACTGAAAATCAACGTCGATCCGCGCACTTTCCTCGCCGCTGATCCCACGACGCTGCCGCCCGTGCCTGGCTCATGGTATCGGGAGCAGACGCCAGAGCAGAGAGCCACCACGCATCAAAAAGCACGCGAATATCTCTCCAGCGCGCTCGGTGTGCTGTTTGGAGGTCAAAAAAGCGTTCTGCCCGACTGTGAGATTCAGGCCATTGACGGCGCTGACAACAATCCACTCAAAGCAGACACCCAGGAGATTCATATACTCGCCACCGCCAGAGGCCGGATTCCTGAATCTGCGGCCACTTTCCAAGTCGATTTCGCCAAAGAAGCGAACACCACCCTGATCCTACTGCATACCCAGGCTGGAAGCGCCGAACCACGTCCGCAGGTGATTTTTCCAGGCGAGACCAGCCGGGTGTTCCAGCTCAAGATCATCGAACCGGCCGTGCCGCTTCCAGCATCACCGCCGCCTGTGGCAACGAATCCAGTATTCCTCTTCATTGTCCTCACAATCACGATCATCTTGGGCATCGTGGCGTGGCAGTTGTTGAATCGCCATCGCCACCATCATCGTGCCCATCGCAAGCCGGGCTCAATGTGAACAACTCGTCCTGTTAATCCCGGCCACATCCTGTTAATCCTATCCCCCGCCGAATGCCCGACTCCTTCGTCCATCTTCATCTCCACACTGAATACTCTCTGCTCGACGGAGCGGTGCGCATCGACACGCTGATGAAGCGTGTGAAGGAGCTGGACATGCCTGCCGTGGCGATGACCGACCATGGCAATCTCTACGGTGCCATCGACTTCTACATGGCGGCGAAAAAGGCCAAGGTGAAGAGCATCCTCGGTTGCGAGGCCTACCTCGCGCCGGGTTCGATGCACGACAAAAAGGAAGTCACGGGCCGCAAACGCGCCTCACACCTCACGCTGCTCGCCGCGAGCAACGAGGGCTTCGAAAATCTCTCCAAACTCATCACCAAAGGCCACCTAGACGGCCAATGGTACAAGCCCCGTGTCGATAAAGACGCCCTGCGCGAGCATGCGAAGGGCCTCATCTGTCTCAGCGGCTGCATCAACGGTGAAATCAACGAATTCCTGCTCTCCGACCGCAAGGACGAAGCCGAAAAGAGCCTGCTGGAATTCCGCGACATCTTCGGTCCTGAGAATTTTTACCTCGAAATCGCCGACCACGGCATGGAGCAGCAGCGTCGCAGCACGCGGCAAATGATCGAGTGGGGCAAGGAATACGGTCTCAAGACCGTCGCCACCAACGATGTGCATTTCCTCAACCGCTCCGATCACGAGTCGCACGACATCATGATCTGCATCGGCACCGGTGCCAGCATCTATGATCAGAGCCGCATGACCTACTCCCCGGAGGTCTATTTCAAGACGGCCGAGGAAATGCGCGCGCTCTTTGCCGAAATTCCCGAAGCCTGCGACGCCACGCTCGAAATCGCCGAGCGCTGCGATGTGAAGATCCATCTCGATGCCACCAGCATTGAGCGTTACCCGCAGTATCCGATGCCCGATGGCGGGGATCGCAATGACTACCTGCGCAAGCTGACCGTGGAAGGCCTGGAGCGCCGTTATGGCCGTGATCGTGCGCTCAATGACGCGATGCTGCATGAGCGCATGGAGGTCGAATTGAAGCTGTTGAGCGAGAAAAACTTCACCAGCTACTTCCTCATCGTCTGGGACTTCATCAACTGGGCGCGCAAGCACGACATCCCCGTCGGCCCCGGCCGTGGCTCCGCCGCAGGATCGCTCGTCGCCTTCTGCCTCGGCATCACGGACATCGACCCGCTGCGCTTCGAACTCGTGTTTGAGCGCTTCCTCAATCCCGAGCGCGTCAGCCCGCCCGATATCGACATCGACTTCTGTCAGACGCGTCGTCCCGAGGTCATCGAATACGTGCGCCAAAAATACGGCGACCGCAGCGTCAGCCACATCATCACCTTCGGCACCATGGGGGCCAAATCCGTCATCCGCGACGTGGGTCGCGTGCTCGGCTGGAGTTATGGCGATGCAGACCGTGTCTCGAAGATGATTCCCACCGAACTCGACATCGATCTCGAGTCCGCCGTCGCCAAAAATCCTGAACTCAAGCAGTTGCTGGAGACGGACAACAAGACGCAGGAACTCTGGCGTCACGCCACCTTCCTCGAAGGTCTTACTCGCGGCGTCGGCGTGCATGCCGCCGGCGTTGTCATCGGTGATCGTTCACTCGACAACTTCATCGCCCTCACGCGCGACAAGGAAGAAGCCATCCTCTCGCAATACGCGATGAAGCCGCTCACTGAGCTGGGCATGCTCAAGATGGACTTCCTCGGTCTCAAGACGCTCACCGTCATTCACGAAGCCGAGTTCTGGATTCACAAGCGCGTTCCTAGCTTCAGCGTCGCCGATGCGCCGCTCGACGACACGAAAACCTTCGAACTCATCAAGCGCGGCGAAACAGTCGCCGTGTTCCAGATGGAATCCGGCGGCATGGTCAACACCTGCAAGCAGCTCGGTCCCGACACCATTGAGGAAATCATCGCTATTCTCGCGCTGTATCGTCCTGGCCCGATGCAGTTCATCCCGGACTACATCAAACGCAAAAAAGGCGAAGAGCAGGTCGAGTATCCGCACCCGCTGCTCGAAAAAATCGCCAAAGAGACTTACGGCATCCTGGTTTATCAGGAGCAGGTCATGCAGGCCGCCAACGTGCTCGCCGGTTTCTCGCTCGGCCAAGCTGACTTGCTCCGCCGTGCCATGGGCAAGAAAGACGCCGCCGAAATGGCCCGCCAGCGCCTCATCTTCGTCGAAGGTTGCCTCAAGACGAACAACATCGCCGACAAGCAGGCCAACGCCGTCTTCGATTTGCTCGAAAAATTTGCGCAATACGGCTTCAACAAGTCGCACTCCGCCGCCTACGGCATCGTCACGTATCGCACGGCCTATTTGAAGGCCAACTATCCCGTCGAGTTCATGGCGGCGGTGCTCAGCCTTGAAGTCAGCAACACTGACAAGATCGCCAACTTCGTCAGTGAGTGCCTCGACATGGGCATCCGGGTGTTACCTCCGGATATTAACCGGTCGTCTTTGAAATTTTCTCCCGAGATTTGCAAAGAAGCCACGGCTGCCAATGACGAAGCACGAATGACGAATGACGAGCCGGAACGGAGTGGAGACAGACGAAGTCAATTGCCGAATGCGATTCGCTACGGTCTCAGCGCCATCAAAAACGTCGGTGAAGGCGCCATGGAGGCCGCCATCGCCGAGCGTGAAAAGAACGGCATGTTCACCAGCCTCGAAGACTTCGCCGCACGCCTCGACAACCGTGCCGTGAACAAAAAATTGATGGAGTCGCTCGTCAAAGCCGGTGCCTTCGACTTCACCGGCGATCTGCGTGCCGTCATGTTCACCAAGCTCGAACAGGTGCTCGCCTCCGCCGCCTCGATGCAGAAGGACAAGAAGTCCGGCCAGGGCGGGTTGTTCGATGACTTCGCTCTCGCCAAGCCAACCAAGAAATCCGAAGTGCAAGCCACGCCTTCGCTGGTGTGGAGCACCGATGAAGTCCTCGGCTTCGAAAAAGAACTCCTCGGCTTCTACGTCAGCGGTCATCCGCTCGACAGTTACCGCGGCCATTTCGATTCGGTGAAGCTCACCAAGATCGCCGCCATCGAGGAAATCGACACCAAGGAGAAAGCGCAGACCATTTTCATCGCCGGCATCCTGAGCCAGCTCGAAGTCCGCTACTCCAAACGCGACAACAAGCCCTTCGCCACCTTCAAATTCGAAGACTTCACCGGTCAGGTCGAGATGATGAGCTGGAGCGACGAGTACGAAAAACTCAAAGACGTTCTCGCCAACGGTGCCGTGCTCGCGTTGCGCTGCCGCGTCAGCAAAGATCAAAAAACCGACGGCAACCGCGTCACTTTGGGCGATGCCAAGCCCCTCAAGCCCAAAGCCGCCAAACCCCGCAACGCAGGCGATCCCGATCCTGCCGCTCCCAAACCTCCGGCCCCGCCCAAACCCATCGTCCTGCGCCTCAACACCCGTCAGCACGACGAAACCGACCTCGAACGCATCCACGAGGTGCTGACGCAGTTTCCCGGCACCTTGCCAGTTTATCTCGAAATCTCCCAAAACGGTCACAAAGCCTGCCTCGAAGTCGGTGACGAGCTTCGCGTCACCCCCGGACCAGATTTGCGCCGTGCGCTGACAGTTTGGCTTTAGGTCACTCCAGCGGCACCAAGACCTTTTCGCCGAGAAATTTCGGCCGTGTGCCCAGAACGTTCACATCCAGCACCGCCTTCACGCAGGCCAGTTTCTCCCGCAGAAACGTCTTCACCGACAGCGCCACCGGCACATCTGCGGCATTCAAGCCCCACGCCTCGATCTCAAACGCCCGAGCCAGATAAATCGCCCGCGCATTGTGAAATCGTTGTGAAACAAAAATCACGCGCTGCTGCCCAAACACCTCTTTCGCACGCACCACGGAGTCCAGCGTGCGAAACCCCGCGTAATCACACACGATTTTCGCCTCTGGCACGCCCATCTGCACCAGCACACGCTTCATCTCCGTCGGTTCATCGTAACCCTGCGTGCCATTGTCGCCGCTGACGATCAGCGCCTTCACCTTGCCCGCTTTGAAGAGCGCCGCAGCCGCCTCCATGCGTGGCAGGAAGAACAGATTGGCCCTGCCATCAGCCAATCGGGCCGAAGTGCCCAACACCACCGCCACCGGCGCCTCCGGCACCGTTTTCGCGTCATCATAACAACTTCCTTCCGCCGTCTTCGCGATCCACCACTCGCATCCAAACACAAATGCGACGCCCATCATTGTCAAAACAGTGATTCGCGGCCACCAGCGCTTGAAAGATGCCTTCATCCCAAACTCCTCCTGTCAGTTCACACAGCCTTCAAGCCTGTGCTTCTATCATTTTGCCAAATCCCATTCACGGCCCACTATCCACTGAATCTCATGCGCCCCCAACAACCCATCGCCCGGCAGAACCGCCACTCCAGCTCCGACAACAAGGTGCGCATCTATGAGGAGGGCGACATCGCCACGCTGCTCGAAGGCAAAGAAAGTCCGCTCGTGCTCATCCTCGATTGCGTGCAAGACCCGCACAATCTCGGTGCCTGCCTGCGCACCGCCGATGCTGCGGGTGTTTGCGCCGTGATCATGCCGAAGGACAAAACCGCACCCGTCAGCGAGACCGTCGTGCGCGTCGCTTGTGGCGGAGCCGAAAACATCCCGCTCATCCGTGTCACCAACCTCGTCCGTGCCATGGACAAGCTCAAAGAACTCGGCATCTGGCTCGTCGGCACCGCCGATGAAGCCACGCAGAGTCTTTATGACATCAACCTCAAAGGCGGCATCGGCATCGTCATGGGCGCCGAAGGCCCCGGCATGCGCCGCCTCACTGGCGAGCATTGCGACTTCCTCGTCAAGATCCCCATGTCTGGCAAAGTCGAATGCCTCAACGTCTCAGTCGCCACCGGCGTGTGCCTGTTTGAGTGCGTGCGTCAGCGGCAGGGGAAAAAGTAAGTTAGGAGTCCCGCCTTCAGGCGGCAAAGCGTGAACGGTGCTGCAAAACGGCGAATCGATCCGCATCTCCCTTGGCAGAGGTCATTTCCGGCTGAAGCCGGGACTCCTAACGCCTCACACGCGGTGGCGGGCCTTTGCGGCGTTGCTCGGGATCTTCCGGCGTCATGCCGATGACGATATCCCATGTCGCCAGCAAGTCTTTGCTGTCCGCGCTCTTCGGTTTGAACTCGCGGATCACCGATAGCCGCAGCGCTTCATCGCGAATGCTGCGCAGAATGCCGTCCCTCTCATTTTGCGGCTCTCCGGCACAGTAAAGCTGCGTGGTGAGCATGCGTTTGCCGTTTTGCACCACGGCGAAGTGATAATGCCGCGTGCGGCCGGTGTAGATCGCCGGCTGGATCGTGCGAAAGCGGTATTCGCCCTTCGCATTCGTGGTGATCTTGCCAAAACCCTGAAACTGCGGGTCACGCTCCTTGTCGCGCTGTGTGCCCTGGCTGTGAATGTAGCAGCCGTTGATGTCCGCCTGCCACAGTTCGATCACCGCATCGTTGACCGGCTTGCCATCGACATGGAGCAGACGACCGCCGATTTCCGTCACGACACCGCTCGCGGGAGCCTTCCCACCGATGATCTGCGTCAAATCGTTGTCTTGATCCAGCGGCAGATGATCAGGGTAATACGGCCCTTCCGTCGAACGCGGGGTGAGGGTGAGCGCTTCAGCATACACACTGCTCGTGATGATGCCGCCGGTGGTGAGAAGCAGGCTGTGCAAAAGTTTGCGGCGGCTCAATGGAATGTGGAAGGGGTGGATCGTGGTGTTCATGACTTGGGTTGGAACCCGTGAAGCGGTGAATGGTTGCTGACGCTCAACAAGGTAAAACGATGGTGCGAAAAGTCAGATTGATCCTCGGCGTCGTGATTTTTTTGGATTTCGGCAGGCTGTGTAGCCAGTGGCTCTGTGTCGTGCCTTTCATGACCAGGAGGCTGCCGTGCTCCAGCACTATGGCGTTCGTGTGTGACTCACGCTTGTGCTTGAAGCAGAACTTCCGCTCGGCGCCAAAACTGACCGACGCGATGGCCGTGTTCCTGCCGAGCGATTTCTCATCATCGCTGTGCCAGGCCATGCCTTCGTTGCCGTCGTGATACAGATTGAGCAGGCAGGAATTGAACGTCGCTCCGCTGCTGCGTTCGACGACGGCCTTGAGTTCCCGCAGCTCCGCATTCCACACGAGCGCCTGCTTGGTGGTGCCCGAGTAAGTGTACGCGTAATCGGAGTCGCCATACCACGCGACTTTGCGCGCGGTGACGATGTGTTTGCCAAAGATGATCGCCTCGTCGTTCTGCCACGGCACCTGCTGAAGCAGCGCCTCAAAATAACGCTGTGCCTCATCGTGGCTGAGGATCGGACCGTGGTAGTTCACGATGCCGTCGCAGGGCAGCAAATTGAGCGTGGGATCGGCGGCGAAGAGGCTCATCCGACGGCTTCCTTCTCCAGCAGCTTACGTTTGCGCTCCACCCCCCAGCGATAGCCGGAAAGGCTGCCATCGGTGCGCAGCACGCGATGACATGGAATCGCCACCGCGATGGCATTCGCTGCACAAGCTCCTGCGACGGCACGTACCGCTTTGGGCGATCCAATGCTCTGCGCCACCTCGGTGTAGCTCATGGTTTGGCCCGCAGGGATCTCACACAGGGCTTGCCACACGTGCCGCTGAAAGGCCGTGCCGCGCACATCGAGCGGCAGACTCAAGCCCAGCCTCGGTGCTTCCACGAAACCGATGACCTGGGCGATCACACGTTCATAATCACGATCACCGCCGATCAATCGCGCCTTGGGAAAGCGGTCCAGTAAATCTTTCACCAGCGCATCAGGATCATCGCCCATCAGAATCGCGCACACGCCTTGCTCCGACGATGCCACGAGGATCGAACCCAGCGAGCATTCGCCGACCGCAAAACGGATCATCGCTCCAGCGCCACCTTCGCGGTAGTGCTTCGGTGCCATACCGAGCATCTGCGACGACTCCGCATAGAAGCGGCCATTCGAGTTGTAGCCCGCCTCATAAATGGCCGATGTCACACTGCCACGTTTGGACAGCTCCTGACGCATCCGCTCCGCGCGATGCGCCTTGGCGTAAGCCTTCGGCGTGAGTCCGGCGATCTTCGTGAACACCCGGTGAAAATGAAAACGGCTCATCCCCGCCGCCTTTGCCAGTGCATCGAGATTGGGCACGTCATCCGACGTTTCAATGCTGCGGCAGGCTGCGGCAACCTTCGTGGCATGCTGTTCTTCTAGCGCAGCTCCGTTTGGCTGACAACGCTTGCAGGCACGGAAGCCCGCACGCTCAGCGGCTTCACACGAGACATGAAACTGCACATTTTCACGCCGAGCCAGCCGCGCTGCACACGAAGGGCGGCAATACACACCCGTGGTCTTCACCGAGTAAACGAACTGCCCGTCCGCTTGGCGATCACGCTTCTCGGCAGCAACATAGCGCGCCTCATCCGTCGCGTAACGGCTCTGTTGCTGCTTTGAATTGGATCTGGGTGCTGCTTTCATGGTTGTGGAGCCATTCTTCATCCCCACCGATGACAAAAAACTCCGGTTCTTGCTTTTGTATTCAGAAACCTGCCGGGACATCAACCTGACTGGCAAGCGAAGAGCAAAACAAAAACGCCCCATGCCCCACGACGGCTTGGTTGCATGGTACGAGATCAGCCGAGTTAGCTACGGCTTCTTGCGCTGCACCGTGATAGCGCCGTCTTTGCCCTCGGGCCATTTGGCACCTTCTTTGATCCACTGGCGGATGAGACTGACCTCATCCTTTGGAATGCGATGTCCGGTGGCCGGCATGGCCTTCTTGTCCTTCGGCGGCAGCGTCAGCGCGAGATAGAGCATGCTCTTTTCCGGGTCGCCGGGAACGATGACCGGTCCCAGCTTGCGCTTGCGCATGGCCAGCGCCCCGTTTTGCAGATTGAGCTCGCCCAGCAGCGTCTCGGAGTTGTGGCACTCGACGCAGCGGTCGGCGAGGATGGGCTTGATCTGCTTCACAAAATCCACCGGCGGCTCATCGGCGGCCTGGAGAGCGGTGGTGAGGGAAAGGCAGGCGGCGAGAGCGGTGGTGATGGGTTTCATATTCATGGCAGAGCATCCTTGATACGCTCGTGCGCGTCAATCCTTCCCTTGGGACACACTGTGCGCATCTTGTTGCCTTCGCGGTTGCTCCTGCGGGTGTGCGTCGCATCATGCACTCATGAGCATCGAACAAATCACCGCGCGCATCTGCGCGTTTCGCGACGCCCGGGACTGGATGCAGTTTCACAGCCCCAAGGAACTCGCCATCGCCATCACCGCCGAGGCGGGTGAGTTGTTGCAGCACTTCGTCTGGCAGCAGCCGGGGCAGATCGAACAGCGGGTGAAGGACAAAATGCCGGAGTTGAAGGACGAAATGGCCGATGTGGGCATCCTGCTCTTCGAACTGGCCCACAACCTCGGCGTCGATCTCGGTCAGGCGATGCTCGACAAGATCGAGCGCAATGAATCACGCTATCCGGTGGCCAAAGCACGCGGTTCCAACGCCAAATACAACGAACTGTGAGCGAAGCCGAGGTTCCAACGCCGCATCGCCGTCGTCCGCGTTACTCGGGCAAGAATCCGGTGCGCTTTGAAGACAAGTACAAGGAGCTGAACCCGGAACTTCACGCGGAGACGATTGCGAAGGTGCGTGCCTCCGGCAAAACACCCGCCGGGCAGCATGTGCCGATCCTCTTGAAGGAGATTATGGAAATCCTCGCTCCGCAGCCCGGCGAACGTGCCGTGGATTGCACGCTCGGCTACGGCGGACATGCCAGCGCGCTGCTGAAAGCCGTGCAGCCAGGCGGCACGCTGCTCGCGCTCGATCAGGACCCCATCGAGATCGTGCGCACCGAGGCGCGATTGCGTGCCGGCGGCTGCGAGGACTCCGCGCTCGTCGTGAAACGCATGAACTTCGCCGGACTGCCGCGTGCGCTTGCCGAACTCGGCTGGAGCGATGGTGTGGACGTGCTGCTGGCCGATCTCGGCTGCTCCTCGATGCAGTTCGACAATCCCGCCCGCGGCTTCAGCTTCAAGCACAACGGCCCGCTGGACATGCGCATGAATCCGCAGCGTGGCACATCAGCCCGTGATCTGCTGCAAAAGCTCTCCGCCGCGAAGCTGAAGGTGATCCTCGAAGAAAACGCCGACGAACGTCACGCCGCTTTGCTGGCCGATGCTCTCGCCGGCACCGATCACGCCACTACACGCTCGTTGGCCGAGTCCGTACGCCGCGCCTTGCCCCATCGTGTCACTGAGGAAGAACGCGAAACCACCGTGCGTCGCGTGTTTCAGGCTCTGCGCATCGCCGTGAACGAAGAATTCACTGCGCTGGACACCTTCCTGCATCAATTGACGAATTGCCTGCGCCCCGGCGGCCGCGTCGCCATCCTGACCTTCCATTCCGGCGAAGACCGCCGCGTGAAGCATCTCTTCCGCGATGCCTTGCGCGGCGGCATCTTCAGTGCGGCCAACGATGAGGTGATCCGTCCGTCATCGCAGGAAATGCGTGACAATCCGCGTGCGGCTCCAGCGAAATTGAGATGGGCGGTGAAGGCGTGATATGGGCTTTGTTCGCTGAGGTGATTAGAAACGGTTCCCGCTTGTGCCTTTGCCTCCGGCTGTGCTAGGCATGGCAGATGGAATGGCTTACGATCATCTTTAACGATCCGCGCACCCCATTGGGAATCGCGGGCACGCTTTTCTTTTTGTCCTGCGTTTTTGGCTGGCGTTGGGCCTGGCACGGCAAGCGTCTTAGGAGTGAAATCCGAAGGATTCGCAATCTTTCCGGCCTGTCCGCTGCACTGCCGGTAAAAGATGAGGCCGAACGCTGGCACCTTTTCGCCTCAGAGCACTTTGAAACGGCGAAGGCTGAACTCTCACCAATAGCTGTCAAAGACCCGCTCGCTAGGCAGACTCTGAACTTCCTGAAGCGATGTGAATTGTTTCAGGAGCAAGGATTTGATCTGAGGCGGTTGGAGACTGCGGTGTCTCCTTCGGAAGCGCTTCGCCTGTCCGACTATCTGCTGGAGCGCAACATCCATGTGACGCTCTTCAGGGCATTTCCGAACTACCTCGTTGGAGTGGGGCTATGCATCACCTTTCTTGGTCTGGCAGTCGTGATTGGAAATGCGAGTCATGTCCTTGATCAAGGGAATGGAGGAGACAGCAGCCTTGCCCTTCGTGATCTCCTCGTGGCTGCTTCCAGCAAGTTTTGGTCGTCTCTTGCTGCGGTTGCTCTCTCGATTCTCTACGGCATTCGATTTCGCAGTCGCAGCCAGCGGATGGAGCGGGAGGTGGCGCTTTTGGCGCGTGACTTGGAGGGCTGTGTTCGTGTCCTCAGCCCAGAAGAGCTGCAATACGAGTCCCTCCAGCGTCTTCGGAGATGCGAGGAGTATCAGTCTGTGACGGCTGCCGGGATTGGCATGCTGAAAACTGGAATTGAAAACACACAAGCCATCGGTGCGGAACAGCACCGGGAATTGACGAAGGCTATTGGCGATCAAGCTGTCAAAATTGGCGAAGGCATCGCGAGTGGAGTGGGTGCGGAGCTGACGCAGGAGATACAGCGCTCTCTGGAATCGCTCCGCGAGGTGGCTAACGAATTCAACAATTTGAGCAGCCAGGTCAAAAGCCAATCCACTGACATCTCTGCAAACATCGGCAATGCTGAGAATTCAGCGAAACAGATAGCTGCCAGCTTCCAAGAACTTCCAGCCCTCGCCGAGCCCCTCAAACAGGCGTCTCTGCTGCTGCACCATGGCGCTGAAATTATCTCCAGCAGCATCGGCAAGATCGTTCAGGAGAATGAAAACTTGGCGGAGCGCTGGAAAGAGTTGGGGAATTTGGTCCAGCAAATCGACAAAGAGCTCGGAAAAGCAGTTGGAAGCGCCGCAGAGGTCTTCCCACAATATGCGGAGAAGTTGAGCGGGTTCAGTGAAGGCTTGCAAAGCGCGATGGTTAAAGCGCTGGGAGGGCTTGCCGCAAATATCAAAGACCTCGAAGGCAGTCACAAGGAGCTGCGGGAACAGCGAACTGTCTGGCACGAATCCGCAGATGCGGTGGCACGTAGTGTGGATGCGATCAATCAGCAGATCACTCGACTCACGGGGGTTCTGGCTACGCACAGTGCAGATTTGCTGCCTGCACAGCCAGTCATCGCCGAGGAAGCGGAATCACTTGCCGCTCCAGATTCGCCGTCCACCAGCACTCCAGCATGAAGCAAAAGCACGAACCAGCCTCGCTGCTCAATGAGGATGATGAGGAGAATTACTTCGTCTCTCTCAGTGATCTCATGACGGGCGTGTTGTTTGTGTTCGTCATACTCACGACGGCGCTGGCCCTGCACTACCACTTGAAAGCGGGAGAACTCGAAATAGCCAAGGGGGAGGCCGGCAAAGCACAAGGCAAAGCTCTGCAAGTTCAGGAGGCGCTGGATGCTCTCGCAAAGGTGTTACGCGAAAGAGAACACCTTCGGAAACAGGAGTTGGAGGCACTTGTCACGCGTCTGGAGGCCAGAGGGGTTACTGTAGATTTAGACGAATCTAACGGCACGCTACGGCTGCCTGAAAGGCTGCTCTTCACTGCTGGTGAAGCGCGAATACAGCCCAATGGTGTGCGCGCCATGGAAATTCTCGCAAAAGAGATGCTTCCAACAGTGAAAACGGGAGGTGGCACTGGACGACTCAAGTGGGAAGCCGTCTATGTGGAAAGGCCATACAGATGACATTCCCATAAGCACCACTGAGTTTGCCAGTAATTGGGAGCTTTCGTCTGCTCGTGCGATCAACACTTTCAAAGCGCTTGTAAAGGCAAGACCGGCTCTTGAGTATTTGACGAATCCTCGAGGGAAAAAGATTTTCGGCATCAGCGGCTATGGAGAGCAGCGGCCTGTGGCAGACAACACCTCCGAAGAAGGCCGGCAAAAGAATCGCCGCATCGACATCCGGTTTGTCATGGCCTATCCGACCAAAGCAGAGATCGAAGAGGTGGAGCGCAAGCTCAAGGAGGCAACCCAAATCATGGGGGCTGCCAAGCCATGAGTGCCCTGATGAAATCCCTTCACTCGGCAGGCCGCAGGCATGAGCTTGCTTTGAAAAATCATCCTCTCTCCACGCTCAACCAGCTGCGGATGCTTGCGGCAGAGTTAGGAGGCGTCTCGCCACCTAATCCGATACCTCCTGACCCGGATGACTTGCAGCGGGTGTGGTCGCAGTTGCAGTCGTGGTTGGGTTCCGCAGCGCCGCCTAGAATGCTGCCCGGTTCAGTCTGGGAGCAGGTTCCAGCATTGCTTTGGTGGAAGCATGAGGGACAACCTGTCATTGCCTACCCCCGTGTGCTTGCGGGCATCTCTTGGGCTGCATCACAGAGCGTTCCACCTGTCAGATGGATCGAATCCCTGGCTGCTGCCTACATGGAAGCTGTGAATGCCCCCCTTGAATGGCGGGCATGGCTCGGGGCCCTACTTCGTGAGTGGTGTGGCAGGGAACTTCACCCGAGGCTTGACGTGTGGCGGCGCAGGGATCGCGATTACAGCGTCTGGTCGCCCACTGACTTTCCAAAAGGCATGCGGAGTAAATTATCCAACTCCCCCGGCTTGTCCGTCAAAGATGCTCTGACCGATGCGGGGCTTTTATCGGCGTGCTCGCATGCTTCCGATTTGTCACGTGAGGCATTCTCCGCTTTCATGGCCTATCCGATAGAGCTGGGGAAGGGGTATGATATTCTGCACTTTGACCGGGTGTGTGAATGGAAAAACCTGATCCTGGCCGGATCGCTGACATGGCCGGCAAACCTAGCTGCAGCGGTGATCAAAGGCCTACTGGAACCATGGACGGCATTCAATCCGCCGGATGTTGCATTTCAGAAACACATTCAGAGTGTTCTCACCGGTTGGTTTGGTCCCGTGCCTGGAGAATGGACCGGACATTGGCGGGGCGCTTCGCCATTGAGCCGAGAAATCCTGTCACGTTGGAAAATCCTGGATGTGATGGAGCAGTTCTTTGAGCGTGTGGGCACCTACGCCGAGGAGGCTGGCAACGAAATGATGACCCGGCATTGGAATGACCGCCGCCAGTTCTGGCTGGCATACTATAAGAGAGGTGTTCTTGCCCGCGCCCGTGCCTTGATCGGTCGTGGCATGATCAAAAAAATGGGCGAACCCGAGCTGCGCCAAATGTTTGGCAGGGCCATGGCGCGGCTAGAAGCGAGAAACACCATGCAATGCGGTCTTCTGCTGGAGGTGAATGACATGATTGTCATCGAGCACAGCCATAGCGGCCGGGCTTATTTCTTTTTTCCCGCCAACAATCAAAAACCATCCGCTGTCGTCGCAGCCTATCATAGCAGCCAGTTTGACACTGCCGATGAGAAACTCGCACATCAGGGAGACTGGCAGCCTCGATTTGCCGCGCTGATTGAGGAGCAGACAGGCGTCAAAGTTGCCCCACGCGAATACCGGCCTTCATCATGAACTTCCACCACACCAAAACCAAAGAAGCCGTCACGATTACTGCCACGACGACTGGCGGAAAGCCGCTGCCTCCCTCCGAATGGCTGGCACACGCTTCGGGTTCTGCACTGATGGCTGTCGCCACACTCAGGACTCTGGCTGACTCAAACGAAGCGCAGATGGATGCAGAGGGTTTCATCCTGGGGCATTCACAACTCGTCGAACTCCCGGAACATGAAGCCAAGGCCCTTGGCCTTCCTGCACGTGCGTCGTTCGCATTGCAGGTGCAGCATCGGGGCGTCCCCAGCGAGCCGCATTTCAGCATTCAGTGGCAGTTGAGACAACGGACAGGAGTCGGTGTGGTCATCTCGGAGCGCCAAGGCAGCTTTGTCCGCGTGGGGAATCAGTGGTCCCGGCTCTCAGCCACTCATTTTCACCTCATCGAAGCCTGCGACCGCATCAGCGGGGCCATGGTGACGCAGGATATGGATGAGCGCCTGCGGGCTTATGCTTCTCTGACGACCTATTTGCCCGACACACCGGGTGAAGGCGTAGCCACCTCACCGCTCCTCCGGCAGTTTCAGGTTTTCGACGCTGGTGCATTCACACTCCGCCCGCGCATCGAGAATGGAAGGCTGCTGTTCGATCCCGTCTTGTATGCGCGCAAGTCAGCACCGTCTGGTGGTGACCCGCTGGATGAAGATAACGAACCCGAGCCTCTGCTGCCAGAGGCGGCGAACAAAACTTTTGTTGAAGTCCATTTGGAGAACGCCAGCCGTTACGCTTTGGGAGGCAGTCGCTACGTCGTTCTTTCCCCGCATCTCGTCCGAGCCATGAACACGGTAAAACGGCTGCGAGACAGCCAGGATGCTGCGGCGCAGCAGCGGCTTTTCCTGGAACCGTCAGTTGTCTTGCGAGAAGAGTTCGCTCGTGAACTGGGTGATGAAGGACTCGATGAAATCCTCGGATCACTTTTTCTGGAAACCAAAGCGTATTTGGCTGGGCGTGTCATCGGCATAGGCCTCTGGAAGAAACCGGTGCTCCCATGGATCAAGCGGCGAGGTAACGAGTGGTTTCCGCCAGAAGATGAAAATGAGCCGCCTGCCATAGGTCTGCGTGTTGAGACAATCAATGGCCCGGTGGATCTGCCACTGCGAAAAGCAGAAGCAAAAGAGCTGCTTCGTAAAATCCAGAAAGCTCGCGAAGTCGGGGATATTTTTGTAGAGCATCAAGGTCATCGTTTACCCGTCTCAGAAGCTACCGAGCAGGCGCTTCGTTCGGTCATGTATCCGCCAAAGAATCCCCCATGTGATCCAGAGGCGAAAATGGCCCTTTTGATTGAGGGCAACTACGAGACGGTACGTTATGAGCCTGAGCTCAACCCTCGGACACGAAAGGGAACAGCATGGCTGCCTAGCGAGCTGATGACCAACCTGAAATATCACCAGATTGAAGGCTTGAAATGGTTGCAGGATTCCTGGCTGCAAGGCATGCCAGGCGTGTTGCTGGCGGATGACATGGGCTTGGGCAAGACGCTCCAAGCGCTGGCCTTCCTCGTCTGGCTCAAAGAAAACACTCCTGTTAATCCCGATCCAAACACTGGTGGCGTTCTGATTGTCGCGCCAACCTCATTGCTGCGAAACTGGAAGGCCGAGCATGATATGCACTTCAGCCAGCCTGGCCTCGGTGGGTTGTTGCAAGTTCACGGTGCGTTTGCTGCCCAAATACGGCGGAGCGACGGCAAAAGATTGGATGTGGAAAAGCTGCGCCGGGCCGATTGGATTTTGACCACTTACGAGACGTTGAATGGTTACCAGGATGATTTTGCCAGGGTGAATTTTCGCTGCGTAGTCCTCGACGAGGCTCAAAAAGTCAAAACTCCAGGCACGCAGGTAAGGGACGCCACCCTGGCGCTCAATGCAGACTTCAAGATCGCCATGACCGGGACTCCAGTGGAAAACCGGCGGGCTGATCTCTGGTGCATTAGCGATGCTGTCTATCCTGGGCTGCTGGGTTCATTGAAAGAGTTCAGTGATGTCTATGAAAAAGAGGAATGCAGCGATGCGGCGCGAAGGCTCAAGGACTTCATCACAACTGGCATTTGCGCCGAGGAAACGCCGCGTGCCTTCAAAGCATCGCCGCAGCCATTCATGAAGCGGCGCATGAAGGAAAATGTCCTTGATGGCCTTCCGACCAAGAAGCCACCACAGACTCAACCGAGTGACATGCCTAGCGCACAGGCGGTGCGCTATCGTGAGATCGTCACTTCTGCGCTTGGCAGCACCAAGAGCGGTGCCAAACTCGAAGCAATCCAGGCTCTCCGCACGGCATCACTTCACCCATGGCTTACGACCCATCACCTGCCAAAAAATACAGATGCCGAGTTCGACGAAGAGGCCTTCATTTCCAATTCTGCCCGGATCAAAAGCCTTGTGGCAATCTTGAAAAAGATCAGTGAAACTAAAACTAATGAGGGAGAAGGAGAAAAGGCATTGGTCTTTGTGAACTCCCGGCAGATGCAGAAATGGCTCCGGGTCTTGTTTGCTAAAATTTACGCTTTGCCCGATGTGGCCTTAATCAACGGCGCAACACCTGAGAAACAGCGTCAAGATGCGGTGGATAATTTTCAAAAATCACCTCCGGGTTTTGGGCTGATGCTGCTCTCTCCGAAAGCCGCAGGCGTGGGGTTCACACTCACAGCGGCCAATCACGTCATCCACTTGGATCGCTGGTGGAATCCCGCCGTCGAAGATCAATGCACCGATCGCGCCTACCGAATCGGACAGACAAAGCCTGTCACCATCTGGATTCCTCAGGCTGTCCACCCAGATGCCGATCTCAAAGAGCACAGCTTCGACCTGAGTCTCCATAAGTTGCTTGAGAACAAGCGGCAAATGAGCCGTGACTTGCTCGCTCCTGCGGAGAACAAAGAGAAAGACACGGAGCAGTTGTTTGAGGCGGTTGTAGGATGAAATTCTGGAAACAATACGGAACCGTTTCTGAACGATGAAGAACTTCGACCTCAATATTGATAAGATTCTGGACAATTGGGAGGTTCCCCATGCGATCCGTGAACTGATTGCGAATGCGATTGATGAATCCATCCTCACCAGAACCTCCCCTCCCCAAATCTTCAAAGACTCAGCGGGATGGTGGCACATCAAGGATGAAGGCAGGGGCTTGCGACATCACGATCTGATCCAAAGTGAGAACAAGCAGAAGCTGGCCAGTCCGCTGGTGATCGGGAAGTTTGGCATAGGCTTGAAGGATGCCCTGGCGACGTTCGACCGGAAGGGCGTCAGGGTTCTGATCAAGTCGCAGCATGGGGACATCACCCTGTCCCGTGTCTCAAAGCATTCGTTCGAGGAGATCGTGACGCTGCACGCTACCGTTTCACCGCCTTCAGAACCAGATCTCGTCGGCACCGACTGCTGCTTGTATGGGGTCAATGATTCCGAGATCGAAGCCGCCAAGAAAATGTTTCTGATGTTTTCGGACAGCTCCTTGATCGAGAAGACCAAATACGGCGACATCCACGCTGGGACTCAAAGCGGCGGGACAATCTACATCAACGGCATGAAGGTGGCGGAAGAGCCGCGCTTTCTTTTCAGCTACAACATCACGTCCGTCAGCGCAGCGATCAAAAAATCCCTGAACCGCGAGCGCCAAAACTTGGGACGAAGTGCTTATGTTGATCGTGTTCGAGCGATGCTGCTTTGCAGTGAATCGAAGAACGTGAAGACGCCGCTTGCCAATGAGATGCGCTCATACAGCAAAGGCGGCACACATGACGAGATAAGCTGGACCGAGGTCCAGGAGCATGCAGTGAAAATTCTGAGCGCGGAAGGGAAGGACAAGGTTGTGTTCGTCACTGTTACGGAACTCTCCGAACGAAGGGATCTGGTTGATGAAGCGGAATCCTGCGGCGCAGTGGTCGTGGTTGTCTCTGAAAACCTGTCTGAAAAGATTCAAGGCGTCTCCGACTTGGAAGGCAATCCGGTGAACACCTTGCCGCACTTTGCAGAGCAACGTGAGGCCGCCTTCGAATTCAAATGGGTGTCGCCTTCCGAGCTGACAGCTAAGGAAGTTCGGAACTGGCAGCATTGCGATCAAATCCTGTCCTTTCTCGGTGGCAGACCTGCCAATGTGCGTGAGATCAAGATCTCCGAAACCATGCGGAAAGAAGATGCCAGTTCATCTTTTGATGCTGTCGGCCTGTGGGATGGGGGTGAAGGTCGCATCATCATCAAAAGAAGCCAGTTGGCCTCGCTTGAGGCTTTTGCGGGAACCTTGCTGCACGAAGCCATTCACGCCAAGGATGGGGTATCGGACGTGAGTCGAGAATTTGAATCCTGCTTGACCAAGCTTTCGGGTGGATTGGCCGCACGATTACTGAATGCTGGAGGAGCTAGCGGATGACGAGGTCGTCCGCCCCTCAGCGCAGGAAATGCGTGCCAATCCGCGTGCTGGACCAGCTAAGCTGCGCTGGGCGGTGAAGGTGTGAATTGACAGAAAGCTGGGAAACCAGCAAACTGGCTCCATGAAAACGACCCTCGACCTGCCTGGCGATCTCGTGCGCGAGATCAAGCTGCGCACCGTGCATGAAGGCGGCAAGCTCAAGGACACAATCGCCGAACTGCTGCGCAAAGGACTGCGAGATCGTCCGGCGAAGAACAGCGCCAGGCCCAGCCGGGTGAAGCTGCCGCTTGTCCACTGCCGCCGTGCCGCCGTGCTGACCCCGGACCAGGTGGCCGCCGCGCTGCTCAAACAAGAGGCCGAGTGGCATCATGACGCTGCCTGACACGAATCTCTGGCTGGCGCTGGCGCTTTCCAAGCACACGCATCACACCGCTGCCCGCGCCTGGCTCGATGGCGAGGACAAACCCGACAGCATCTTGTTCTGCCGCTCCACCCAGCAGTCCTTGCTGCGGCTGCTGACCACGGCGGGCGTCATGTCGCTGTATGGCATTGCATCGCTGAGCAACAAGGACGCATGGGCGGTTTACGAGGCTTTCATCGCGGATGATCGCATCGTGTTTCAATCGGAGCCGCCGGGTGTGGGAACGATCTGGAAAAAGTTCGCTGCGCGCCGCACCAGCTCACTCAAACTCTGGATGGACGCCTACCTCGCCGCGTTTGCCCTGGCCTCGGGTGCGCAATTGGTGACGACGGACAAGGCGTTCAGTCAGTTTCCAGGCCTGGATGTGCTGGTGATCCAGCCTGCGTAAATGGCAGCAAGCCGACCTCATGTCTGATGGAGGATGGGCCTCCGGCCTGTCGGTGGATTGAGGCGTCGCGCCTTTGGGAATTAAAAGGCTGGAAGCCTCAGGCCGTTGTCAGGCAGGATGCCTGACCTCCGTATGAGGCAGCCATGCTTCGATTTCTTCGTTACCTCCTTCCGTGTCTTCTGTGTTTTCCATGGGCCGCCTCAGCTCTTCAAGAAACCTGGGAAACGGGCTACACCAAGGACGATGCGACTGGAAAAAATGTGCTCGGGCATTGGTCGTTTGAGAATGAGGACGGCTTGAAGCTGCAAGGCGTGGTTTTGAACGCGAAAGGCAAGTTTGGCGGGGCCTTGGAGTCGTTTCCTGGTTTTCCGGTGGAGGACAAGCGGCATGCGGCGCTGGTGGAGGTGAGGGCGGTGAAAGGAGCCTTCACGCTGGAGATGTGGATCAGGCCGAAGGCGGAGTTCAAACCGGAGCTGCGCTGTTTCCTGCTCGATAAGAAATATGTCGATCACACGGACTACCAATGGCAGATCGGCGATGCCGACAAAGGCGGGTTGCGGCGGATGTTTGTGACGCTGGGTTTCGGTGCGGAGTCGAAGACGATCTACTCGCTGCCCTTCAAGCTCGAGACAGATGTGTGGCAGCATGTGGCGTTCACTTATGACGGGGCGGGCGAGGGCAAGTTTTACCGCAACGGCATCGCGGCGGGCGGATCGCGACTGGAGGGCTATGGCGCCGTTGTTCCAGGCGTGAAGCCATTGAGCATTGGCGACCGGCTGGGCAGCAATTACGGCGGATTTCCCGGTCTGATCGACGAAGTGCGCATTTGCGAGGGCGTGCTGAGTTTCGAGCGTGTGGCGATGCAGATCGTGAGCACGCGCCAGGTGTGGCGGCGCATGGAAGCGGCGAAACCGATCGACATCGTCGTCACGAATCTCCAACGCGATGTGATGCATGGCGCATCGCTCAAAGTGAGCCTCGGCGGCAAGACGGAGGCATTCATCGTGCCCGATCTCGCGGCTGGCAAGAGCTTCACGGCGAAGCATTCGCTGAACACGGCGCTCAAACCTGCCGAGTATGAGCTGCGGGCGCGGTTTGAGAGCGGCGATTACGCCACGGAGCAGTCCACGCCGCTGCAAATCGTGCCACGGATGCCCGCGCGCATGCCGGTGATCATGTGGGGCGCGGGCGGCGATGAGATTGCGCGCTTGAAGGACATCGGCTTCACCCATTTCATCGGCCTGGGAGCGGATTATGGCGACATGTGGCACCAGAAGAAAATCGCGCCTCCTGCGAAGCCGGAAGTGATCGCGAAGAATCGCGCCATGCTTGACCGTGCACTCGAAAACGGTCTCGAAGTCGTCGCCAGTCTTTCACCAGCGCGTGCGCTGGAATCGGAGACGAAGAACCTGCGGGTGGATCGAAGCGGCAAGCCCTATGCGCGCCAGGACATCTGCGCATCGCTGCCGGATTTTGCATCGTTCTTCCAAGTGGTGGGCATGAGCGTGGCGAAGGCCTATGGCGATCATCCGGCCTTCACGACAGCGTTGATTGACACCGAAGTGCGCGACAACAGCCAAGTGAGCTTCAACATGGTGGACGTGGAGGCATACAAGAAGTTCGCCGGCACGGACATTCCTGCTGAAGTGACTTCCAAAAGTGGTGTGGACTGGACGAAGCTGAAGGATTTTCCAAAGGATCATGTGATCGCCGATGATCATCCCATATTGAAATACCTGCGCTGGTTTTGGACTGTGGGCGACGGCTGGAACAATCTGCACACGTCACTGCATCGCGGTGTGAAGAGCAGCGGCAAGTCGTGGACGTTCTTTGATCCTGCGGTGCGCCAGCCGAGCATCAGTGGCGCAGGTGGCGGTGTGGATGTGATCTCGCACTGGACGTACACCTACCCTGATCCGTTGAAGATCGGCATGTGCGCCGATCAGCTTTTTGCGATGAGCGCGGCCAGTGGCAGAAACCAGCGTGTGATGAAGATGACGCAGCTCATTTGGTATCGCTCACAAACCGCGCCCATCGGCAGCAAGGCGCCGGGCGAAGTCGTGGCGTGGGAAGATCACGATCCGGAGGCGGCTTACATCACGATTGCGCCGATGCATTTGAAGGAGGCGCTGTGGACGAAGATTTCGCGGCCGATCCAGGGCATCATGTATCACGGCTGGCAGTCGCTCGTGGCTACGGACAGCCCCGGTGCCTACCGCTTCACGAATCCGAATACTGCGCCGGTGCTCAAGCAGCTCATCGATGACGTGATCGAGCCGCTGGGGCCGACGCTGATGGCGATTCCCGACGAACGGAGCGAGGTGGCGTTCTTGGAGAGCTTTACTTCGCAGATGTTCGCGCGACGCGGCGGTTACGGCTCGAACAACGGCTGGGAAGCCGATGTGTGGCTCGCCTTACAGCATGCGCACGTGCAGACGGACATCCTCTTTGAGGAAACGCTGCTCAAAAACGGCCTCAGCGGCCGCAAGGTGCTGGTGATGCCGTATTGCGATGTGCTGACGAAGTCCGTCGTCGCACGCATAGCTGACTGGCAAAAGAAGGGCGGCAAGGTCGTGGCAGATGAGTTTCTGTGCCCGGCATTGAAGGCGGATTTCACGATTCAGACCTTCAAGCGCGAGAAAAAAGCTGCCGAGGACAAAGCGAAGGTGCTGGAACTGGCGAAGGCCTTTAGCGCACTGCCGCAGAAGGTTTCGTGCGATAACCCCGAGATCATCACGCGAGTGCGGAAGTTTGGCGATGCGACCTATGTCTTCGTCATGAACGACCATCGCGAGTACGGCACCTACGTGGGCCAGCACGGCCTTGTGATGGAAAACGGGCTGCCATCGAAGGGAAGCGTGAGTTTGAAGGCCGAATCGGCCAATGTGTATGAACTCACCGGCACGCAGTTCATCGTCCCGAAACGCGGGGACGACGGCAGCATGAGCTGGCCCGTCGAACTCGGTCCATGTGATGGGAAAATCTTCATGATCACGCCGAAGTCGTTGATGGGAATCAAACTGGAGGTGCCTGAATCAGCCACGGCGGGCAATGTGGCGAAGATCGGTGTGCGCATTACGACGATACAGGACGCACCGACGAAAGCCGTGATCCCGGTGCGTGTGGACATCCGCGACGCCAGCGGGAAATCAGCCGAGGGCAGCGGTTTTTATGCGGCGGAGAACGGCGTTGTGGATTTGGAGCTGAATCTAGCTCCAAATGAAGATGCGGGAACGTGGGAAGTGCACGTGAGGGAGCTGGCGAGCGGCATGGCGGCGACGAAGTGGATGCGAGTCCGCCGTTAACCCGACTTAGCCCGAACGCCGCGATTGAAGAGGGTCGTTTTGCGCGGCGGAGTCGGTGCGATGGGTGTTTGTGAACACAACCCCTACTCCGCCCACCGCACAAAACGA
>JAYVIO010000237.1:0-32284 GCA_043770175.1 Verrucomicrobiales bacterium | reverse complement strand
TCGCCGGTCAGCGCTACGATGTACGTTGTCTGAACGGTCTGGCTGCCGCCGGAGCGCCGCTGGAAGTCATCGCCGCCGAGCCCGGTAATCTGCTCGTTCGTTTAATTTCACCCTAACTAACCCAACCTCAAACTCACCACCACCATGCCTGAACCAGTCTGGATCTTTATTTACGGCGTTGTCATCATCGTCCTGCTGATCGTTTTTCTGATCGTCGCCAAGTTCTTCAATCTTTGGCTGCGTGCCCTGATCGCCAACGCGCCGGTCAGCATCACCACCCTGCTCGCCATGTGGCTGCGCGGCGTGCCCAACGCGATGATCGTCGATACGCGCATCACAGCGGCCAAAGCGGGCATTCCCATCGGCACGGACCAGCTTGAGGCGCACTACCTCGCCGGCGGAGAAGTCACACATGTCGTGCTCTCGCTCATCGCCGCCGACAAGGCCGGCATCCCGCTCGACTTCAACCGCGCCTGCGCCATCGACCTTGCTTGCAAAGGCACCACCAAGACCGTGCTCGAAGCCGTGCGCACCAGCATCAATCCCAAGGTCATCGACTGCCCGCATCCTGACATGGGCCGTGGCGGCAAGATCGACGCCGTGGCCAAAGATGGCATTTCCTTGCGCGTCCGTGCCCGTGTGACGGTGCGCACGAACCTCGACCGCTTCGTCGGTGGTGCCACGGAAGAAACGGTCATCGCCCGTGTCGGCGAGGGCATCGTCACCTGCATCGGTTCCTCCGCCTCTTACAAGGACGTGCTCGAAAATCCCGACAGCATCTCCAAGCTCGTGCTGCACAAGGGCGTCGATGCCGGTACCGCGTTTGAGATTCTCTCCATCGACATCGCCGACATCGACGTCGGCGAAAACGTCGGTGCGAAGCTCCAGACCGAGCAGGCCGAGGCAGACAAAAAAATCGCCCAGGCCAACGCTGAAATGCGCCGTGCCGCCGCCGTGGCTTTGGAGCAGGAAATGTCCGCCAAGACCCAGGAAATGCGGGCTCGAGTCGTCGAAGCCGAGGCGCAGGTGCCCCTGGCCATCGCGGAAGCCTTCCGCAACGGCCAGCTGGGCGTCATGGATTACGCCAAGTACAAAAACGTCCTCGCCGACACCGAGATGCGGACCAAGATCGCCGGTGATTCACCTGCGGCGAAATAGCACTGTGTTGCATGTTCCCAACCCCTCCATTGCTGCTGAGCGCTGACTTTGATCCGTTCCAGGCGGCGATCATTGGCATCGCGTTGCTGGCCGGCTTCGTGAAATGGCTGTGGGAGAACTGGCAGCAGCGGCGTGAAGCCGCCCCACCGCAGATGACTGAGGAGCAGCGCCAGATGCGTGAGGCCGCCTGGCTCAAGCAAACCGGCCAGAGCGCTCCCCCTTTGCCACCACCGCCCGCTGCTCCCTCACCCTGGGATGAACTGCGCAAGGCCTGGAAAGAATTGCAGGAGACCGCCAAACAGGCGAAGGCACCAGTGCATCCGGTGCAGCCCGCTCGTCCGGTAAAATCTGCCAGCAGACCGCCGCCGGTGCCACTGCAGAGACAGCAAACGGTCCGCACACCCGCCCCGGCAGCCCCAGCACCACCGCCGGTGGTGACCGCAGACGTAGCAACTGTGCCTGCCACGAAGGAGGCGTATTATCCGCAACAGAAAACCTCCACCGTTTCCGTGCTCGCCGCTGTGCAGCATCTGCGACGCGATCCCGCCCTCATGCGGCAGGCGATTTTGATGCAGGAAATTCTTGGCCCGCCAAAAGCCTTGCAAACCTCCGGCGATCTCGCTATCTAACGGTCGCTTCTTTGAGACATGCCGGCGTGGTGAAATTGGTAGACGCGCTAGACTCAAAATCTTGTATCCGTGAGGATGTGTCGGTTCGAGTCCGACCGCCGGTACCACTCAAAAGAAGTTCGCAGGAGTCAGGGAGGAGCAACGTTATCAAGCTCATGCAAACACCGCGCGCCGCCCCAGTCTTCATCGCCGCCCTTGCCTTGATTGCGTGCGTTGTCTGGGCGGTCGAAAGCGACGCCACCAGCGGCAAGCCGACGAATTTCGGCGTCAAAGACGGCTCCATGCCCGAGGATCCGCGTGAGTACCGTCGTGGTGGTTATGGCAACGAGTATCCCACCTGGCCCGTCAGCAAGGAGTTGCCGAACGATGTCTTCACCTTCGCCCGCATCCGCTACAACTCAGGCTCCGGCGGCCGTGGCTGGGGTCGTGGCAACCGCAAGTGGTCCACGGACTATCCCGATTCCGACATGAACATGTCGTATCGCCTCCAGCAGCTCACCTCGTTGCAAGTGAATCCAAACGGCGCCGTCGTGGACATCGTCCCGGAGCAGATGCGCCATTATCCCTTCACTTACATGATCGAGGTCGGCGACATCGACCTCACCGACGACGAGGCCAAAACCATGCGCGAGTACATGCTCAACGGCGGCTTCATCATGGTCGATGACTTCTGGGGCACGCGGGAGTGGGACAATTTCGAAGTCGCGCTCAAGCAAATCTGGCCAGACCGCAAGATGGAGGAGATCCCACTGGAGCACGAAATCTTCCACATGGTCTTCCCCATCAAAGTGAAGCCGCAGATTCCGCACATCCGCTACGCCGAATACGTCATCAACCAGGGCATCACCTATGAGTTCGACAAGCCCGGCTCCGAACACGTCCACTATCGCGGCTACTTCGACGACAAACGCCGTCTGATGATGGTCATCTGTTGGAACACCGACACCGGTGAAGGCTGGGAGCAGGAAGGCACCGATCCGTGGTACTTCCGCGAATTTTCCGAGAAGTACGCCTACCCGCTGGGCATCAACATCATCTTCTATGCGTTGACGCATTGAAGTGCGACGGGCATTTTGTGCTGCGAACGGACGAAATGGGTTGGTGCAGAGCATTCATAACAACGGAGCTTCAGCCTCAGCTTTGAACTCCTCCAGCAAGGCAGCGAGTTGCTGCGGTGTGTGACTGGCTTTGACGGCAGCGATGGCTTCGTTGGCGAGTTCGTCGCAGCGTTCGTTGTCGGTGTGGCCGGCGTGGCCTTTGACCCAGTGCCAGTGGATTTTGTGGTGCGCAGTGGCGGCGTCGAGTTCGCGCCAGAGGTCGGCGTTTTTGACGGGCTGTTTGGCGCTGGTGCGCCAGCCGTTGCGTTTCCATCCGGCGATCCATTGGCTGATGCCCTGGCGGACGTATTGCGAATCGGTGTGGAAGTCGATCTCGCAAGGCTCTTTGAGGATGCGGAGGGCTTCGATGGCGGCCTGCAACTCCATGCGGTTGTTCGTGGTGGCCGGAACGCCGCCCTTGAGTTCGCGCACATGCTTGCCGTAGGCCAGCACGACGGCCCAGCCACCGGGACCGGGATTGCCATGGCAGCCGCCGTCGGAATGGATGACGACTTTCTTCACGCCGGAGTCTGATGGGATTCCGCCGCCCACGCACGCATGCGGCGGTCGATGAAGAACGGCACGAAGGGCAGCAGCGAGGCGATGAACACGAGCACCGCACGGCTGAAAGGCCAGTTCGTCTGCATGAGCACACGCCACAGCGCGAAGCAGAACACGACAAACAAACCGCCATGCACCGAACCGACGATTTTAACCGCCATGGGCATGCCTAACGCATATTTGAGCGGCATGGCGATGAAGAGCAGCACCAAATACGAGAAGGCTTCGAGCAGGGCGACGGAGCGCAGGAAGGAGACGGGATTTTTCATCGGGATGTGCGGTCTTAGCACTGGTTTGAGATGCGGTGAAAGCGAATTCGAAGGAGGGGGATCATCTTGATCCCCGGTTGGGTTGAGGGATCAGGATGATCCCTCTCCTGGTGCCCATTGGCGGGAGAGGTCGTCTTCGTGGTGACTGTATTCGTCGGGTTGCAGCCGGGCTTTGATGGGATTGCGGCGGATGTAGCGCACGCAGCGGACGAAGTGGTCGGCATCGCGCACGAGACGGTCGAAGTAATCTTCCTGCCAGAAGGAGCCTTGCAGGCCGAGCAGCTCATTCAAGCGGTTCGCGGTGTAGCTTTTCCAGCTCGATAGGATTTTACGGAGTTGTTCGCCTTCTTGAAGCGACGTGAGCACATGGACGTGATTGGGCATCAGCACCCAGGCGTGCAGGTGGTAGCGCTGGTCGTCGAAGTGACGTAGCGCTTCTGCTACGATGTCGCGGCAAGCCTGTTGGCGCAGAACACAAGAGCCATGTCCGGCATCAAGCCAGCGCTCGATGCGGGCGGTGAAGCGCTGCTGATACTCTTCGGTTTCTTCGAGCGAGTGCGGTTTGGGATGCGCTGCGAGCCATTGATCGCGCTCTTCGGTCCATTCACGCCGCAGGTCGGCGGGGATGGAGTCCGCCATGCGGAAGGTGATGAAGTAACATCTGCCTGGCTGCTCCCAATGCGGGAGCCGGTTGGCTGATTTCTCCACGTCGGTCAGACGGTTCAAGAACAGGGGCGTGTTCATGAGGAGAGAACAGGGAAACAAGGAGGGGGATCATCTTGATCCCCGTTGGGATGGAGGGACCAGGATGGTCCCTCTCCTTGGGAGGCAAAAAGGAGGGGGATCAGGATGATCCCCCTCCTTGGGAACTTACTTCACGCCGGAAGCCTTCAGGTCGTTGTATTTCTGGAAGCCCTGCTCGGCGGTTAGGCCGCCGTGGACGACGCCTTGGACGGCTTGCATCATGGCGATGGGGGCGTCAGATTGGAAGATGTTGCGGCCCATATCGACGCCGCTGGCACCTTGCGCGATGGCGTTGGCGCACATCTGGAGGGCGTCGAGTTCTGGCAGCTTCTTGCCACCGGCGATGACGATCGGCACGGGGCAGCAACTCGTGACGGTGTCGAATTCGGTGTCGGTGTAGTAGCACTTCACCACGTTCGCGCCGAGTTCCGCCATGATGCGGGTGGCGAGGCGGAAATACTGCGGCGTGCGGGCCATCGCACGACCCACCGCGGTCACGCCCATGACGGCGATGCCGTAACGCGAAGCCGCATCAACGAGGTCGGTGAGGTTTTTCAGGCTCTGGCGCTCGTAAGCGCTGCCGATGAAGACCTGCACGGCCAGCACGCTGGCGTTGAGGCGGATGGCTTCCTCGATGTTGAGGGCGGTGCTTTCATTCGAGAGCGGCTCAAAGCCGGGGCGGCCAAACTTGGCCTTCTTGCCGTCGATCTCGCCTTCCCATTCTTCCATCGGGCTGATCATTGAGGTGCCGCCGGAAGCGCGCAGGGCGATGGCTTTCGTGGTGGAGGCAGGAATCACGGAACGCTGGATGCCACGGGTGAGCATGAGGCAGTCCGCATACGGGGCGAGGGGCAGGATCGTCTGATCAACGCGCTCCAGGCCGGTGGTCGGGCCTTGGAAATAGCCGTGGTCAAAGGCGAGCATCACGGTGCGGCCGTCCTTGGGGTTGAACACGCGGCTGAGGCGGTTCTTGAGGCCCCAGTCATACTGGTGGCAGCCCTTCAAGAAGAAGCCCGGGGCTTCTTGGGGAATGTGGGTGAAGAATTCCTTGTCTTTCTTGTCTGCAGCGCTGGTTTGGATGTCGGCCATGGTCGTAGGAGTGCGAGTTTAAGGGGGCGCATAGTGGGCGTGAATCGCCGTGGTGCAAGCATATTGCCAGTGCTTGCAAAACCCTCCCGCCTGTGGTTTCTACGCACCCCATGTCCGCCAACCTCCTCATCTACCTTGATGGCAAGCTCGTTCCTGAATCCGAGGCGAAGATCTCCGTCTTCGATCACGGCCTGCTTTATGGCGACGGGGTATTTGAAGGCATCCGCATTTACAATGGTCGCGTGTTTCGCCTGACCGAGCATTTGCACCGCCTCTACGACTGCGCCAAGGCCATCTGCCTGACGGTGCCGATCCCATTTGAGGAAATGGAAAAAGCCACGCTCGACACCGTCGCCGCGAACAACCTGCGCGACGGCTACATTCGCCTCGTCATCACGCGTGGCGTCGGCTCGCTGGGGTTGAATCCGTATCAGTGCCCGAAGGCCAGCGTGATCATCATCGCCAGCAGCATCACACTCTATCCGGCAGAGCGTTATGAAAAAGGCCTCAATCTGATCACCTGCGGCACGCGTCGGCCCAATTCGGCTGCGCTCAGTCCGCAAGTGAAGAGCTTGAACTACCTCAACAACATCATGGCGAAGATCGAGTGTCTGCAGGCCGGCTGCGACGAAGGGATCATGCTCAATGACCAGGGTTTCGTCTCCGAATGCACCGGCGACAACGTCTTCATCGTGAAAAACGGTAAAGTCACCACGCCGCCGATTTCTTCAGGAGCGCTCGATGGCATCACCCGCCGCGCTGTCATGGAAATCCTCGCGGAAATGGGCACGTCGTGCGTCGAGGCCGTCATGACGCGTTTCGACATCTACACTGCCGACGAATGTTTCCTCACCGGCACCGCCGCCGAGGTCATCCCTGCCGTGCAGTATGATCGCCGCCCCATCGGGGACGGCGCACCGGGCAAGCTCACCCAGGAATTGACCAAGCGCTTCAAGGCGCTGGCCAACAGCACTGGCACGCCGGTGGCATATGCATGATTAGTTCTGGAACCATGGCACGCCGCGTGCATCCTATCTCCGCATGAATTCAGCGCCATCATTTACCAGGCAATGGGCCCTCTTGCTGGCTTTGGTTTTTTCGTTGATTGGTTCCAGTTGCAGCACCTCGCCGGAGCCTGTCGCGGTCAATCCACTCAACAGCCGCGCCTGGTGGCGAGGAGATGGCGTGCAGGGCAAGCCCAAGATCGTGATCAATCTGAGCACGCAACGCTTGCAGTATTACAAAGGCGGGGAGCTCGTCGGAGTCTCGCCGATTTCATCAGGGCGCGAGAGCAATGGCACGGTGACCGGCACGTATCGCATCATTGAAAAGGATATGGATCATCGCTCATCGCTGTTCGGCGCTTATGCGGACATGGAAGGCAATCTGGTGCAGGAGGATGTCGATACTCGCACCGATGCGCTGCCGAAAGGCGCGAAATTCATCGGTGCCAGCATGCGCTACTTCATGCGCATTGTCGGCGGCATCGGCATGCATGAGGGGTATCTGCCCGGCTACCCGGCCTCGCATGGCTGCATCCGCCTGCCCACCAAGATGGCGGCCATCTTCTTCCGCGAGACACCGCATGGCACACCGGTTGAAATCATCGGCCAGGGTTCCCTCGCGGCGAACGAAGAGGCCATCCCCATCGGCAGCGATGAAATCGAGATCACAACTCCGCCTGCCGCTTCCCGGTCGGACATCGCGGCGTCCGCCCCTGTTGCTCGACACATTGCGGCAGTTCCTCCCGCGAGCAAAGCGCCGCCTGCCGCTAGCAGCACACCGCCACCCGCGAGCAAAGCGCCGCCGCCCGCTAGCAGCAAACCGCCACCCGCTAGCAGCAAGCCGCTACCCGCGAGAGCCTCGTTCTTCGCCAGTTTCAAGCCGAAGAAAACGGTGGAACAACCCCGGCAGGCCGAAACGGTTCGCCGTGCCATTGTGCCGATGAAAAAGCGCATCGCGAGGCTGAAGCCTGGCGAGACGCTCTACGTCGAGCCGTGAGCGGCTCCGTCTTGGCGCATTAAAACATCCCGCCGAGCGCGAGATGCAGTGCGGCGCGATTGCGCAGACGCTGGGCTTTGACGCTGGTGAGGGTGCTGCGGGCGTCGAAAGCACGCTGGCGTGTGTCGAGCAGGGTTAAAACCTCGCTCAGGCCTTTCTCATACTGGCTGAGGGCGAGCTGTTCGGCGCGTTCGGACTCGTCGGCGGCGCGTTCGAGGGCGGACTCCTGCTGAAGCAGGAACTGCTCGGCAGCGAGAGCGGTTTCGACCTCGCGGAAGGCCGTGAGCACGCTGGCGGAATAGGTTTGCAGAATTTCTTGGTAACGTCCGCGCTGGAGATCCACACCCGCCTTCAACGCACCGCCTTGAAACAAGGTCTGACCGACCTGCGTGCCGAGGTTCCAGATGGCCGATTCGGGACGGATCAATTGCTCGATTTCCTGTGAGGTGCGGCCCGCCGCGCCGGTGAGTCGGATGCTGGGCAGCATGGCTTTCTTCGCGGCGCTCTCGCTGGCGAGTGCGGCAGTCAGGCGGCGTTCGGCGGCACGCAGATCAGGGCGGCGCAGCAGCATTTCCGAGGGCAATCCGGCGGGAATGCCGCGTTTGAGCGCGGGCAGGGAACCGATGCCGCGCTCAGCGCCCGCAGGATAACCGCCGAGCAGGGTTTCGAGCGTGCGGCGGGTTTGATCGGTCGTGGCGCGGCGTTGCTGCACGGTGGCTTCGGCCCGTGCGAGATCGGCGCGGCTCAGGCTCACGTCGAGAGCGGCACGTTCGGGATCAATGCCACGGTCCAACTGACGTTCGAGGATGCCAAGCTGGACTTTGCGCGTGGCGACGTTGCTTTGCGCGAGCGCGAGCAGAGTTTCGGCTTCGGCGAGGGTTACAGCGGTCTGCACCGTGGTCGCGGCCAGCGAAAGCCGCGCCGCGTGCCAGTCCTCCTCGGCGGCTGCGGAGCCGGCCTTGGCGGCACGGCGCGTGTCGGCCACGCGACCCCAGAAGTCGATCTCCCAGCTCATGTTCAGCCAGTTGCCGGTGAAGCGGTTGGCGATCCGATTGTTGCCAGGGAAGCGCAGGTCGCCGGGGCTTTGGGTGCGGTTGCCGGAACCGGTGGAGGTCAGGGCCGGGAACAGGCCTGAACCGGCCTGCATCGTCAGCGCGTGCGCCTGCTCCACCCGGGCGGCGGTGGCTTTGAGGCTGGGATTGCCGGTGATGGCCTGCTGCACGAGCGCGGGCAGCTTGGAACTGCCGAATTCATCGAGCCAGCCGGTGGCTGCGTTCTTGGAGATGACCGGCAGCGCGGCCCATTTCGCTGGCGCGGTGTCATGCAGCACCGCGAGGTCGGTTTTGAGGCGCTTGCTGCCGAGTGGCGGAAAAAACGCGCATTGGGCGAGCAGCAGCAGTGCTGCGCTGGAAAGGAGGAGGCGCATGCGTCAATGAGAGTCGTGAACCATCAACCAGCCCACGATGATGAGGATCGGCAGCAGGATCGGGATGGAGAAATAAACCATGTAGGCGAGGAAGGACGGTGCATGGACCTTGGATTTATCGGCGATGGCCTTGACCATGAAGTTCGGGCCGTTGCCGATGTAACTGCCCGCACCGAAGAACACAGCGCCGAGCGAGATGGCGATGAGGTGCGGCGCATGTTCGGCGGCGAACGTCAGCACATCCGCGTGGGAATCGACCGAGAGCTGCTCATGACCCATCGCAGCAGCGAGGAAAGACAAGTAAGTTGGTGCGTTGTCGAGGAAGGCGGAGAGCGCACCCGTGGAAAAGTAGTACTGCAGCGGCGAAGTGAGCTGCACGGTTTCGCCGCCTTGCAGGATTTGCAGCGCCGGGATCATGGTCAGGAAGATGCCGGCGAAGAGATAGCCCACCTCTTTCACCGGGCCGAAGTTGAAATCGTTCGCCTCATGCACTTCAGGCTTCGTCAGGAAGTAAGATGCGGCGGCGGCGGCAAACATGATGAGCGCAGGGATGGAGCACACGCCGAGCACGGTGGTTTCCTGGACACTCTTCGGCAGGAACACTGCGCCGAGCACGACACCGAGCCAGATCACATTGCGCATGCCACGGAAGAACCAGTCTTCATGGGCGGTCTCCACTTCACGCACCTCCTGGGGCGCACGGCGGAAGTTCAGCGAGTCGAAGGCATAAAACACCGCCAGCAGGAGGAGCACGGCCAGCGCCCAGGCCTGCCAGCAGTGCGCCAGCACCCAGAAAAACGGCACGCCGCGCAGAAAGCCGAGGAACAGCGGCGGATCACCGATGGGCGTGAGCGCACCGCCGACGTTGCTGATCACGAAGATGAAGAAGACGATGTGAAAGCCGGTAATGCGGTACTTGTTCATCTTGATCCATGGGCGAATCATGAGCATCGAGGCACCCGTGGTGCCGATCACATTGGCGAGCACGGCGCCGATCAGGAGGAAGAGAGTGTTCACCATTGGCGTCGCCTCGCCCTTCACACGGATGTTGATACCGCCGGAGATGACAAAGAGCGATCCCACCAGTGCCATGAAGCTGATATACTCATGCGCCGCATGATGCAGCGGCTGCCAGTCCCGCTGCACGAAGACATAATAGGCTGCCGTGACGAGACCAAGGCCGATGGCAACCTTCGGGTAATGATACTCCCAAAAATGGGCGGCAAACAGCGGCATCAGCGCAATGCATAGCAGCAGCAAGGCAAACGGCGCGACCAAACTCAATGGCGGGAGCGCGGAGTGTGAAGCAGCGGCGAGCAGAAGCATGGAGGTGCACACAAGGCGGCGAGCAGCATGCTTGTCAATTTGCGCTTTGTCGTACGTCCGCTGTGGATCAATCCGGCCGCCGCTCCAAAATGACCTTGGCCTTCTCCAGTTCGGCCGTGATCCAGGCGCTGATACCGGCTTCATCGGCTTCCAAGGAACCGGTGATGTGCAGCCGGCGGGCATAGTACTTGTCGAGGAAGGCCACAAACTTCTCCGATACGCCCAGAATGCCGCGGTGCAGGTGAATGACGGGCTTTTTCTGCTTCTTCGCGTAGCTCACGGCCTTCTGTGCCGCGCCTGCCGCCTTTGGGGCCAGCGTGAAGACGATGGTGGCATCGGAATCACGCACATTAAACTCCACGCTCTCCAGCACATTCTCCGTCGGCGTTTCCTTGAGCTTGTAGGGCAGTACGGTGGCGTCATCGTCCTTCAGGCCGCCCAGCGGGCACCAGCCGCCATGCGGCAGTTCAGATTTGATGGCCCAGTCGAGCGCGGAGCGGTTCGCACCCTTTTGGGCGGCGGTGATGATGACGAGTTTGAGAGCCATGACTTGTCCCAGAAGAAAGCAGGACAGCGCCTGCGGCAAGCACGATCTTAGGGTCACTCCAAATGCCGCCCGAGCATGATGTCGAGGTTGCGTTCGACGATTTCGCCCATGGACTTGCAGGAATCGAAAAGATGGGAGCTGTGATACTGGCCCAACTCGGCGCGAAGCTGGATGACTTTTTCAAACGGCTCCACGGCGTTGTTCTTCATGCAGCGCAGCAGGGCCATGATGCGGGTGTGCTCGGAGAGGTAGCGGCGGGAGATGAGGCTGCGCTCTTCCTCCTGATACTGCTTCATGGTGGGGAAGTTCAGGCAGGCGGAGCAGAGCTGGACGACGGGGTTGTTCTCCTTGAAGAACTGCGGGAGGTAGAGGCTTTTGCGGCCTTCGTAGCTCTGCTGGTCGAAGTCGATGGCCCGCACGCGATACTGCACCTCCTCGAAGTCGGGCGTCATGTCGATGACGTAGTTGTAGCTGCGCATGTCGCCGAGGAGGCGGATGAAGCAGCGTTCGCTGAATTTGACGAACTCCTTCGCGAGACGCACGCCGTTGAAGTCGGGACGATGCAGATAGTCGCGGATGAAGGCATCCCCCGGCACACCGGCGATGTGCTCCTCCACCAGCGTGCCGCCGCGGTGCATGAGGTAGTTGATGCGGTTGGGGGAGAGTAGGTGCTCCAGCTCCAGGCCATAAACCCGCGAGGCGTCAGCCGTCTTCACGTAGAAGTGGTCGTAGTTGTCGTTGTATTGATTCACGACACGCACGCGGAAGGGGCGGGAGTTGCCGAACTCGCAGTAATCGACGCGCTCGATGTACAGATGCGGCACGGCATGAAAATCCCCGGTGCGGAGCTGGGAGTAGATGCTGGTGAGCTTGGGGTAGATTTCCTGCTGGTACTCACGCGGATACATCACGCTGCTCCAGTGCGTGGCATTGCCCTCCTTGTCGTAAAGCGGGTAGCTATCAGAAAAGGAGCGCAGCTCGTCATACGTCGTCGGCAGCGAGTAGCAGCGGCCAAACTGGTCGAGGTACGAGATCAGTTCGTCGGTGACGGGAATGAAATTCTTGCGCTTCGTGATCTCGTTCATGCCTTTGGCTGTGTCGCATCTGGTGTTCCAGTTATCAAGGAAGGATCAGGAGGTGGTGGGTTGGGGGTTAAGTGTTGAGGGTTGGCGGCCCTGCGCCATCATGAGGACTGCCGATCATGCTGACGCCACTCGATCTCAAGCTGTTCCGCGACCTCGGTCGCATGAAAGGGCAGATCGTGGCGGTGAGCCTCGTCATGGCCTGCGGGCTGGCGATGATGATCATGACGCGCAGCATCATCCTGACGCTGGAAAGCACGCGTGACGCCTACTACCAGCGCTACCGGCTGGCGGATGTGTTTGCGTCCCTGAAGCGTGCGCCGCTGTCGCTGGCGGAGCGCATCGCGGAGCTGCCCGGCGTCGCCGCCATTGAGGCGCGGGTCGTGGTGGATGCGACGCTCGATCTCGAAGGCGTCACCGAGCCGGCCTCGGCGCATCTCGTGTCATTGCCGGAAGATCGCCCGCAGACGCTGAACCAAGTGTTCATTCGTCAAGGCCGCCTGCCGTTGACGGGTGAGCGTCAGCAGGCTGTGGTGAGCGAGTCCTTCGCGCTCGCGAACAAACTGCAGATCGGCGACAGCATCGTCGCGATTATCAATGGGCATCGCGACTCGATCATCATCTGCGGCATCGGCTTGTCACCGGAGTTTGTCTTTGAGGCACGTCCGGGCCAGACGTTGCCCGACAATAAACGCTACGGCGTGTTTTGGATGAACTACAAGGCCATCGCGGTGCCTTACAACCTCGACGGTGCCTTCAACGACATCAGCGTCGATCTCGCGCCCGGAGCACTGGCGGGGCCGGTGATGGCGGAGATGGACCGCCTGCTGGCCGATTACGGCGCGATGGGGGCCTATACGCAGAGCGACCACAACAGCGCGAAGCGGCTCGATGACGAACTGCGCGTGGTGCGTGCGTTGTCCGTGGCCTATCCCATCGTCTTTCTCAGCGTGGCAGCCTTCATGGTGAATGCAGTGCTCGCGCGGCTCGTGCGCTTGCAGCGCGAGCAGATCGCGCAATTGAAGGCGCTCGGTTATTCGTCCTGGCAGGTTGGGCGGCACTATCTGAACTACGCGCTGGTCATTGTCGTGCTCGGCACGCTCATCGGCGGTGTGGCGGGGCGCTACATGGGCGGCGGGCTGGTGAGTGTCTATACGCTGTTCTTCCGCTTTCCCGACCTGAGCTTCCGCATGGATTACAGTGCGCTGGGCCTCGCGCTCGTGGTCAGCGCCGGAGCGTCGATCATCGGTGTCATCAGCGTGGTGTGGCTGGCGGTCAAACTGCCGCCTGCCGAGGCGATGCGGCCCGAACCGCCCGCCGATTTCAAACCCTCGCTGCTGGAGCGGCTCGGACTCACGCGTGGCAGCAGCCCCGCCTTCCGCATGGCTTTGCGCAACATCGAACGCCGTCCGTTGCAGGCCGTGTTCACCATCTTTGGCCTCGCTTTGGCCACCGGACTCATGGTGCTGCCCGGTTCGATGGCCGACAGCATCGACTATCTGCTCACCTATCAATGGAATGACGTGCAGCGGCAGGATGTGGTGGTGTTTTTCAGCGAACCCGGCTCCGCACCGGCGCTGCATGATCTGGAGCAGCTTCCCGGCGTGCTGCGTGCCGAGCCGGTGCGCGCGGTGCAGGCGCGCATCCATCACGGCCATCATTCACGCAAGCTCGCCATCATGGGCCTGCCGCGTGATGCTGATCTGAACCGCCTGCTCGATGAAGAACGCCGCCGCATCGTGCTGCCGGAGGAAGGCATCGTCATGTCCGCGAAGCTCGGTGAAATCCTCGGCGCACGCATCGGTGACGTCGTGCAGGTCGAGGCGCTCGAAGGCCAGCGTGCCACGCGCGGTGTCGCCATCCGCGGCTTCATGCGGGACTTTGCCGGCGTGGCGGCCTTCATGAATATCAATGCGCTGCATCGTCTCATGCGTGAGGGCGACACCATCAGCGGAGCCTACCTCGCCGTGGATCAGGCCCGCTGGGTCGAATTCATGCGCGAGGTGAAAGACACGCCGCGCGTGGCGATCACACTCGTGAAACAGGACCAGCTCGACTCCTTCCGCAGCACCACCGGCCAGAGCATCGGCATCATTCGCAAGCTCTATCTTGTGCTCGCCATCATCGTTGCCTTCGGTGTTGTCTATAACAGCGCCCGCATCGCTTTATCCGAACGCAGCCGCGATCTCGCCACACTGCGCGTGGTCGGCTTCACCCAGCGTGAAATCGCCGGCGTGCTGCTGGGAGAACTCATCCTGCTCATCGCGGCCGCTTTGCCCGCCGGCCTGCTGTTTGGCAAAGGACTCACCACCTTCGTCATCAACGCCATCAGCACCGAAACCGTGCGCATGCCACTGCAGATCAGCCTCTATACTTACACCATGGCTGTTCTCGTCGTCCTGCTGGCCTCCTGTGCCTCGTTTGCAGTCGTCAGCCGCATGCTCAGCAAGCTGGACATGGTGGGCGTGCTCAAGGCGCGGGATTGAGAACTGAGGGGATCAAATAAGGGGGATTGGAGTATTGGAGTGTTGGAGTGGCGCAGAAGTGCAGCGGCGGTTTCCTGGCCGCCATTCCTGCGTTTAGAGGCGGACTGGAAGGCCTGAATCCCTCCTTGCCCCTGGCTTCGTGTGCCTTCCCAATATTCCACCATTCCATTGCTCCATCCCTCCCTCACGCCCGAATTTCCCGGATGAACCCAGTTTCCTGCGTTCCTGCCTTCCTCATTCGAATCTCATTCTCTGAATCTGATTTCTCAAAGCACCGCCAGCACGGCATCCAGATGCTCGTCCGGTTTCACCTTCTCGAAGATGGCGGCGATCTTGCCGTCTTTGTCGATCACAAAGGTGCTGCGCTCGGTGCCCATGTAGGTCTTGCCATACATGCTCTTCTCCACCCACACGCCGTAGGCGTTCACGATCTTCTGATCGACGTCAGCGATGAGCGGGAAGGGGAGTTCATACTTCTGGATGAACTTCACATGGCTCTTGATCGGGTCCGTGCTCACGCCAAACACCAGCGCCTTCTTCGCGATGGACTTCCAGCCATCGCGCAACGCACAGGCCTGCTTCGTGCAGCCCGGCGTGTCATCCTTTGGGTAAAAATACAGCACCACGCTCTGTCCCTTGAGTTTGCTCAGCGTGACGCTGTCGCCGTCTTGATAACTGCCGCCGATGACAGGTGCGGTGAAATCCGGGGCTTTGGAGTGGAGTGCGGGTTTGGGCATGATGGGAGAACTACGTCGCTTCAGGAAGTCTGGATGCTTGGAGATGACCTGTCACGAACCGACTCGCGACCTTGCCTGCGCATTCTCACGGTCTCCTGCCAACTTGCAGGGGCAGGAGCGGGCGGAGCATCCCTGCGGTTGGCAACGGTGCGGAGCTGGTGAGCTGCTCGAGCGACACTTGCCGTTGTCGATGACGTTGCAGGCGGATCACTTGCGTTTCTTGAGCAACAACCACAGCAGGCCAATCGCCGCCACGAACAACACGGCCACCATCGACCATAGCGTTGGTGATGTCGGCTCTTCGCTTGGTGTAGGCGAGGGCTTTGCTTCGGATGCCTTCGACGTTGGTGGTTGCACCACTGGCGGCGGCTTCGGTGTCGTTGCAGTCCCCAATTTTTTAAGATTTGGATTTGGCAGCGGCTCCATCGACACGTTTTCATAACCAGACGGAGGCTTGATCGGCTCTCGCCGCCGATCTACGCTTTTCCATTCCCTGGGCCAAGACAGCCCTATCGCCATTCGAACTGGTTTTTCTGAGCCGCCACCGCCTAGCTGGAAGCCAATACCCACTCTGGGTGTCGTCTCCGATCCGATGCTGTATTCAGCTCCGGGCCACAGCCAATTAGATTTTACTCTCTCAAGATAGGCCAGACATGGTTCCATGGGTTTCCCAAACTCTTTATGAAATTGCTCGGACAATAGCCGTGCATCTTCTAGTGACAACGCAGGCGTAAATGATTGGATCTGTATAATGCGATCATGCTTATCGATTTGAAATGAAGCGGAGACAGCCTGGAAAGCGATTGACTTACTCCCCGACAACAGAAAGCGCAGATTCGCCGGACCAATCTCACATGTGCCTGCTATTCCTCGAACGTTTCGGGGCCTCAAACCGGCATCGAAGACCGCTTTGAGCGTCTCATCCACTCGTAAGTCAACCGTCACCAATGACGGCTCACCTGCATCCATAGTCAGTGAAGCGGCAAGAATCCAGCCGATGGAAACAATTAGACTTTTCATGGCAGGAAAGGGGCCGGCGGCGACAGTTGATAAGCCTTGCTCATGCTCCGCCACCGAAGCCCAGCGCATGTCCCATCGCCTGCACCAGGGCATAAAACACCCACGCGTAGAACGCCCAGCCGATGAGGAGCAGCAACACAATCAATGCGAACAGGATGAAAATGCCGAGATAGAAGTGCAGGGTGCTGCGTTTCACCGTGTCCCGGTGGCCTGCCTGCCAGGCGGTGAGGAGCTTCAGATTGCGGGTGTTGGACTTGAAGAAGACGGAGGCGAGGGCCCCGGCACCGGGGATGAGGCCGATGAGGAAGTTGAGGCCCATGTTCAGCGCCATGCGCAGGAACACCGTGATGGGGATGCCGCTGCGCAGGGCATCGAGCAGAATGATGACACCCGCACCGGAGGCCACGGTGTCGCCCACGCCGGGAATCAACGCGAGGATGGGATCGAGGCCGACGCGCACGTTCGTTCCCGGCACGCGCATGAGTTCATCGAGATACTTCGCGAGGATGCGCGCGGAGGCGCGATCCGTGGGATCTTTGCTCGCGGCGAGTTTCGCCGCGATGGGATTGATCTCCGGCGGTGGCAGCACCGCATCCACTTTGAGTTCTGGTCTTGGCAGTGGCATGTGGCTGGATGCTGGATGCTAAAATCTAGGATCAAGGAACTAGCATCTAGACGCTAGCTCTTGCTGGGCAGATCGACGAGCATTTGGGCGTTGCTGGGGTAACGTTCGAGCAGGGAGATGACACGCTGGATGGCTTCGATGGGCTTGTGGCCGGCGAGACCGCGGCGCAGCATGTGAATCTTGTCGAGCTGGAAGGTTTGGAGCAGCAGTTCCTCACGGCGGGTGCCGGATTTGAAGATGTTCACGGCGGGGAAGACAAACTGCTCGGCGATGCGACGGTCGAGCACGAGTTCCATGTTGCCGGTGCCTTTGAACTCCTGGAAGATGAGGTCGTCCATGCGGCTGCCGGTTTCGACCAGCGCGGTGCCGAGGATGGTGAGCGAGCCGGCGGTGCGCGTGTTGCGCGCGGCGGCGAACAGACGACGCGGAATCTCCAGCGCACCGACGCCGACACCACCGCTCATGGTGGCGCCGCTTTTGGCGGTGTTGTTGAAGGCACGGGCCATGCGGGTAATGGAATCCATGAGCATGAAGACGTGGTCACCGCACTCGACGAGACGCTTGGCACGCTCGATGGCGAAGGCGGCGATGCGCGTGTGGTTTTTCACGTCCTGGTCGTTGTTGCTGGCGAAGATTTCGGCCTGGGGCAGGATGCGTTTGAACTCGGTGACTTCTTCCGGACGCTCATCGACGAGCAGGATCATGAGATGCGTGCCGGGATGGTTCTCGACAACGGCCTCGGCGATGTGCTGGAGGATGGTGGTCTTGCCCGCACGCGGCGGGGCGACAATCAAACCGCGCTGACCGCGACCGACAGGCGTCATCATGTCGATGACACGGGTGGTGAGGCGGTCCCTGGTGGTTTCAAGCTGGTAGCGCTTGTTGGGATTGACGGCCTTGAGTTCTTCAAACAACGGCAGGTCACGCATGGCCTGCGGATTGCGCCCATTGACCTCGGTGACTTCTGTGACCTGTGCGCCACGACCGCCTTTGCACTGCACGCCGGCGATGAGCATGCCCTCACGCAGACCGTATTTGCGGATGAACTCAGGCGGGATGAAGGCATCGAGCGGATGCTGCGCGTAAGAGCGATCTTTTTGGCGCAGGAAGCCGTAGCCCTTCGGCGACATTTCGAGAATGCCATTCGCAGGTTCCGGCGGGCCGAGCGGCACTTCCTGCGGGGGCTCATGGCGCTGGCTGTGGCCGGTGTTGCTGGCAGGGTGTTCGCGTTCGCGTTCGCCGCTACCGTTCTGCTGCGGTTGATTCGGGTCGCGTTCAGTGCGCTCGCCACGATCACCGCCGCCACCTCCGCGTCGTTCGGCCCGGCGCTGCTTCCAGCGCTCGAACTTCATCTTGCGGCGTTCCTTGGCCGTCATCGGGCGCGGCTGGCCGTTGTCATCGAGCGGAACGTGACGCGGAGCGCTGGGATCGTTGCTGGAAGTCTGGGGTGGGCGATTCTCGCCGCGTGGTTCGTGGCCGGCAGGTGCTGCGGGAGCAGGCTCAGCGGACTGCGTTGCAACGACCAGTGGAGCAACTTCAGTCACGGGTGCCGGAATCTCCATGGCAGGGGCGGCTTCAGCTTCGGGCGCAGGAGTTGTTTCGGTTTCGAAAGCTTCGGCGTCAGCGATCTGCTTCTTCGTGGTCTTGCGCGCCACTTTGGTCGCAGGCTTTTTCACGGCAGCTTTTTTAGCGACGGCCTTCTTGGCCGGGGCTTTGCGCTTGGGCTTGGGTTCTTCAACCTCGGCGATGAGTTCTTCGGGCATAAATGGAAAAGGAGAGAGGGGATTAGGCGAGCTGGTCGGCGATGGCGTCGTCGATTTCGAAATTGGCGTGGATGTGCTGTGAGTCGTCGTAGTCGTCGAGCAGGTCGTAGAGGCGGATCAGTGACTTGGCGGTGTCCACATCGCTGATGGTGACGGTGGTCTGCGGCTGGTAGATGAGGTTCTGGGTGCGCGAGGCGAGACCTTTTTCACGCAGAACTCCGGCGACCTGGAAAAGCTGGTCGGTGGCGGAATAGACGACCCAGTCATCACCTTCCTCCTGAATGTCCTCGGCACCGGCTTCGAGCGCGTGCTCCATGACTTGATCTTCAGTGGCGGCGGCCTTGTCGAGGCGGATCTCGCCGCGCCGCTTAAAGAGATAAGCCACGCTGCCGGAGTCGGCGAAGGTGCCGTTGTTTTTGGACAGGAGTACGCGGATGTCGTTGGCGGAACGGTTGCGGTTGTCGGTGACGATTTCGATCATCATGGCGACACCGCCGGGCGCGTAGGCCTCATAGAGGATTTCTTCGAGCTGCGCTCCCGCGAGTTCACCGGTGCCTTTTTTGATGGCGCGGTCGATGTTGTCGTTCGGGACATTGGCGGCTTTCGCGGCGGTGATGGCGCTGCGCAGGCGGGCATTGGTGTCGGGGCTGCCGCCGCCGGCTTTCGCGGCAAGGGTGATTTCTTTGGCAAGCTTGCTGAAAGCGTTGCCGCGTTTGGCGTCAACGATGGCTTTGCCACGCTTGATCTTGGACCATTTATTGTGGCCAGCCATGATTAAAGAACGATGTCGGGTGAAAACAGCGTACGGAGCGGCCAATGACGGCGGTCATCCGTGCGGTGATGAGGTGGAAATGTGGGTGGGGAAGCGGCCTTGCCGCGGTGTGCTCCAGAAGGAATGACGGCCACGCAACGAGTGCGGGGGCGCGTTTCATCAGCACAAGTGGCTGGGGAAACATCGGCAAACCTGCCGGGGACAACACCAAGTGTTCACCAAGTTGAGAGAACCTGGAACGGTGCGGAGTGTGCGGGAAAGGAGGCGCTCTTGCAAGATGTTTTTCATGCGCCGGCTCAAGATTGCGACCGCCAGGCCGTATTGACAGCGTGATTTCGCGCCTCACAGCCTGGTTCTACCTTCCCGTAATGGCGGCGGCTGCCGTGCCGTCGGCGGACCCGCTGTGGTCGCTGCAGCCCTTCGCGCTTCAGCCGTTGCCGGTGGTGAACCAGCAGAACTGGCCGCGCTCACGCGTAGATCATTTCATCCTGGCACGGCTGGAAAAAGAGAATCTCACACCGAATGGTGATGCCGATGCACTGACGCTGCTGCGGCGCGTGTACTTTGATCTGATCGGCCTGCCGCCGCCGCTTGAGGAGATCGAGAGTTTTGAGATGTCTAAATTCTCCACCGTGGTGGACAAACTGCTCGCCTCGCCCGAGTTCGGCACCCGCTGGGGCCGCCACTGGTTGGACGTGGCGCGTTATGCGGAGACCAGCGGCAACACGCGCAACATGGCCTACGTGCTGGCGTGGCGTTATCGGAACTACGTCGTGCGTTCCTTTAATCGCGACACGCCGTTTGATGATTTCATCCGCGAGCAGATTGCGGGCGATCTGCTGCCGCCTGCGAATGATTCCGTCCGCCGCGACGATCAACTGCTCGCCACCGGCTTTCTCAACATCGGCGTGAAGTCATTGGGCGAGCAGGACCAGATGCTCTATGACATGAATGTGGCCGATGACCAGATCGACGCGACCTGTCATGCGTTTCTGGCCTTGAGCGCAAACTGCGCGCGCTGCCACGATCACAAGTTCGACCCCATCCCAACCACCGACTATCATGCGCTGGCGGGCATCTTTCGCAGCACGCAGAACCTCTCCGGCGTGGAAACGAACAACGTGAAGAAGGAGGCCGAAGCGATGCCGCTGGGCAAGGATGGCTTGCAGCGCATGACTGCGGTAAAGCAGCACGAAAAAGACATCGCCGACATGCAGAAGGACTATCTGGAGGTGGCGAAAAAGCGCAGCACGGTGCGTGAAGAACTGATCAAAGCCGGCATTGATCCCACCAAGAAGCCTGTGGCGATGCCGAAGGAGATGGCGGAGAAAATGACCACGCTCGGCGTGCTCGAACAAGACGTGACTGCGTGGCAGAAGAAGCTCGCGGAGAAGCAAAAGAGCGCGCCAATGCCACCGCCTCTAGGCATGTCCGTGCGTGATGGCGAAACGCCCATCGACTGCCCCGTGTTCGACAAAGGCGAGATCAAAAAACCGCTCGCACCCGTGAAACGCGGCGCGTTGTCGGCCATTCCAGTCAAACTGGCGACTATCGGTCCGAAAGAGAGTGGTCGTCGGCAGCTTGCCGACTGGATCGCGAGTCCGTTGAACCCGCTGACGGCCCGCGTGATCGTGAATCGCGTGTGGCTGCATGTGTTTGGCCGTGGCTTGGTCGAATCACCGGATGATTTTGGCAAGATGGGCATGAAGCCTTCGCATCCCGAGCTGTTGGATGATCTGGCGGCACGATTTGTGAAGGACGGTTGGTCGATCAAGAGTCTGATTCGCGAATTGGTGATGAGTCGTTCTTATCAGATGAGTTCAGCGACAGTCGCGCAGTCGAGTGATCCTGCCAATATCATGCTCTGGCGTGCGAACAAGAAACGCCTCGAAGCAGAGCCGTTGCGCGATGCGATTCTTTACCTCGGTGGCACACTCGATCACACCCCGCGTGAAGGATCGCCGGTGGCCGACAAAGCGCAGGCGATCACGCCAGCGGGGCGCGAGGTGGGACGGAAGCATTTTCTCAATGATCTCAAGGACGACACCACGCACCGCAGCATCTACCTGCCCATTGTGCGCGGAGCGCAGCTGTCGATGATGCAGTGCTTCAACGCTGCGGACCCCGGCCTCGTCATCGGCAATCGATCCGCCAGCATCACACCCGTGCAGTCGCTGCTGCTCATGAACAGCGATCAAGTCATGACGCAGGCGCAGAACTTCTCCAAACGGCTGCTCGGAACGACTCTCGACGTGCGAATCACGCGCGTCTGGAAGATGGCCTGCTGCCGGCTGCCCACCACGCAGGAGCTTGAAGCCTTGCGCGGCTTTATCACTGCTGCGGGTGACACTGACGAAGGGTGGACTCAGCTCTGCCATGCGGTGCTGCAAAGCGGCGAGTTTCAAACCGTTTACTGAGGCCAAAGCATGAACAGCCACTTCAACCGCCGCCAACTGCTCAGCGCCTCCAGCGCTGGATTCGGCATGCTGGCACTCAAGGGACTGTTCGGCAGCAACGCGCAGGCGGCGATGGTAAATCCGTTGGTGCCGACGAGGACGCATTTCCCGGCGCGGGCGAAGCGGGTGATCTTTTTGTTCATGCAGGGCGGGCCGTCGCAGGTGGACACGTTTGATTTCAAGCCGGCGCTGACGAAGCAGCATGGCAAACCGGTGGCGAAGGACAGTCCGACGGTGTTTTATCAGTCGCCGTGGGAGTTCAAGCCGCGTGGCAGGAGCGGCATGCTCGTCTCCGATTTGCTGCCGAACATCGCCCGCCATGCGGATGATCTGTGCGTGATCAATTCGATGCATACGGACCACAATGCGCATCCGCAGGCGATTTTGCAGATGAACACGGGCAGTTTTGCCTTCACGCGGCCAAGCGTGGGCGCGTGGTGCGTGTATGGGCTGGGCACGGAGAATCAAAACCTGCCTGGCTTTGTGACGATCAACCCATCCTTCTCTGGTGGTGGTCCCGTGAAATTTGGCAGCGCGTTTTTGCCATCGGTGTGCGCGGGCACACCGATCGGCCAGGATAGCGGTAATGGTGCGAGTCCGATTGCACCCGCGACATCACTCAAAGACATCCAACTGCCGTTCATGAAGAATGCACGCATGGATGTGGCAGCGCAACGGCGTCAGCTCGATCTCGTGCAGTCGTTGAACCGACAAAAGCTGGCGCAAGATGGCAGCAATGCGGCGCTCGAAGGGTTGATCACATCGGCGGAACTGGCTTTCAACATGCAGCGTGAAATGCCGGAAGTGATGAACTTGAACAAGGAGAGTGTGGCGACGCAGGAGATGTATGGCATCGGCGATGGGAAGCCGACCGATCAGATCGGACGCGCATGTTTGATGGCGCGGCGGTTTGCCGAGGCGGGTGTGCGTTTCATCCAGGTGAATCACGAGTTCTGGGACGATCACAGCGATATTTTCAAAGGTCATCCGCAGCATGCGCTCGAAACGGATCAGCCGGTGGCGGCGCTGCTCACCGATTTGAAACAACGCGGCCTGCTGGAAGACACGCTGGTGCTGTGGGGCGGTGAATTTGGCCGACCACCGCTGCTAAACAAAAACAACGGCCGCGATCACAACAATGTAGGTTTCACGATGTGGATGGCGGGCGGTGGTGCCAAGCCAGGCATCCGTTACGGCAGCACGGATGAAACGGGGGCGAAGGCGGAGCAGGACAAGGTGCATTTGCACGATCTGCACGCGACGATGCTGCATCTGCTCGGTCTGAATCACGAAAAACTCACCTATCGCTACGCTGGTCGCGATTTTCGGCTCACCGATGTGTTTGGCGAGGTGAAACGCGGCTTGATCGCTTAACGAGATTTTTTCTTCGTGCTCTTGGTTGCTGGTTTGTCGGCTGAGGCAGGCTTGTCCTCGATTTTTTCGTCGAATTTCAGCACCTTGGGTGGCGTGGGAGCCGGGCCGTTCCAGAGAAAGTGTTCGAGACGAATTTTGGTCGCACGTTCGCGTGCTTCAGTGGCACGATCACCGGGACGTTGGGCGATTTGTTCTGCGAGACGTGCCGCAGGCTCCCATTGACGCGAGGCTTCGAGGAGATCAATGCCGAAGAAACCTGCCTTGGAGAACCACACGTAATCCGCCGGACTCGCTGGCGGTGTCATGTCGGCGTCACGCAGGACGTTGTAGCAGGCTTCGAGCGCTTCGGTGTCGCGTTTCGCGTCATGATGCGCGGAGGCGAGCGTGAAGCCGGCACGAGCTTTCCATACGAAAGGCAGGGCATGGTCCGCGAGAAATTCATCGAGCAGGTCTGCGGCAGCATCCAGCCGCACGGGCTCGGCTTTCCCGAGCAGCAGCAGCACCTCCGCTTTCTCGCAGAGGGTCATGCGCCGTTGTTCAGGATCCAGGGATTTCATGGCCAGCACCTTGTCCAGAGCAGCGAGAGCGGGGACGTGATTGCCCTGAAGGCGTTCGGACAAGGCCTGCTGCCGCCGTGCTGCCACTGCGAGCGAGCCGCTTTTTTCCGCCAGTTTCTCCCAGATTGCGAACGCCCGGGCGCGGCCTTCCTGGCTCATCACCGAGGAGGCGGACATGGCGGCGAAGTAGAGCGCGGTGTCTGCGTGTGGCGTGTCGGGGTAATCGCGGGCGATGATTTCGAATTCCGTGCGGGAGTTGGCAAAATCCTCGAGCCTGAAATAAGCACTGGCGATTTTCATGCGCACCTCAGGCAGCAAGCTGCTTTGCGGCCAGGCTTTGAGGAAGGTCGCGCCGTCGTTGACGAGGGCTTTTAAATCTCCCGCAGCATCACGCAGCCAGAGTCGTGTGTAGTCGATGCGCTGCCGTTGTGCGGGCGTGAGTTCGGCGGCGGTGGCGCTGTCGAGAGTGGTCTGGGCATCCTGGACACGTGGTGGCGCCGCCATGAGCATCCACTCGGTCAGGGCAATGCAGGCATCGGCGTAGCGCGGATGCGTTGGGTGGGCGCGGATGAAAGCACGCAGCCCCGGTTCTGCCTCGGGCTTGCGTCCGGCGGCCAGGAACAGAGCTTTTTCGAATTCCAGCGTGGCGGCGGAGTCGCTGGTCTCTTTGCCAACGGCGGCGGCGTTCGACACGATCTCGAGCTGGGCGAGGAGGCTGGTGTAAAGCGTGAAATCACTGGCGAGGATGGCCGCGACCGCCGCATTGAACAACGCACGGCGGCGTTCTGTGAGGGTGGTGGCAATGTTGGCCGCGTTTTGAAACAACTGCAGCGCCTGGCGGTGATCGCCCCGGCGGAAGAGAATGCTGCCGGCGGCGAAATCGACCGTGGCAGAACCATTGCTGAACTGTTTACGCCACGCTTCGGCCAGCGCGAGCACGCGGGCATCGATTTTGTGGTCCGCATAAATTTCCATCGCCAGACGCATCGCATCGCTTAGGCGTGGATGGTCGGGATGAAGCTGAAGCAGGGCTTCGAGCAGACTCACGGCTTCATCATCGCGATTTTCTGCAGCCAGCCATTTGGCGGTGAGATAAATCGCGTGACCGCGAAAATCAGTGGCGGCAGCGGTGAGAGCGGGAGATGGGTCAGGCTGCTGCTGTGCCGCGTTGCCGGAGGAAATCCAGCGCAGCACGGCTTCTGGCAGACTGCGCGGCTCCTTGAGGCTCTGATGCGCACGGCCGAGCAGGTCGAAGGCTTCCAGCCACAGGCGGCTGTCGGCGGTGGCATCGAGAAATTTGAGCAGATGATCCTGCGCCTGGGCCGTCTGGTTCTGCCGCAGCAAAGCTTCGGCCTCAAGCAGGATGGCGGCCTGATGCAACCTCTCACCGCCGCTCGTGGCAGCCAGAACGTTTTTTAGTACATTCTGGGCTGGAATGATTTGTCCGCTTTGCAGCAGGGCACGGGCGCGCAGGTAGCTGCTGGCGGCATCCATGGCTCCTGCGGGTAGCGCGTCCGCAGTTTTGCCTTCGTTGATGTCGATTTCGTTGTGCAGCAGTTGCGCATGCATGCGCAGCGATTCGTCGGTGGATTGCAGCAGCGGCGTGGTTTCGGCATGGGCTGCGGCATTTTCACCGAGCGCGGCCAAAATCTGCGCCAGCAGCAGCCGGGCGCGTGGCGGGCGTGGCGATTGTTCGTCTTCCGTCAGGATTTTTCGCGCACCATGCAGATCACCGTTCAACACCAGCGCCTCTCCGCGCCAGAATGTTTCGTCATCGAGATCATAGGCCTCTGCCAGCGCCAGCACGCGATTACCTGCCTCGGCACGCGTCCAGGCTTCGGCGGCAAAGGTGGCGAGCTGGCGTGTCTCGACACGCGTCCAGCCCTTCTGCTTGAGCAGGCGCTCCGCTTTGACACCGGCGACTCCCGGCAGCCCATCCGCCAGCGCCTGCCGGGCGGAGAGATAATCAGCCGCGTCTTCCAATCCTGCCGCGAGGACTGCGGCTGGGAGCGATAGAATGGCGGCGAGAATTAAAAAACAGCGTGTCTGGGGCATGCGGGCCGAGCCTATCGCAGCCTTCCGCTAGAATCCAGAACCAGATGCTGTCTTGGTGCAGGCGCGCTTGTCGTCACACTTCAAACAAATGCAGCGGCGAGGTGTTCGTCTTGTAGGTGCCGTCTTTGGTCAGTGATTTGCCGTTGCCGTTGCTATCGCGATTCGTGGAGCTCACCACGAAGTGTTTTCCGTCCGGGTGCAGCGCCAGCGCGTGACAGTTGGCCATCTTATTGTTTTCGTACAACACTGTCTTCTCAGCGGGGTCCAGCAGGAAGAGCAAACCACTGCCGGGTGAACCCGATGAGACCGCCATCAGGCAGCCGGTCGGGTGCTGCACGAGGTCGTGAACATAGCCTTCTTTATTCGTGCCATGCGTCACGGTCTTGGTGAGCTTGCCGCTGACCGTGTCGAAAAATAGAATCGTCGGGATGCTTTGCGGTGTCGCGCCGTTTTGCGGCGTCGTTCCTGCCGCGAGCAGCGTCCTCCCACCGTCAATGAACAACAGCACTCGCAAACCGCCGAGATCCTGGATGCGATCGAGTTTGTAGAGTGCTGCAGCATCGAACGAGCGCTGTTTCTGCTTCAAATCGACATCCCAGGCCTCGATTCGCCCACGCATGTCGCCAAAGACGATGCCGTCCCCCATCGTCAGCGCATAGACATCTTCACCCGCTTGATGTTCCGCCAGTTTCTTGCCGTCCGCGGCATTCCACACGCGCACAAAGCCATCCTTCCCACACGTCGCGATGCGGCTGCCATCGGCTGAAACCGTGATCTGTCGCAGCCAGCCATCATGGGCCGATTCATGCTGCCAGAGCGTCTTTTCACCCTCGATGCAGCGCAACTGGCCCCAGGAGTCCGCCGCAAACAACAGCGCCCGCTTCGGATGAAACGCCAGCGCGGTGCTGTAGCCGTGAAATCCTTCAATGGAAGGCAGTGGCGTCAACGTCTTGCCATCAAACTGCCAGCGCCGCACCGTCGGCTCGTAGCCCACTGCTGCGAGCATGCCGCCATCATTGCTGAACCGTGCCGCAGAGATCTGGCGCTCGGTTTTGAACTCCGTGAGCTGTTTGGGTTCCAGTTTCATCACGCCAGGGCCTCCTTGATGGGCAGCATGTCATCGTGGGCGATGGGCAGCGGCTGTCCGGCGTTGTCGAACTCTGTTTTAAGCGGGTCAATGCCCAACGCGCGATACCAAGTGTGGAACGCGGAGCCGATGTCGAACGGCTGCGATTTCACTTCGGTGCCGCGCTCATTGGTCTCACCCACGACGGCGCCATGCTTCACCCCGTGACCCGCCATGGCGATGCTCCACGCTTCCGGCCAGTGATCGCGGCCCACATGGCCGTTGATGCGCGGGGTGCGGCCAAATTCACTGAGGCAGATAACCAGCGTCGTTTTGAGCAGTCCGCTGGCTTCGAGGTCTTCCAGCATCGCGCTGAAGGCCTGATCAAACTTTGGCACCATCCCCGCATGCGCGTTGAAGTTATCGCCATGCGTGTCCCAGCCGTAGCTCGTCACTTTGACGAAACGCACGCCGGCTTCGAGCATCTGCCGCGCCACGAGCATATGCTGGCCGAAATCATGCCGCCCATAGCGCTCGCGATCGCGCTCCGGAAGCTTTGAGGTGTCAAAAATGTCCGCGCGCGCCATCAACTTCTCCGCCATGTCGAACACGGAAGCGTTAGCTTCGACCACACGCTTCTCACGCTGCTTGGCGAAGCGTTGATCGAGCATCTGGCGCAGTTCATTGCGTGCCGTGTCTTGCTCCGCGCTGATGTCGGGGTGACGCAGCAGATTTTCCGGCGGCTTGCCATCGCCAAAGGCCAGCGAGCCGTATTTCGGCCCCAGAAAGCCCGCGTCCTCCGCTTTGAAGCCGCCACTGCCCGGCTTGATCCACACATACGGCGGCAGTCCGCTCGATCCCGGCCCCAGCAACTTCGCCACACCCGCGCCGAAGTGCGGATACGGCACGCCGCGATTTTTCGGATCACCGCGCTGGATGCGATCCACGCCAGAGGAGTGCGCATTGTCTTTTGTGCTCATGCTGCGCACCACGCAGAGTTTGTGCATCTGCTTTGCCAGCTTTGGCATGAGCTCACAGAAATGCACTCCCGGCACCGAGGTCTTGATGCTGCGAAAAGGCCCGCCGAACTCCGTGTTCGGCTTCGGGTCCCACGTTTCAAGCTGCGACATGCCGCCGTCCAGCCACACAAACAGCACCTGCTTGTCCCGCTGCTTCATCGCCTCTGCCAGCACCGGCGAAGCCAGTAAACTCAATCCACCGCCGAGAAAGGCACGGCGAGAGAAGGCGTGTTCACGTGGAGTGCAGAGAATGCGCGACATGCGGATTACTACGCACCGGATGCCTCAAGTTTGTCATGTTGATGAGCAACCGGCTCGATGCATTGCCACTTCTTTATCGCGTCCTTGATCCCGCCCATCTGTTCATTCCTTGGATTGCCCATGTGTCATGGCAGACGGCAGCTGCGCCGTCATCACCGGAAGGACAAGACGTCGTCGCCTGACACCGTCGCCGCGCTGATTCAACCACCGGAGGTCAGTGCGATGGCCCGTGAGAGGGTGAGGGCCACGAGGTCGAGCATGATGACGCCGTGCAGCATGTACAGGCTCTTCATGAGCCGGGTGGTGGGCGCGGAGCCTTTCGGCTCGAACTGGTGCAGCGCCATGGACGCCGCATAGAAGTAGTCGAAAGGATCCGGACGTTCTTCCTCGTTCTCGAAACGGATATGACGGCGGCCCACGCTGCGGGCGGCGGAATCGAGCCGCCAGTAGAGCCAGCCGAAATTTAAAGTGACCACGGGGATAAAAAGCACGAGTTGGATAAGCAGCATCCCGTTGGCCTTGAGGTGGCTCATCAGCAGCAGGTTCATCGTCACAAACAGGAAGACGCAGCGCAGCGTTAGCATTGCACCAAGAAAATCGAGGCCCCGCTGGATGGTTTTCCCGCGCAGCAGGCACACTTGCAAGATCACCATGAGCAGGAGAATGACGGGTTTGATCCAGTGGTTCGTCCAGCGGTAAAAGGCATCGATCACCTGGACGATGACCAGCAATTTGGGATCTTCGATGTCAGCCAGGCCGTGGCTGAGTTCCTTGAGAAAAAGTGAAGCAAACAAATGCCCGCCCACTAAAATCCACAGTGGAGTGCTTTGGGCGGCGATCTGGCGCAATGGCGACGTGTTCATGGCGTGAATGGAAGCCGAGTGGATGTCAGTGTGGCAAAAGGTGCGGCCGTGAGATGCTGGAACAGCAGCAACAACCACGGTCTTTCTTGGGATGCGGCTGCGAAGTCAACCCGGTGCCTGGCGGGAGGACGACCGGCGAATGCTGGCCATGGAGAAAAGGCATGCGCCACGGAGTTTAGAAGCTTTTTGGATGAAGCCGGACGATGCGCTTGATCTCTGCGAGGGCTTCAGGGGTATCATGCACATGGTGGTCGGAGCGCACGATGAGTTCCGACTCCACTCCATTTAGATGCGAGCTGTGGTAGGGCACGAAACCGTCGGTGCAGCGCGGGTCGGTGAGCGGCAGGCCGTCTTTGTTGCCAATAATGGAGTGAATGTGGAGGCCGGGCCGCAGGGGCAGGGTCATGGCGATTTTCACATAAGGGGATTCAGGCGAGAGGTTTTCCACACTGGAGGGCACGCCCTTGGCCACGAGTTTGCGGATCGCCGGGCTTTGCGTGTGGCTCTTCAAGGCGAGGAACGCGCCGCCCAGGGCGTTTTTGGGCAGGCTGATGAGCTTGCGGCCAATCTTACCAAGAGTGCCGGAGGCGATTTCGCTGCCACGGTGTGGAGTGGCCATAAAGATGACACGACTCACATAGGGATTGGGCTCGAAGTTGAGGAAGCGGTTCATGGCATCGATCTCATCCTTGGATAGCCCCAACTTGTCGGGCGTGGCGCCAAAGACTTTCACCCAGAGTTGGTCACCACTGCCCTGCACCTGGGACTTGCTGACGAGGCCGCCCATGCTGTGGCCGACGAGCAGCATCTGATGGCCGTGGATGTGACTGCCCCGCTTCTCTAGTTCGCTGTGCAACACGGCGAGTTGTCCGCGGAGCTTCGCAGCACTGAAGATGATCGGCACACCGGACGGGTAGCGGAAAAAATAGACCTGGTATTTTTTTTGCAGTTCCGTGTCGGCCCCGAGTTCGTTGAGGAGATTTCGCCAGGTGGCGGGACGGGACATGAGGCCATGCACAAAGATGGCGGGAATCCGGTCCGGCGAGGGGCGCTCAAGGGCGATGATCCCGAGTTTGTCCATGCTGCCGCCGGCATGCAGCAAGGCGCTGAGTTTCGACATCTGCAGTTGCTTATTGGACATGATGTACTCGCTGATCGCAGAGAGATCGGCGGCCAAAGGGCGGGATTTGCCTGCGAGGCGCACGGTTTCAGCAACACGTGGATCATGGAGCACGAGAGCCGCAATGCGCACGCCTTGGCCTGCGCTGCGGAATTCCAGCGTGGCGGTGACGGGGACCATGTAGCCGGGTTCTCTCATGAATGGCTCGACGGCCTGGCGCTCCGCCGTGGGCTTCCAATGGGCCACGAACGGCACGCCCACGCCCTCGCGGGTGATGTGCCGTTTCAGTGTCCTGTGCTTGATGGTGCGGGCAGGGATCAACTCGTCGAAGAGCAGTTTCGCAGGCCAGGTGGCCTGCATGCGGTAAATGCCTCCTGCTGCGATGCTCTTGGAGCGGGTTTTCTCATCGCTCAGCGCCAGCCAGAGGGCGACCGCCTTTTCTGTGGCGGCGGAATAGGCTTGATGATCTTCGGACGTCTTGAGTCCGGCCGCACTGGCACGGTCTGCCGTCATCAGGGCCTGCTCCAGTGCTGCTTGGCTGGCCTCAGGTTGATGGGTGCCCTTGATGCCAGTTCTGGCCAGTGGCGAGTGTGAGCAGGCTGAGAGTCCCAGAGCAAAGACCAAAGCGGAGAGGATAAGCGGTCTTTGATTCATAGGACGATTGTTCCAGTCATTGGAGATGAACGACCGGAATATACACGCTCAGTCCTTCCGACCTATCTTTATCGGCAGCTTGCGCCTTTAGAGGGCTGTTTAACCCGAACGCCGCGTTTGCCCTTTTGATGGAGGGCGCTTGAGCGGGGTCAGATCGCGCAGCCGCCGGGTGCCACCCTGTCCCAATCGGGGGCTGGCGGTCGTCGTCGGACCAAAAGCGGCGCGATTGGCTCTGGTGGCTCGCAGGCCTTGTCGATCAAGGCTTTGTGCTTCGCGAGCCCTCCCCCGGTTTGCGAGAGTCTGAGCACGATTTTGCGCCCGATACGCCCGAGCACGGCTCCGCAGACAAACACCGCCGCACGCAGTGTCGAGGGCTGACGCCAGCCGCTCTGCGGGGTCACCTGCGCCTGATACACGGCGAGCAGGTTATACGCGAAGATGGCGGAGAGCATCGCGGCTTCGGTGGCGAAGAACTTGCGCGTGCAAAACCCGTCGGCGTGCATGTCGTTCTTGAGCTCTTCGATGCGTTGCTCGATGGTCGCGCGGCCGTTGTAGTCGCGCCAGAGCGTGGCAGCATCCTCCGTGCGGTTGGTCACCCACACACGGAAGGTGTAGCCGGGCACGTCGATGAGCCGACGGCCCACCGCACTCTTGTCCTCGCGCTCCAGCTCGCGCACGACGACAAAGCGGCGCGTGTCGCTCCAGCCATGCAGCTTGAGCGTGAAGCTGCTCACCGCGTAGCCTTTGCCGATGTCGCACCAGACCAGCGCCGAGCTGTGCAGCCGGGCTTTGAGCGCCGTGGTCATGCGCGCCACGATGATGTAGGGCACGGCGTGCTCCTCGAGCATGGCGAGCAGAGCTTGATCAAAGAAGCCGCTGTCGGCGCGCAGGCAGCGCAGACGCCAGCCAGCGGGCAGTTGCGAAAAGGCTTCCTTGAGGAAGGCACACACACCGCGCCCGGATGCCGTGTTCCCACTGCGCAGCCAGGCGTGCAAAACAAACGGAGCCTCGGCCAGCACCGCGAGCAGCGGATGATGACTCTTGCGGCCTGGACGCCTCGGGTTGTAGCCCTTGGCCGCGCCCTCCTGCGAGCCCTCGCGCGCGAAGATCGTGCTGTCGAGATCCAGCGTGAAGCCCTCGGCAGGCTGTTTGAGCAGAGCGAGCAACCAGCGGAAGAGCGGACGAAAGAACGCCTCCACATAGCCCTGCGTGAAGCGAGCGAAGAAGCGCAGAACAGCATCATCGCCCGGGAAGCGCTTGAAGCCCAGCATCGCGTGCAGAGCCGAGTCAAAGCGCAGCCAATCGCAGTGAGCGAAGCGGGAAGCCCCCACAACCACCGAGAGCAGGAACGCCGTGAAGGTGTGAGCGATGGGGATCGCATTGGGCGAAGCGTAACTGAAAGGCAGGGCACGAGCGGCCTGATCGAGGAAGCCAATCTGGCGCAACCAAGCGATGAAACTGGCGAGACCCGCGAAGGGCGTGACTGCCTTGGAGGTGGTGGTCAAAAGTAACTGGCGAGCACCGGCA
>JAYVIO010000236.1:0-3943 GCA_043770175.1 Verrucomicrobiales bacterium | reverse complement strand
ATCACCACGAACACCTTTGAGCTGTATCTCGACTGGGGCATCCAGATGAAGGCCCGCAGCCCCGCGCAGCAGACCTTTGTGCTCCAGCTCACGAATGGATGCGGCATGTACCTGCCCACCGCGCTCGCCATCGAAGGCGGCAGCCACAGCGGCCTGCCACATGTGAACAGAGTTGGCCCCGAAGGTGGCCAGATTCTCGTCGATCAAACCGTGCGTGCGATGCAGGCGCTGTTTCCAGCGGCAAAGCCGTGACTCTTTTGGGGCGAGTAGGCACTGAATGCCTATCAATTTTCTTTATAACGGAACAGACACGGAACAGACACTTTATTCTATTTGGCGCAGAAATAGCCCCATCTTGGCAACCCTTTCAGTTCCTCTTAGGGGCGGAATACGTCAGTTTGAAAAAGAGGCTCTCCAAATCATTGAACTGCTCCCTTGCCTTGCCCGCCCCTGCGTAGTCGCCCACTGCTGCGAATGCTTCATAGCAGGCATCCCACGCATTCATGGAATCGGGTTCCAGTTCCGCGTGTTTTTTCCGGGCCGCCAGTGCCTCCTCTTTGCGTCCGTTGCGATTATAGAGTTTGGCCAGCAGCTCCCAGGCTTCGCCAAGCTTGGGAAACTCCGTCGTCAAACGCTGAAAATAGTCGATCGCCTTGGTTTCACCATCCAAAGTCGAAATCACAACTCCCATTCCGATCCGAGCCCTCACATGCGCCGGCTCCAGTTTTAAGATGGCTCCGATTACCTCCCTGGCCTCGGCGGCATGGCCGGAATTCACCAGAGCCCCCGCCAGAACCGTCATCACGCCGGCATCTGTGGGATTCCGTTGAGCGGCCAGCTTGAACTTTTCAATGGCCGCAGGCAATTCCCCCGAGTTGAGGAGCTTGACGCCTTCCATGTAGTCCGGATCCGTTGCTCCGGCGAGCGTGACAGAATTCAAGGATTGCTTCGAGCTGCGAAACGTATCAAGTAGCGAAGCGATGGCTGCTTCGGGGATCGCAAACATGAACTTCTGTTTCGACGGCTCTCCTGTCATGCGAATAAAACCGCACATCCCTGCGACATGCCCGTCGCGAGTGATTACAGGGGCTCCACTGGGATGCACCAAATAGCCACCAGGACCTTTGAGATTTGGACTCATGCCGACGCTCCACAAGTCCACAAATCTCGCATCCTTTCGGTTCAGTCCTTCCCTTCGAGCCAGCAGCTTCCCATCAGCAGCACTGATCTTTTGCCATTCCGACATGTAAAACAAGGCACATAGCTCTCCTGCAGCAGCCGGCTTGGCCTGCACCTTGAGGTAGTGTGTGGGCTTTTTTCCAGTCTCCAGCACGGCAAGATCGCTCTCTGGATCCATGGCTACGACCCGGCAGCCACGGATTTCCTCGCCGCCGTTCGTCAGCACACCCACTTCGGAGACGCCTTCACATAAACCTGCCGAGGTGACGACCAGTCCGTCATCCGATGCGAAGAAACCGATGCCCGCCTGGGTTTCCCGGAGCGTGAGCCAAACGACCGCCTGCTTCGCCTTCTGAATAACGGCGTCATCAAGCCATTTCATCTCTTCGGCAAAAAGCGGCAGCGTCCCGAGCACAACTAAAAGTAGGCAGCATGATTTCATCCTCGAAAAAAAGCCATCATTCAGCCTAAGCCAAGGACTTCTTGATAGCATTCTTCGCGTGAATTAAAGGAACTGACACAAATGGCGCTTCTCCGCACGTGAACAAAGTCGGTCCCAAAGGCGGGCAGATCCTCGTCGATCAAACGGTGCGTCCCATGCAGGCGCTGTTTTCACCGCCTTCGGCAGTGAAATAAGGCACGTCGTCGCGAAGCGATGCTCTGTTCGTCTAACCGCTAGGATTCAGGATCGTGCCGTGCCTCGATCGCGGAGATCATGGGATGAATGTGTGGCTTCAATCCATCACGCGGCTTCATGATCGAAAGACTCTTCGTAAACGATCCCCATTTGGTCACCTGGATGTTCACGTTGCGGGCACCCCAACTGTCCATGGATGCCTTCGATGGCCGATAGAGGTCGATGGTTTTCGTGCCCACGAGCGCGGAGCCATAGTCGTCCACTTGATAAACATACGGCTCGCCCTCGATCTTGAACTCAGTGCCCACGGGATACACGGACCAGTCTGCGGCGGCGCTGCGCACCGCTCCGAACTTGAGGGTTGTGCCGACGGCGCTCTTGGCTCCATAAACGATGTGGTCGCTCTCGCTCTGCGTGTAAGCGGTGGTCTTCACATTGTGAATGGCACTGGGAAGGCCAACGCTGGTGATTCGTCTGGGTGCGACCTTTGAGGTGCTCTGACAGGCAACAGAACTCACGCAAAGCACGGTCAGCAGGATCAAGCGAAGTGTAATCATCATATGGGGGACGGAGCCATGGGCAGGCGCAGCAAGTCTGAGACCTGTGATCTGCCTTTGTGTTCAATCATCAGGCCTGATGCAGATGGATCCCCTTGCAATGATGCCGAATCGCAAGCGTCGAGACATCGTATTCGTGGCGGAAAGCAAGGCTAGCCATCTCATGACGTAGGTTCTCATCACTTCCACGCCAAACGCATGAATCCCAAGACTTCATCCATCACCGGCAACTTCAGTCCCGCTCGCGGAGATCTGGTGCGCGTCGGCTCCACACGGCGCGGCTTTCTTCAGACCGGCCTCGCTGGCTTGGCGGGCGTTTCGATGCCTTCCCTGCTCCAGCAGCAGGCGCTGGCAGCCGCTGCCGGACAAGCGAAGCGCAAGACGAACGTGATTCTCTTTTGGCTCTCCGGCGGCCCGAGCCACATCGACATGTGGGACCCAAAACTGGACGCGCCGAGCGAGATTCGCGGTCCCTTCGGTCACATCTCGACGAAAGTACCCGGCATTCATGTCTGCGAGCACTTGCCGCTCACAGCGAAGATTATGGACAAGCTCACGCTGATCCGCTCGGTCGATTGCAGCGCCAGCAATCACACGCCGATCACCATGCAGGCCTGCAATCCGCTCGCGAAGCGCACGAATGATGGTCGCGATGGCGGCGGCTGGCCGTCGATGGGTTCGATTGCGGCGAAGTTTCGCGGGGCGAATGCGCCGGGCATTCCCGGCTACGTCGCGCTGGCTGATTCGCTGCCTGCCGACATCTGGGGCGCGGGGCACATGGGTGGCGACTTTGAACCTGTCAGCGGCAAGGATTTGTCCGGTCGCCTCAAACTTTCCGAAGGCCTCACCGTCGAGCGCCTCGGCAATCGTCGTGATTTGCTGGCGCAGATGGACGACTGGAAGCGCAGTGTCGAAGGCAACGCGCAGGTTGCCGCATCGGATCGCTACACGCAGCAAGCCTACGAAGTGCTCATGACCGGCAACGCGCAACGCGCCTTCAATCTCGACGCCGAAACGCCTGCGATGCGCGACCGCTATGGCCGCGACAGCATTGGCGAAAAGGCGCTGCTGGCACGTCGTCTCGTCGAAGCCGGGTCCACTTTTGTGACCGTGAGCGGTGCCTGGGGTTACTTTGATCATCATGGCGATGAAGTGAAATGGGGCGGCATCAAAAAGGGCCTCACGCCGCTGCTGCCGAGTGTGGATCGCACCCTGCACGCCATCGTCACCGATCTGGAAGATCGCGGACTGCTCGACAGCACGCTCATCCTCATGATGGGCGAGTTTGGCCGCAGCCCAACGATCAACAAAAACGCCGGACGCGATCACTGGCCGCGCGTGATGTCCATGGTCGTCGCCGGTGGCGGCATGCAGCACGGCCAGGTCATCGGCAGCACCGACCGCCAGGGCGGCGACATCGACAGTCGCCGCGTCGCCCCCGGCGATCTCGCCGCGACGGTGTTTCATCATCTCGGCATCGAGCAGAACACCAACTGGATCGACCCGCAGGGACGGCCTCGGCCCATCGTCGCGGATGAAGGCAAGGTGATCAGCGAATTGGTTGGTTGAG
>JAYVIO010000235.1:0-11390 GCA_043770175.1 Verrucomicrobiales bacterium | reverse complement strand
CGGGGGCGGTGACGCCCATGATGCAGACGAGCGGTTCGCCGCTGCCGCGTTCTTGGTAAAACATTTTGATTCCGTTGGTTTCGACGTGGGGCATGGGAAGCGGAGAGGTGGAGTGTTGGAGAATTGGATTGATGGAGAGGCGGGGATTTGAACAGGGAAGAGCGAAGGCGACAAGTAAAAATCACCTGCCCCAGAGCAAAGAGGGTGCATGATGTGCGTGCCCCATGTCCGAAGCCAAGAACGAAGCCGCCAATGCCGCCACGCCGCCGTGGGAGGCGAAACGTCCGCCTACGGGCCGTGGTCTGCTGCGCAAATTGGTGATGGGGCTCATCGTGGCGGGTTTGATCGGTGTGGTGGCCTACGCTTTGAAAGCGCGGCCGATCGAAGTCGAGGTGGGCGTGGTGCAAAACGGGCCGCTGACGGTTTATGTCTCCGAGGAGGGTAAGACACGCATCCGCAACCGCTACATTGTCGCCGCACCGCTGGCGGGGAGCATGCAGCGTGTGACTTTGAAGCCGGGGGATGAGGTGAAGTGCAACGAGACGATTCTTGCGCGCATCGAACCTTCGCTGGCACCGCTGCTGGATGCACGCTCGCGGGCGCAGGCGCAGGCACGGGTGGATGGAGCCATGGCGGCACGCAGCCGGGCGAATGAGGCGATGGACATGACCCGCACCGGTTTGAAATACGCGCAGACGAACTGGGACCGCATCAAGAACAACACGGACAAGGGCACGATCAGCGACACGGATCGTGACGCTTTCCAACGCGAGGCCGAAATGAAGGCGGGCGAGGTGCGTGCGGCGGAGTTTGCGATGCAGGTGGCCGAATTCGAACTCACACAGGCCAGGGCGGCGCTGCTGCAGCTCGAATCACCGGCGGAGGATGGCAAATCCATCGAAGTGCGTGCGCCGGTGAACGGTGTGGTGCTGCGCGTGCAGCAGGAGAGCGCCACGATCATCGCGCCGGGTGCGCCGATCATTGAAATCGGTGATCCGGGCGATCTGGAGATCGAAGCGGAGATTCTTTCGCGCGATGCGGTGGCGATTCAGCCGGGTGCCGTCGTGACCGTGGAGCAATGGGGCGGCGATGAACCTGCCAAAGCCCGCGTGCGCCGTGTCGAGCCTGCGGCGTTCACGAAAGTGTCCGCGCTCGGCGTGGAGGAGCAGCGCGTGCTGGTGCTGAGTGATTTTGTGGCGCAGACGCCTGCGCTCAAGGCGCTGGGCGATCGCTATCGCGTCGAAGTGCGGGTGGTGGTGTGGCACAGCGACGACACGCTGCTGGTGCCCGCTGGAGCGTTGTTTCGCGAAGGCAGCGAGTGGAAGACCTTTCTCTTTGATGACAGCAAGGCCAAAGCCGTGACGGTGAAAGCCGGACGCACGGATGGCAAGCTCACGCAGGTGCTGGATGGTCTCAAAGCGGGCGATGAGGTGCTGATGCATCCGCCGGACACAGTGAAGGACGGCAGCGATGTGGTGAAGCGCGAAGAGGTGAAATGAACAGGATAAAGTGGCCGCACCTGGTGGGCAGCAGGAGATTAAGGCCCGGCGTGGCCTCCTCAAGGTCCGCCACCGCGTCGGCAATCCCGATTCAGGAAAAATACGAGACGGCGTGTCGCTGCGGATGATCTCAGGTCATTCGGCCATGCCTCCAATGGGAAACCCGGCTGCTTGCGTTCTTCGCGATTTGAGGGCATGAAACGCGCGACATCGTCAGATTAGTCGCATGCCTACCAAGGTTGTTTCCGAAGCTGACCAGCACCGCGTTCGTCAGTAAATCGGGAGAGTGATCCGGGAGAAGCGCATTGGAGGAGGGCGTTGCGCTGGCGTGTTCAGTTTGAAGTAGGTTTTCTTTTCTCCGTCAACCGCAGGAACCATACGGCGAACGAAGGCGGCCCCAAGTGTGGAAACGCGGGCTGCTGGAACTCGCCGCGTGGCCCTGCCAAAGGAGCGTTCGGAACCGAGATGCTGGCCTGACTTCATTTTTCAAATAGCTTGGCATGGTCAAGGCTATTGGTTGGCCTGTACGTTCACATAAAAGGCGGCCTCTTGCGAGGCCGCCTGGAAGAACGAACGGAAGTTCGAGAGTGCGTTAGACCTTCCACTCGCCGCGATAGTCGCGGGTGAGCCATTTGGCGTCGCCGCCGCTGGTGTACTCGTGCTTTTCGGGGTTCCACTTCATGGTGCCGCCGTGGTAGTAGGCCTGGTTCATGAGGTGGCAGGAGATGACGGTGCTGGCGCCGATGGCGACATCGCAGATGGGCTTCTCGCGGGTCTTGATGGAGTTGAGCCAGTCCTGGTGATGGTTGGGGGAGTTGTAGAGCTTCACCTTGGCGTCGGCGAGGAAGGTTTTTTCGGCGAGGATGACTTCGCGGTCGAGGCTGGTGCCTTTGGTTTCCTTGCCGAGGAATTCATGCACCACCTTGCCGCCCATGACGAGCTTGAACTTGCCGCGGTTGACGTGGACTTCGCCGGTCTCGCCGTAGAAGGAGACGCCGAAGCCGCCGTTCACATGGGTGAGCGGAATGCCGCTGGCGTAGATGAGCTTCGCGCCTTCCTTGGCTTCGTCGTGCTTTTCAGGGGCGATGATTTCGACCGGGCCTTTTTCATCCTCGCCAAGGCCCCACTGGGCGATGTCGATGTGATGCGCGCCCCAGTCGGTGACCATGCCGCCGCCGTACTCACGGGTCATGCGCCAGGCGGGGAAGTGATTGTGAACGCCACGGGGGCTGAGGACGCTGCTGTAAGGAGCGAGCGGGCCCGGACCGCACCACATGTCCCAGTCGAGGCCGGGTTCCATGGGTTCTTCAGGATTGGCATTGGGTTTGGCGGGGGAGCCGAACTGGGTTTCGACACGTTGAATCTTGCCGATAACGCCGTTGCGCACGAGTTCGCAGGCGACGCGGAATTCCTTGCTGGAGCGCTGCTGGGAGCCGGTCTGGAGGATCTTGTTATTTTTGCGGGTGGCGGCGATGAGCGTGAGGGCCTCGTGGATGTTGTGTGTGAGCGGTTTTTCGCAATACACGTCCTTGCCAGCGTTCAAGGCGGCGATGGCGATGATGGCGTGCCAGTGGTCCGGCGTGGCGATGACGACGGCGTCGATGTCCTTGCGCTCAAGCAGCTTGCGGAAGTCAGCATAGGCTTCGCAGCCTTTGAAGGCGGTGTCCTGGTCTTTGCCGTAGCGTTCTTCGACGGTTTTCTTCGCGTTTTCGCGGCGGTTGGTGTCCACGTCGCAGACGGCGACGACCTGGACTTCTTTGCGGCCCAGGAAGCCGTTAAGATGGCCGCTGTTCATCTTGCCGTTGCCGATGAAGCCGAGGGTGAGGCGCTCGCTGGGGGCGGTTTCAGCGCTCCAGATGCGTGATGGAAGGATGAAAGGGGCTGCCGCCGAGGCGGCGGCGACTTTGACGAACTGACGGCGTGAGGATGCGTGTGGCATGGGTTGAGTTGGGTGGATTTTCAGGGTGTAACATAACTGGCGCTTTGCCAAGTCTCTTGCACTCGGTGTTGGCGTGGGTATTCGGCAGGATGGAGTTTTCAAAACAGCGTCTCGGCCAGTTGATCATCGTTTCGGGACCATCGGGCACCGGCAAGACGACACTGGCGCGGAAGGTTTGTGATCGTGGCGAGGCGGTGTTCTCCGTTTCCTGCACGACGCGAGCGCCGAGGGCAGGGGAGGTGGATGGAAAGGACTACTTTTTCCTCAAGGAGGAGGATTTTCTGGCGCGGGTAGAGCGTGGCGAGCTGTTTGAGCACGCTCGTGTGCATGGGCGGCTCTACGGCACGCTAAAAAGCTACGTTTTTGAAAATCTGGAGCGCGGTGTGGATGTGATCATGGACATCGACGTGCAAGGCGCGGCGCAGGTGCGTGCGTGTGAGGATGAGCTGGTGAAGCGCTGCCTGCTGGAGATCTTTGTGATGCCGCCGAGCCTGGATGAACTGCGGAACCGCCTCTCAGGCCGTGCGACAGAGGACGCGGCGGCCTTTGAGTTGCGCATGCAGAACGCGGCGGCGGAAATGGAGCACTGGCGCAAGTATGGCTATGTGCTGGTGAGCGGTTCGCGCGAGGAGGATGCGAAGCGGTTTGATGCGCTGCTCGAAGCGGGCCGGATGCGGACGAGTTTGTGGTGATCACGACTGCAGACCAGCGTCTTTCAGCGCAGGGAATTGGCTGCGCCAATTGCGAACGATGGCGGAATCGAGTTGGGCACTGATGACGCGTTCCTGCTCGGCGGCGTCGGCAATGATGATGCCATGCGGATCGACGACGAGGCTGCGGCCGGTATAGGTGAACTGGGGGTCGGTGCCGCAACGGTTGACGCCGATGACGTAGGCGAGGTTTTCGATGGCGCGAGCTTGCAGCAGTGTGATCCAGTGCTGAATGCGTTTCACCGGCCAGGCGGCGATGTAGATGAGCACCTCGGCTCCGGCGCGGACGGCGCTGCGTGCGAGTTCGGGAAAGCGCAGATCATAGCAGATGAGCGGGGCGATGCGGAGTCCCTGCCATTCGAAGATGCTGACGCCAATGCCGGCGACGTGGACTTCGCATTCGCCCCCCATGCTGAAGGGATAATTTTTGGTGTAACGAGTAAGCAGGGTGCCATCGGGAGCGATGGCGAGGGATTGGTTCATGCCACGGCCGTCAGCGGTCTTTGTCACGACTCCGCCGATGACGCAGCTTTGATGTTGAGCGGCGATTTCACGCAGGAATTGCTCGGTGGGGCAGCCCTCGGACTCGGCGGTGATGGGAAGATTCATGCTGAAGCCGGTGGAGAAGGTTTCCGGCAGGATGATGAGCGATCCGGGCTGTGGATCGGCTGCGGCGATGAGTTTTTTCGCCTTGGCGTGATTGGCGGGACGATCTTCCCAGACGGAGTCGATTTGAACGAGGTGTACTTTCATAAGCGTTCGGGTTTGGCCCCGGGGCGGAGGCGGGCAGAGGTTTCGGGATCGCTGCTGCGGGCGCGGACGGTGATGAAGCCGCTGGCGGAGAGGATGGAGAGGCCGCAGACGATGGCGAAGGTGTCGAAGGACATGACTTTGACCATGGCAAAGCCAAGCGAGGGTGCGACAAGGCCGCGCATGCCGGTGAGGAAGGTGTGGACGCTCATGTATTCGGCGACGGCATGTTTGGGGGCCAATTTGGTGACCCAGAGCGCCCAAGTGACGTTGCCACCCGCATTTGCCATGCCCCACAGAGCCATGCCGAAGGTCCACCAGCCGATGCCATGACCGAGGTAGAAGCACAGAATGCCGCTGGCGAAAAAGACATTCAAAACGGCGCGGACCGTGAAGAGATGAAAGCGATCATAAACAAGACCCCAAGGATAAGAAAAGACCACACGGGCAAGCACTGGAACGACGCCGGTGATCCAAGCGACATCGAAGGAGGGGAGATTGATGCCGTGCTGCGGGTTGGCGAGGTATTCGACGAAGAGGCAGCAGGCAGCGAGGTTGCCGATGCCCATGATCATCCAGGAGATGAGCAGGGTGCGGAAATCGCGATCCTCACGCACCCAGCGCCAGGCGCTGCCGAGATTGGTGCTGGAATTCTCTGGGGCTTCCCAAGGCGTGGCAGGCAGGCCGTAGGTCCAGAAGCCGGAGATGAAGCCGCTGGCGGCAAAAGCCCAGAGCAGCCAGGTGTAGTTGTTGAGGTCCCAGCCGAGGAGTTTGCCTCCTGCAAAGCCGAAACACATGCCTGCGGCGGCACGGGTGACGCCGGTGACGGCATAGAGTTTCCCGCGAACGGCGGCGGGGTAGTTGATGCGGTAGATTTGCGTCAGCAGCGGGATCTGCATCGAGAGGCAGAAGAGTCCGAGGCTTAAACCACCGATGTACAGCAGCGCATCATGCGGAAAAGCGGCTGAAACAGCCATGCAGGCGCCGCCGAGCATTTGCACCTTGGCCGCCGTGCGCGGGATGGTGCTCTTAGCACGCAGCAAGAGCGGAACGACGAACAAGCTGGCGACCATGCCGCCGCTGGTGGCGCTGAGGAAGACGGACTTTGCCACATCGCCCATGTGAAACACACGCACGGCGATGAGCATGCCGAAGGTGGCCGTCAGAGTGTCGATGACACCCGAGGGCAGCGAGCGCCAGAGCTCGTTGCGGAAGGTGCGCGTGGTGTCGGAGGTCACACGTGCTTCATCGCATGCGGGCGGCACGGAGTCCAGCGTTGGCCGGTGAGGCATCCTCACCGGCCAACAAAACTAGCGGAATCGAACTCAGGCGGCTTTCTTGGCCTTCTTGGCGGCGGGAGCCTTGGCTGGGGCAGGAGCGGGCTTCTTCACGAGCTTCGGCGCTGGCATCGGGACGACGGTCAGCCACTCTTGATAGTGGAGCCAGGTTTCGCTGCCTTCGTCGCGGAGGTAGTCGGCGGAGGAGAGAATGCCGCGCTTCTGGAAGTCGAGGATTTCCTTCTTGGCGAAGGGTCCGAATTCAACGAAGGCGCGGCTGAGGTAGACGAGGTCTTTCATAGGTCTGTTTTATTGGGTTTTAGGTTTTGGGGACGGGGCATTAGCACCAGATGTTCTGTGGAACAAGCAGCAATCTTGCCAGAGTTCCACATAATCTTCCTTGTATTGGATGATGCGAAGAAAAAGAGGTGATTTTTATGCCTCATTCAGGGATGCGCGCTTGCAGGCAGCTGTGCTGGCTTCTAGATTATATGACAAGTAATGATCATTTGCCTCGAATCGTCCATCCTAGGCGGGTACCTTTCCAACGAAGTCCCCGGTTTGGTCACTGGTATGTTCCATATTGCCGGCCAGATCCAGCCCGTGCGGGTCGAATTGGTGGGCAACTTTTTGCGTGATATCGCCGGATGTCGGGTGGATTTCCACAATCCACTGCCGGAGGGCAATGAAGAACACATCGCGGCGGTGGCTCCGCTCCAGCACGGCTACAGCGGCCTGATGACGGCTTCGTATCGTGTGGCAAAGCTGCCCCGCCGGCGGTCCCAGCCGGGTGCTGCTCCGGCTCAGCCCGTGCCGCCCGGATTGAAAAATCTGCTGTTCTTCGAGTGGTTCAACCAGGACCACCAGCGCATTCTCATTCAGTCCTGGCATCTGCAACTGCGCGTCTCATCCCCACGCTGGCAACTGACCAAGGAGGAGGAGGCCGCCCTGCTGCGCCAAAACCGGGCGCGGCGGAAACATTTCCTGCTGGGCAAACGCAATCAGCAGTCAAAATCAGCCGATGCGTTGCACAGCCCTGGTTTTGACGATCCGTTTCAGCCGACCAAGCCAAGTTCTGATCCCTTTGGTGCGGTGAAACCTGATTTCAATGTCGAACCACCGCGCAAAACCAGCGCCAGAGCCCGGAACAGCGAGGAAAAAGACCCCGCCGCCCGCTCTGCCGCACTGGGGAAGGAGCTGCGGCGTTTCCAAGGACTGCTGGTCTTCAATGAAGAGGTTCGTACCCGGCCTGCGGTGTTGCGCCTGCTTTCTACGGTAGCCGATCTGGCAGCGCATCTTATTCATGTGCTTGGGCAGTTTGTGGAGACGGGGAAGGACCATTGGCAGTTTCTTATCGTCGATTTGGAGCAGAGCCTGCCGTTGTTTGCCGCTGCCTTGAACGCCACCGACAAGCTGGTGCAGCAGCATCCAGATGGTGCAGACATGGAATGGATTGCCGCAATTCAGGCCAGCCTCTTGAACATCGAACTGCGCATGCGCGAGTTGCTGGGGCTGCTGCGGTGAATGGTGAGCGGGGTTGATCAGCGCGGGGCTTGCGTCTAGCATGCGCGCCATGCGTCTCTCTCACTTTGCCCTGGCCCTCACGATCATCCTGCTCGCCATCACCGGTTATCTGGCCTGGGAGGCGCAGGAGGAGGCCAGAGGCGCCCGCAAAGAGCTCGAACTCGTGCGCCGGCAGCAGTCTGCGCGCGAATCAGCGATGCCGACGAAGCCCATCACGGTCGCTTCACTGCCGCCGGAACTCTCGGCGCCGCCTGCCCCACCCTCGGTTCCGCCACTGGCAGGCAGCGCATTGATGCCGGGCACACCTTCAATAACGCCCTCCCCAGCCCCCCCCGCCGCGCCTTTGACCGCGCTGCAAAAGCAGCTCCTCGGCATGCCAGCGGTGGCAAAAGTGACCGAGGTGCAAAAAGACCAGGGGTTTGCCGTCATCAGTGCCGGCAAGGACAAGCAACTCACCCCAGGCATGAAATTCGATGTTCGCCGAGGTGATGGCCTGGTGGGTCGCGTGATTGTAAGCGACACCATTGATGCCACCGAGGCGGTCGTTGACATTGACAGCACCGTCACGCTCCCGGGCGTGAGCATTGAGGCCGGGGACGAAGTCATCCTGCCGGTTCGGAAATAAGCACCGCTCCGCATGCCACGCGAACGTCTTGATCTCGCCTTGGTGAAACTGGGCATGGCACCATCGCGCGAGCAGGCCAAACGCCTCATCATGGCGGGGGAGGTCAGTGTGGCGGGCCAGCGCATCACACAACCGGGATGGCTGCTGCGTGAACAGCAGCAGATCGTGGTGCGCCAGCCGCAGAAATTCGTCAGCCGCGGTGGTTTGAAACTCGAGGGAGCGCTTGAGCACTTTGGCATCGATGTGGCAGGCATGACCGCGCTCGATGTGGGCGCTTCCACCGGCGGCTTCACCGACTGCCTGCTGCAACGGGGTGCGGTGAAGGTCTTTGCTTACGATGTGGGTACCAATCAGCTCGCTTGGAAGCTGCGCAGTGATCCGCGGGTGGTTTCGCGTGAGCAGTTCAACCTCCGCCACATGCGGCACGAGGATGTTGGGCAGGATGTGGACATCCTCGTGGCCGACCTCTCATTCATTTCACTCACGCTGGTCCTGCCGGCTGCGCTGCAAGTGCTGCGGCCTGGCGGCCACGCGGTAGTGTTGGTCAAGCCGCAGTTTGAGCTGTCGCGTGAGGAGGTGGGCAAGGGCGGCATCGTGCGCGAGCCGGAACTGCATGCCAAGGCTTGCACGCGTATTGAAACCTTTGTTTGTTCTCAGCCACAGCTTCACTGGCGGGGCTTGATCGAGTCCTCCATCCAGGGAACCGAGGGTAATCGTGAGTTTTTAGCCTGGTTCAGTGTGAGGGAGTAAAGAGCGGCTGGCTGGGCAGGTGACGCCCCGAGTGACTGAAACCAGTCGAAGTGTTCACAAGCGTTGAAGAGTCGTCATACATATGCCAAATATCATTTGTGAAGGTCAAAGATGACACAAAACAATAAATATGATAAATTAGCGCTTGCGCCTTTGAGATAATTATCATAAGCTATGATCATAAATACAAATAGCCATGAAAACGCTTTTTCCACCCCCCGTTCGTCCCCCCAATCATTCCGGCTTCAGCCTCTTCGAGTTGTTGATGTTCATTGCCGTGCTTGGAGTAATGCTAGGCATCTTAGTGCCGATGTTGAACGTGAATGATGCGATCTATGCCGCACGAGACCGGCGCAATGCCCAGGAGCTGTCATCAGTGAGTGTGATGGCTCAGTCCGCTGGATTGAATTTTGTGCAGGAAACCGGCGTGATCGACACAGTGCGTGCCATTGTCCGTGGTGACAGGCCGGCGCGCGGAGCCATGAAGGGGCGGGTTTTTGTGGTCCCAGGTCTCAGCGAAGAAGACATCAAGGAAGCTGCCAAATATCTCAGCATTCAAAATGGGGAACTGCGCTATACCAACAGTGAAACGCACCATCAGGCAGGAAATCAGCGCATGTAGGTGACCGGTTCGGTGTTTCTGCTGCCGGTTTTATGTGTGGGTTGCTGGAGCCGAACATCGAAGAGACCTGAATCAGACGAGAGCGACCCTGACTTGAGCTGACAGGTCTGTTGCCTGTGAGGCCGGTGATTCTTTGAGCCTCTGCACGGTTCATCGTGTTTTGTCTTGCCTGCGGGCCTCGTTTCTTCCAGCATGTGCCCCCATGAACTCTGCCTTCATCAAAAAGAACTGGTACCTGCTCACTCCGGCGCTCATTCTGTTCATTCCAATGCTGATGGTGTTGTTTTGTACCGTCAACTACGGGTACAGCCTCTCTGAATCCATGAAGGCCGTGCGCTATTTTGGCTCCACCAGCACGCGTTATGCGCAGGGCTTCACTGAGCGCAAATTCAAGATGGTGAAGGTCGGCATGGACGGCCGTACGGTTTACAATACGATTCGAAACCCCATGGAGCGCAACATGCCCGAAGACACGGAATGGCGTTATAGTCTGCCTGGAGCTGGTACCGATTACTACCATGAGCGCATTCTCATTCTCGAACAGGACAAGAACGGCATACCGCGGGTGAAGCAGAAGGTCAGCCGTTTTCATGCGCCGGATTGATTCATGTGCAAACCACGCGTAAGTGCAGCTCGAATCCGCATGAGTCACACCACCCAGCATCTGCTCAAAACTTGTCCCGCCGCCGTCATGGCGCTGCTGCTGGCCTCCTGCCAAAGTTCCACGCACATCAAGGGCCTGCCAAAGAACCTGCCCGTCATCAATCTACACGGCTCGCCCAGCACGCCGTCGCATAGCATGGCGCACAAGGATTATCCCTTCGCTGACAACGGTGATTATAAAAGCGATTGGGCGGCCGAGGGTGGGCAAGAAGCCGGCATGGACTACTCCTCGTGGCGTTCCTCGCACGGCGGATCACCCTCACGCGGATCATCTTCACGCGGTTCGTCGAAGAAAAAAACTTCCGCCAAGACCAGCAGCAAGAGTTCCGGCAAAGGCGGTTCTTACACCATCAAAAGTGGGGACAGCCTCTCTGCCATCGCCCGTAAAAGCGGCACCACCGTCGCGAAGCTCAAAGCCGCCAACGGCCTCAAGTCCGACATGATTCGTGCGGGCAAAACGCTGAAAATACCCAAGTAATCGTGCTTCACCGTCTCTCACGCATCGCTGCGGCATGTCTGGCGCTGCTTGTGAGCGGCGCAGGGACTGAGGCGGTTGCCCAGAGCATTCGATTCTCCACCGTGGTCATTGATGCCGGACATGGCGGCAAAGATGGCGGCTCTGTCTGGAATGGACTGATCGAAAAAAAGCTCTGCCTAGATGTCGCCAAGCGTCTCGAGGTCGGTTTGAAGTCACGCGGCATCAAAACCGTCATGACGCGCCGTACTGACACCTTTGTGGAACTGGAGCAGCGGGCGCGGATTGCCAATCGCGTGCCAGCCTCGATCTTCGTCAGCGTTCATTTCAACGGCAGCCGCAAAACCATCATCTCCGGTGGCGAAACCTACTACCGCAGCACGCGCGGCAAGACTCTCGCCTCCGCCATCAATCGCTCCATCAAAAGTCGCGTCCCCGGTGGGACTCGTGGCGTTTTTTTTGGCGACTACAAGGTGTTGCGTGAAACCCAGATGCCCGCCGTTCTCGTCGAATGCGGCTACATCAGCAACAAACGCGAAGCCGCCCGCTGCGCTGA
>JAYVIO010000234.1:0-11486 GCA_043770175.1 Verrucomicrobiales bacterium | reverse complement strand
CGCCGTCCTCGACCACTACCGCCCCCACATCCCCATCCACCCCGACTGGCCGATGGTGCCGCTAGGTGACATCGCCGATGTGAAGCTCGGCAAGATGCTCGACCAAGTGAAACACCAAAAAGGCGCAGTGTTACCATACGTGCGCAATATCAGCGTCCGCTGGGGCACGATTGAAACCCACGACTTGCCTGAAATGTATTTTGAGGAAGACGAACTCGACCGCTTTGGACTGCGAGCCGGAGACGTGCTGGTTTGCGAAGGCGGAGAACCAGGGCGTGCAGCCGTTTGGGACGGGAGAATTCCCAATATCAAATATCAGAAGGCTCTTCATCGCGTGCGCTTCAGTGTGCCGTTTGAACCTTCGATGCTCGTCTATCTCCTCCAAGAAATGGCCCTGTCAGGTGCTTTGGTCGGCTGGCTTTCAGGAACCACCATCAAGCACCTCACATTGGAGTCGTTCAACAAACTGCCGATCCCCCTCCCACCCCTCGCCACGCAGCAAGCCATCGTGGCGGAGATCGAAGCCGAGCAAGCGCTGGTGGCCGCCAACCGCGAACTGATCACCCGCTTCGAGAAGAAGATCCAAGCCACCCTCGCCCGCATCTGGGGCGAGGAAACCCCGCCAGCAGCAGCCTGAGTCATGCGCCCCGTCCTGCCCCAGCGTCTCGACTGGTCCTCAGTCATCGGCCTGTTCATCCTGAACTTTGGCAGCCTGGAGCTGGCGCTGCTGGAATGCTTGAAGCGGCGGTTGCCGGAGAAACGGTGGAATGCGCAAGCGAGGAAGTCATTTCATGAACGCGTGCAGTGCCTGCGCGAGCTGGTGTCTCAACCGGCTGAAACGGTGACTGCCTCAGCAGAGTGGGAAGCCTTGATCGTCCGTCTCGGTGCCGTGCGGGATTTGCGCAACCACCTAGCTCACAGCACGCTGGTGAACACGCTGGCGGATGACCTAAAGACGTGGACGCAACGGCTGGTGCTGACCAAAGAGTTCGCCTGTGCGCAGGCGGAAACGCGGCAGGTGAGCTTCGACGAACTGCACCTGGAGACCACCAAGCTGGCAGATCTCATCGGCGAGCTGGTGAAGTTGGTCCCGGGAGAATGAAAAGCCAAGCAACGAGTGGCTGCTGGATGCAGGTGGCTGATTCCTGCGGTGTCAGTTTGAGTTCCGTTTGTTCCGCGTGATCCGTAGGCCGTTCCATTTTGAGACAGGCAGGGAGGAGGGTTCGGGTTCGTGGTTCGTAATGACCACTGAGCACGGGCCACTGAGGGGAAGCGGACAGGACCCGTTCTCCGTAGCTTACTGCGAAGGATGAAGTGTCCGCGCTCCGCTCCGCTGCTTGCTGTTCCCTTCTTGTTCCTTTTTGCGGCCCGCTTTCCGGAGGTGTCTGGGGCACTGAGCGTCGAGAACGAGCACGAGCACGAGAACGAGGACGAGCACGAGGACGAGCACGAGGACGAGGACGAGCACGACCCGCCTGCATCGCTAAGCGAAGCCTTGCGGGCAGGGGACGAGCAGGAGGACGAGGCTGGATGGGATTTGGGTTGGACACCCCATGGTGAAGGGGTGGGTGGCTGGTTAGTGTGGAAGTGAGGGCAGTGCGTTGCTGCCTCTCGATTCCCCCCATCCTATGAAAACCCATCCTTTGATCCTCCTTGCTGCGGTGCTGGCCTGCCATGGCTCTGCCGCCGCCCAGAACGGCAGCCCACGTGCCCAAGAACTGCAGCCGAGGGCACGGGAGACGAGCGTGCTGCGTGACGGCATTGTGTTCTATCGCGGCCAGACCTACCTCATCCGCAACAGCCGTGCGGCGCTGGTGGATGCGGCCTTGGTGCCGGAGGGCCAGGTGCTGACCGCAGAGGGGCGGCTGGTGACTCTGCCGACCGATTTCGTCAATGATGCCACGCCGACCGTGCGCGAGGGGCTCTTTGCCGTGCGCGGACAGGCGTATCTGCTCCGCAATGGCCGCATGCTGCGGGTGGATGCGGGGCTGGTGCCGGAGGGCATGGTGCTGATGGCCGACGGTCTGCGCGTGCCGCTGCCTTCGGACTTCAGCGGCTTTGTGCTGGATCGTGCGCCGGACGGCACGGTGCTACCAACGCCGCCGGCCCAGGCTGGGCCGCAGGCGCTCTCGGGTCAGGCGGGGGTGGCGCAGGGCCCCAGCATCGTTCCCCAAGGCACGGAACGCCGCCCCATGCCGATAAGCCTTGAGCTCCCACGCGTCGTGGAGGTCCGCACTGTGCTGCCGCTGCCGACGAACCTCCTGCCACCGCCGGTAGCGCCCGTCAAGAAAACGCCTTGAGCGGTGAGCGGTGAGCGGTGGACTGATCACTGCCTACTGAGCACTGCCTACTGAGCACTGCTTACCGATGACGGGTCATCGCAGACTTGGGACATTCCCTTGCCAATCATTCCTCTGCCCAAGGGGGCTCTGCCGCTCGGCATTTGCCTTCGGCTGCTTTCGCTTCGCTACAGAGCTGCGGTGGTTCTGGATGACGGAACCAACATCGAGGCGGAGACGGGCAGCCGGGACGCCGAGGTTTGTAGAGATTTGTGGCAGGTCGAAATTTCCACCGTTCGCGTGCGTATGACTGCCATCCCCTTATATTCAGTCATGACCTCACTTCATCGTTTTACCCTTCTCGCCGCCGCTTCCGCGCTCTGCACGTCCGCGTTTGCCGCCTATCCTGAATTCAGCTCCACCAAGCCGAATGGTGGCCAGCGTGGCACGGATGTGAAGCTCACGGTCACTGGCAACCGCCTCACGGATTTTGAGAGCCTGATGTTCTTCTCGCCTGGTTTCACGCAGAAAAGCGTGGACAAGGTGGAGAACGGCAAGGTCGATCTGACCCTCACCATCGCCCCGGATGTGCCGCCGGGAAACCACACGATGCGCATTCGCACCAAGACGGGCATTTCACACGCCCGGCAGTTTTTTGTGGGGATCTTCCCCAATGTCGAAGAAAAGGAGCCGAACAGCGACTTCGACGCGCCGCAGGTGATCAACTTCAACCAGACCGTGGAAGGCGTGGTACAGAACGAAGACGTGGACTACTACCGCCTGACCGTGAAGAAGGGGCAGCGCATCTCGGTGGAGGTGGATGGCCTGCGCCTTGGCTATACGATCTTTGATCCATTCCTGGCGGTCATTGACAAGGACCGCTTCGAGAAGGTGATCTCGGATGACACCATCCTGCATCGTCAGGACGGCTACTGCTCCTACGTGGCAGAAGAAGATGGCGACTACACGGTGATGATCCGCGAATCCTCCTACCGCGGCGGTGGCAACTCGTACTACCGCCTGCATGTCGGCAGCTACCGCCGCCCGGATGTGGCGTATCCGGCGGGCGGCAAGATCGGCACCAAGACCAAGGTGCGGTTCATCGAACGCGACGGCTCGTTTGAAGAAGAGATCCAGCTTCCTGCCGAGATCGATCCTGGTTTCATGCTCTTCACGAGGACCCAGGAACCTGCACCGTCCGGCAATCCGTTTCGTCTGGTGAACTATGACAACGTGCTCGAAGCAGAGCCGAATGAGGAACAGGCCAAGGCCACGGTGGCCACCGCCGGTGAGCCGATCGCGCTCAACGGCATCATCGAGAAGCCCGGCGACGTGGATTTCTTCAAGGTGCCGCTCAAGAAGGGCATGACGCTGGAAGTGCAGGGCTATGCGCAGAGCATCGGCTCACCGCTGGACACCGTGGTGAACATCTACAACGACAAAGGCGGCAGCCTCAGCGGCAACGACGACGGCGGTGGCCAGCGCAGGCTGGACAGCAAGTTCAAGATCGCCATTCCGGCGGACGGTGACTACTTCGTCCGCGTGACGGACCACCTGGAGCGTGGCGGGGTGAATTTCGTCTATCGTCTCGAGCTTATCGCTGCCGAGCCCGAGGTGTTCTTTGCCTCCCCCCAATACACGGTCAATGACAATGCCTACCGCCAGTTCATCCCGGTGCCGAAGGGCGGGCGCTACGCCACGCTGGTGAACGTCAGCCGTAACAACGTGGGGGGCGACTTCAAGTTTGACGCACCGAACCTGCCTGCGGGAGTGAAACTGCTCACCGAACTCGCGCCCAAGGATCTTGGCAATGTGCCGTTGCTGTTTGAAGCTACGGCTGCTGCTCCGCTGGGCCATACCTTGGTGCCGATCAAGCTGAATCCGGTCGATCCCGCCACCAAGACCCGTGGCAAGCTGCGCCAGGAGTTCGACATCGTGCGCAACGGCAATGTGGTTTACTACACCGACATCGAAGACCGCCTGCCGGTGGCCGTTGTGGAAGAGTCGCCTTACTCACTGGAAATCGTGAAACCCGCCGTGCCACTGGTGAACAATGGCATTCTCGAGCTTAAAGTCGTCTCCAAGCGCAAGGAAGGCTTCAAAGCGCCGATTCGCGTGTTCATGATCTGGAAGCCAAACGGTGTCAGCTCTCTCGGTGAACAAACCATCGCCGAAGGGCAGAACGAGTGCATTTTCCAGCTTGATGCCAACGCTGGCACCCCAGCGGGCACCTGGAACTTCACCGTCATGGGCGAAGCCGATGCCGGCAACGGCCGCACCTACAATGCCTCGCCTTTCACCGCAGTGGTGACCGCGCCCGCCTACATCAACGCACCCGCCATTCCGCTCGTCGCAGTTGAGCAGGGCAAGGAAACCTTCATGGTCGCCAAACTGGAACAACTGCTGCCGTTTGAAGGCGAAGCCAACGCCCAGGTACTCGGCGTGCCAGATACGATCCCGATCGAGCCGGCCAAGATCACCAAGGACACCAAGGAAATCGCCTTCAAGGTGAAGACCGACGCCAAATCGCCCATCGGCAAACAGGCCAACCTGTTTGTGCGGGTGGACGTGCCGGTCAAAGGCACCAACACGACGACGGTTCACCGCATTGCGCTTGGTTCCATCCTGCGCATCGACGCTCCGCGCAAAGTGGTCGCACCGCAGCCCGCTGCTCCGGTCATCGCGGCGAACAAGCCCAAGGAAGCACCGAAACCAGCCGCTCCTGCCGCACCGAAAGTGCTCTCACGCCTCGAACAGCTTCGCCAGGAAGCCGCAGGTGGGAAGAAATAGCGGTTGCTGCATGGATCAAACTCGAAGGGCACGATGCAGATCGTGTCCTTTTTGTTTTATCGAGGTGCGCCGCCCACAATGATCGGAGCCTTGCGCCTGGCACCAATGTAAACCGGCGAGCGCTGGCGTTCGAGCAGCTTGTGGGAGAAGGGCAGGGTGGTGTTGAAGGCCTGGAAGTGCCACGGGCCATCATCGGTGCGGATGGAGTATTGCAGCGCGCGGCCGCCATCGAGCAGCGTGGCGTGCTGGACGTCGAGTTTGCGGGCGATTTCGGTGACTTCGCTGACATTCATCACGCCACCGTCGCCGGAGAGGACAAAGACGATGGTGCCGTCCTTTCGCATGCCGCCGAGGGCGCGGTAGCTGATTTTGGTGCCATCGAAGAATTCATCCGGCTTCAGTTCCACGTAGGAGAAAATGGTGTGGTTTTTCATGACGGAGGGATAGATCTGACAGCCTTCCTGGATCAATCCGGGCACCTCGTTGAGCAGTGATTTCGGTCCGATCCACGGGCGGCCATCCTTGACGAAAAAGCAACCGCTCCACTCGCCGAACGGCGGATTGACCTGTTTGCCCTCATGATACACCCAGCCCATCGGACGGCCCTTCGGGTCACGAAAATTTGCGGTGATCGAGAACCATAGATTCTGCTCCGCCATGCGTTCGCGTGCGGTGGTGAGCGCAAATTTGGGCAGAAACGTCGTCATGAAATCAAAACGGTCCGGCGTAAGCGTGATGACATGCACCTCTGCGCCGAAAACCCGCTGGGCTGTATCCGCGAGAAAGCCGCCGTCGCGCCGCACCTTCAGTGTGGTCCAGCGCATGCCGGTTTCAGCGTGACGTTCGATCATCGCAGCGGCCAGATCCGCAGGTGTGAGGCCCGTGGCGGGCTTCCAGACGCCGCGCTTTGAGAGGATTTGCAGCGGCTGCGTGGAATCGCGCACGCTCACCGCCACGAGATTGCTGTTCAGGTTGAAGAACACCTCGCCGACGAGATAAACCAGCAGCGCGCTGACGAGGGCGAGCAGCAGAAGCATTTTGAAGCATCCGCGTTTACTGGGCATGGGGTGCGCCAGCATGGAGAACAAGTCGCACACGATCAAGAGCGATGTCATGCGCGTGACTTGAAGGTTGATTCAGGCATGCCTTTGCCCGAGCATCGTTTGCATTGTCATGAAACTGTTCCTCTTCTTCGTTTTCCTCGCCGCCATCAGTCTGCATGCCCAGACACCGGCTCCAGTCATCGCACTAAAAGCCGTCACTGATCACACGGATGCGCTCTACAAAATCGGTGAAACGGCCACTTTCACCATCGAGGCGTCACAGGATGGCAAACCGCTCGCTGAAGGCAGAGTCGTCTGTGTGTTCTCCAAGGACGGCGTGCAGTCACAACCGCCGCAGGCGGTGAATGTGAAGGACGGCAAGACCACCGTCATCGGGAAGCTCGATGAGCCTGGCTTCCTCTTGCTGCGTGTGGCCAGCGGCAAAGCCTCGGCTTTGGCGAGCGCGGGCTATGACCCGCTGCAACTCAAGCCCAGCATGCCGGTGCCGGAGGATTTTGATGCGTTCTGGACCGCACAGAAAGCCGAACTCGCCAAGGTGCCGATGAAATCGACACTCGCGCCGGTGCAAAGTCCGGCGAAGAGTGTGGACGCGTTTGATGTGCAGATCGATTGCCTCGGCAAGCCGGTGTCCGGTTATTTTGGCAGACCGCAATAGGCAAAAGCGAAATCGCTGCCGGCCATTTTGCATGTGCATGGCGCAGGCGTGCGCGGTTCCAACCTCGGGAGTGTTTATTGGGCGGCGAATGAAGGCGGCATGCTCGCGCTGGACATCAACGCCCATGGCATTCCGAACGGCAAACCGAAGGAGTTCTATGACGCTCTCACCAACGGCGAACTCAAGGGGTATCCGCAATCCGGGAACAAGGACCGTGAGCAGTGCTATTTCAAGGGCATGTTCCTGCGGCTGATCCGTGCCATCGACTTCCTGACCGCGCAGCCGGAGTGGGATGGGAAGACTTTGATCGTGTATGGTACCAGTCAGGGCGGTTTCCAGGCCTTCGCGGCGGCGGGGCTCGATGCACGGGTGAGTTTCATTTGCGCGGGTGTGCCTGCGGGCTGCGACCACACCGGTAGCCAGGCCAATCGCATCAGCGGGTGGCCGAAACTGGTTCCCAATGATGCCGAGGGCAAACCTGATACCGCTGCGCTGCAAGTGTCCCGCTATTTTGACAACGTCAACTTCGCCACGCGGGCGAAATGCCTGGGCGCGGCCGTCACCGTGGGCTTCATTGACACGACCTGCCCGCCCACGGGTGTTTACGCGGCCTACAACGCACTCAACATGCCGAAAACAATCCATACGGATGTTCTCTCCGGTCACACCAGCACACCTGCGGCCGCCAAATTCATGCAGGAAGCAGCCCTCAAGCATGTTCGAGCCATGAAAAAGCCGTGATTCTTTCAGTGAACTGACACTTTGGCAAAAAAAGGTGTGACAGTTGTTCGTGGTTTCTGCTACAAGCATGGCCTGCCTAACACCTACCGGTGAAAGCAGACACCCCCTATGAAAACTCGACTCCTGTTACTCAGAACAATTGCCTTTGCGGCCAGTCTTAGCCTTCTCGGAGTTCCCGGGATGAGCTTGCACGCCAAGGACAAGAAAGCTCCCTCCAAAGCGCACAACAAGAAAGGTGCTCCGCCCACAGCTGCCTCGCTGGTGGAGGACATGAAAACGTCTGTCATCTACATCGTCAAAAACGCCAAGGACATCAGTCCAAAGTCGAAGCAGGCGGTGCCGTTTTGGTCCTCCCTGAAGACGATCATCGAAGGCATTGATCTCATGGATGCAGGCATCCAGAAGAAGAGTCCGGACATGCTCAAGGGCCTGGACATCGCCGGTCAGGGCATCACGGAGCTTGCCGCCACCTGGGGCATGATCCGCGGAGCGCACCCAAAATCGACGGTGGGACGTGGCGTGGTTTCGCTGTCCGCCTCGTATGACCTGTATATGAATCACTTTGGCCCCTCGGTGGCCAGTTTCAAAAAGGGCGGCGGCAAGAAGGGCAAGCTGACGGACGCGGAGATCGCGCTGATCGAAAAATCCGGCACGCAGCTTGAGTCGTTGTTGGGCAAACTGGAGAAAGTGGCCGAGAAGGCGAAGCCAAAATCTTATCAGGAGCGCATGATCCTGGATCTGGTGAACTTGGTGGAGCAACTGGCTGCGGTGGAAGGCGACGGTCGTCTGGCCTACGCGAAGTATCAGTATCAGTGGAACCGCCTGCAGAACGCGCTGGCCGCCTATTCGAACATCATCAAGGCGTATTATCCTGACTACTACTTGGTGTGGAAGGTGCTCGATTCTGACTCGAGCGCGATGAACACTCTCTTCTACGCGGACGCCTGGAGCTACTACGAGTCGTGGAACTACTACGAGGTGAGCATCGAGAACTACGAGAGCTACTACGAGGAGATCTCCGTCACGGAGAGCATCACGGAAACGGAAGAGACCCAGTACGAAGAAACGCTGGTGTCCTATGAGGAAGAATCCGCCACCGAGGAAGACGCCGAGGACGAAGCGGAGCTGGAAGAGGAGATCGAGGTGGATGAAGAAGAGAGCGACAGCCTCTTTGAAGAAGTGGAAGACAGCGACTGTGATGAAGACGGCGACGGCGAACCGGATGCGGAAGACACCGACGACGACAATGACGGCGTGTCTGACGAAGAAGACGGCGACGACGACGGCGACGGCCTCGAAGATGAAGAGGAAGACGAAGAAGAGTGCGAAGAAGAGGAAGAGGAAGATGAAGAGGAAGATGAAGAAGACGACGGCATCGCCGAATGCTGCGAAGGCTGCTGCTGCTAAGCCGCCTCAAGCTTCCTGCTGAAGCAATGATTTGAAGCGCATGGTCTCCGGGCCATGCGCTTTTTCATGTCTGCTCCAAACCTACGGCGCAACCAGAACGGGGTGTCTGTGAGAGCAGACGGTTACTTCTTTTCGCGGTTTGATGCGATGGGCATGATGCCCAGTTCGCGAGCGTCGGAAACAGAGATGAGCTGGATGTTGGGGTCTTCCTCGCTCTCAAATTCCTCTGCATGTTCTTTAAGCGCTGCATTGCCAGTTTTTACGGCGTTGCTGAAGGTTTTGTAGGAAGCCTGAAACTCCTTCAACTTGGCTTTTTGCGAGAGGTTGGGGATGTCCTTCACTGGATTGAGTTCATTTTCGCCAAGCATGGTGGTTTCGAGACCGATGCGTTTGGCCTCTTCCTCTTCACCCACGTCAAATGCCAGGAAGCAATGGCCGGGAACCATGACAAGATAGGAGTTGATGCCGATTTTCTGCAGGATGGAAGCCATCAGCACGGTGCCGTCCACGCAGTTTGCCTGGGTGGCTTCGATCGAATCGTCCAAAAAACGCACGGTCTGGCTGACGACGAACTTGCTGGGCGTGGTGGAGGAGACGTCACTGTATTTGATGCCACGGCGTTGCAGCACGTTCCAAATGGCAAACACCTGCATCATCACTTCCTTCGGGTCTTCGGACTGATAGCCGGTGAAAGCCGACACAAGCCCGCTTTCGAGCGCTTCCTTGAGGATGCCGTCCACCCAGGGATGGTTTTCATTCACATAGGCGGCGAAGATCCACGAAAAATCATCGAAGTCCTCGCCCTCCTCATCCCAGAGCACATAGAACGGGCAGTCATTGAGGGATTTCATGAGATAGGTATCGGTTTCCTCGGGAAGTTCCTCGCCGTTGACGGTGACCTTGAAGGTGACGTTCACCGGACGTTGCTGGCGCACCTTCAGCAGGGCATCGTAATCCCAGACCGCCTTCGGAAAGATGCGTGCTTCACCTTCTCTGGTGACTTTGGTGATTTTGCCTTTCCATTTCGAGGGCTTCAGGAAGCCATCGACACTGATTTCCACCACGACCTGGGCGCCCTTTGGCAAACCGATCAAATCCACCGCGAGCCAGCCATTCTCATCACCATAGATCGGGATGTCTTTTTTCTTCAACTTGGGGTCGTCTTCGGTTTTTTTGTCCTCGGCGCTTTCCTCGTCACCGTTCCAATCAACGGTCGCCGTGGAAATGATGGCGCTGGGGAAAAGGTCTGTCTCCGTGTAGGACCACGGCGCGAGCGTGATCTCCGCGTTGAGCAGCGGAGCGGTGGCGAGAGCAAGCAGGGAGAAAAGAAGTTTCATGTTGGCGCAGCATAGCGAGGGGCGATGAAATGGCATCCTGTTTTAGCTGCGAACAGGAACCGCTTTGCCTGCCGGACTGCTTGCACTCGTTTCGACCACTGGCACGGTGTGGCATGCCGAAAAGCATCGCCATTTTTGGAGGCAGTTTCAATCCGCCGGGGAATCATCACGCGGCCATCGCCACGTGCCTGGCGGGGATGTTTGATGAGGTGCGGGTGATTCCATGCGGTCCGCGCCCCGACAAACCGGTGACTGGCAGCGTGCCACCGGTGTATCGTGCCGCGCTGGCGGACATTGTGTTCGGCGGTCTGGCGCGCGTCGTGGTCGATCTCAGTGATTTCGAGCAGGAAATTTTTACGCGGAATCACGAACTGCAGACTCGATTCGAATCACAGGGCGAAGTCTGGCATGTGGTGGGAGCGGATTTGATCGCGGGTGGTGCGCGGGGGGAGTCGTTGATCCAGCGCACATGGGAACGAGGCGCCGAGCTCTGGCTAAAAGCGAACTTTGTGGTGCTGAAACGACCTGGCTATGCATTCGATTCGCATGATCTGCCACCGCATACGCGTGTGGCAGACCTGCTCGTCGAAGGGGCCAGCACGGTGATACGTGAAGGCTTGAACCAGGGTAAAAATGTCAGCGCCCTGGTGCCGCAGAGAGCGGACGCATACATGGAGCGGTACGGCCTCTACCGTGCGCCGATTCCGGGCAATTGGGCGCGTGGCACGCTGGAAGACGCGAAGTTTTTTCTGCAAGCCGATGCGGCGAATCCCAAGGCGCGTGACTTGAGCGCACCGCTGAGGCAGCACCATGTGGCTGCTGGCGCTGCGGATTTCATCAGTGTGGTGGGCGGCGATGGGGCGATGCTGCGCAGCATCCGCGAGCACTGGCGCGCGCGACTGCCGTTTTTTGGCATCAATGCGGGCCATCTCGGCTTTTTAATGAATGCGCCTGAGCAAGTCATCGGGGCGTTTCCGCCGAATGATGTGATCTTCCGGCAGTTGCCGATGCTTTATCTCGAATGCGAGGATGAGCACGGCAGCACGCGGACGGCCTACGGTTTCAATGACGCCTGGCTGGAACGGGCGACGAGCCAGAGCGCGTGGCTGGAAATTTCGGTGAACCATGTGAAGCGCATCCCCAAGCTGGTGAGCGATGGGGCACTCGTGGCCACTGCGGCGGGATCGACGGCCTACGCGCGCAGCATGGGAGC
>JAYVIO010000233.1:0-32415 GCA_043770175.1 Verrucomicrobiales bacterium | reverse complement strand
TCCTCGCCCGGAGTCTTCGGCGGCTCGACGTAAGGGACCTTATACATCCACACCGCGTTGTTCCGCCAATACTCGATCCAGCCGATGCCAAAGTGCGGAACGATGGCCTTGAGCCGCGGGTCCGTCCCCAGCGCCCACATGAGCGTGCCGCCATACGAATAGCCAATCGCCCCCAACCGCGTCTTATCCACCTCCTTCTGCTGCTCCAGATAACTCAGCGCCCGCCGCGCGATGGCGATCCAAACATAGTCCGCTGACTGTCGCGGATCGGTGATGGATTTCCCATCCAGCGTCTTGTCGTGAACCACACCGCCCGACGCACGATCGTGATTGGCGTAACTGAAGCGGTCCAAATACTTCGTGTAGTGCTTCCGGTCGCCCGTCTTGCCGCAGTAATCGAACGACAGACAAGCCCAGCCCTCCTTCACATACGGCAATTGGGTGCCGGGGAAACTCATCCACCCGCGCACATTCAGCAGCCCAGGTGCCTTCGTGACGCCTGCCTTCACACTGTAGGTGCAGTAAACCCGAACATCCTCCCCCAGCACATAAGCGCTGATGTAAAACTCGCGATGCGTGATCCCGTCCTTGGTTTCCTCCGAGATGATCTCCTCTTTGAAGTCGCCTTTGTTCGGATCGTAGTCGGCCCAGACTTGCAGGGGTGACTGCGGCACTGCGGCGGCGAGCAGCGTGGCCAGTGGAGCGAGCAGTGCGGTGATGAGTGTGAAAGTGTGTTTCATTGCGTTGCTCCTGATGCGTCGGATTTCGTCCTGCCAGCCGTTGCATCGTAGGCTGGCTTCATTTGATTTCGAGTTTCCCAAACTTCTCCGGCACATGCCAGCCGGCCCTTGTGGGAGAGAACGCTTGCAGCTCGGGTTTCTTGAAATCAAGGGCGCGTTGGCGTCCCACGTTGAAATACCACGGTGCTTGTGCGGTCGGCTTCGTACCCGCCACGCGATGGCGCGGATCTGAATTGGCTTCGACTTCGCCGACGACCGGGATGCGGACGCGGATTCGCCAGAAATCTGCACCGCGCTCGGTTTTCACTTCAGCGAGCGATTGCCAGTTCCTGCCCGGGTTGCCCTGCGAAATCGCGCCGTCGGGATTGACCTCGAGGTAGTAGTAGGGCGAGTGCAGCGGCGTTTCGAGCAGGATGATGACGTTGTCCCCGCTGAAGATGTCGCTGCTCGCGTTGAGTTTTTTCATCTCCGGTTCCTTGCAGACGATGTCGAACAGGACTGCATTGTTGTCCCATCCGACGCGGAAGGTGGTTTCGGCCTTCGGATCATCGTTCGGCATCATGTTGTCCTTGAGCGCATGAGCCGTGGCCTTTGATAGATCGGCTCCGTTGATCGCGACGGCGACGGGCGCTTTGGCGCGGGCCTGGGACAGGGCCTCCTCTTTTTCGCGCTTCATCGCGATGAGTTCGGCCTTCGGCTGGAGTTCCGAGATGATCATCGCAATGCGTTTGCCGTAAACGGTGTCGCCGGCGGTTTGGCGGGCCTGGTCGAGCAGTTCGCGGAAGCGTAGGTTCGTCGCCAGCGGGACGTTCGCGGGGCTGCCCTTGCCACGGCCGCGGCTTTGGTCTTTGTAGGCGAGATTTTGCTCGGCGAAGGTGATGGCCTCCTTCATCGCCTTGGCGGCGGGGCCGTAGTAGAGCGCGCAATATTCATCAAGCACCGCGTCAATGTCCTGGCTGGCGTCCCAGAGGAAGCGCGACTGCACATAGAGCGTGATGTGCTCCAGCCCTGGCGCGCGCCATTTGCCGTCCGCCTGGCTCTGTTCGCCGAAGTCGCCGAGCGAGACGCCCTTGAGCGCCTTGAGATCCCTCGCGGTGGCGCGCGGGTGCAGCACGGGATACGCGATCGGCGCGTCCTGCCCCCAGATGTGATAGCGGTTGTTCTCGAGCCGCAGGATGTTTCCCGGTGCAATTTTGCTCTGCCATTTCTGCACGCGGTTCCAATAACTCGCCCAATGCTCGGGGTCCTCCATCAGCGGACGGCCGGAATTTGCGATCCACACGGCCAGATTCGGGCTGAACTTCGCGATCGTATCCGGCGCATCAATGTAGCTCGTGTAGGCACCGCAGGTGATGCGTTTGGTCGGATGCGTCTTGTAAACATCGCGCGCCACATGGTCGGCAAAGCCCCAGACCAGTTCCGACGCCGACTTGCCCTTGCATCCATCGCAGCCGCACAGTTGCAGTCCGTCCACCGGCCAGATATCGACACTGGGAAGGCCGAAGGTGTCGTAAAGAAAACAGATGTAGTGCGCCGTTTCGGTGATCAGTCCTTCCGAGGTGAAACACGACGTGCCGTCCTTGCCACTCGCGCGTTTGTCCGTGTCGCGCTTTCCACCGAGCAGCGCAAAATACTCCGGGTGCGCCTTCTGCATCGACTCGTGGCCATAAACGTTCACAAGCCCGTGAGGCCCGCGCAATGGCCCGAGCTGCTCCTGGCCCGAGTTCATGCCGAGACGCCGCGCCCAGATGACATCATCGAAACCAAAGCTCGCGTAGTTATTCCAAAGGAAGGCGCGGAGCGGAAAATCGGGCTTCACCGTTTTATTGAGCGCACCGACGGAGACCGTCGCCTTCTGCGGCACGACCTCGCCCAATTCACCCGCCATGAACCACCGCACGCCGAGCCCGCGCAGCAAGCCATACACCGCATTGAGCGAACCGCTCTCATCCTGATTCCAAAAGCCGGGCCGCCCACCCTCCGATGCTTTCCACAGTGCCGCAAAATCGTCCCCATATTTTCCCGCCATCACGGCATCGAAATCACCCGGCTTCCAATAGCCCTTAAAGCCGGACGCAAACGGAAATCCCCAAGCCGCATCGGTCTTGCCCTTGGTCATCTTCTCCCACTCCGCCGTCGCGCGCGGCGCATCGTTGCGCTTCATCGGCCAGGGCAGTTTCGAGACATCAAAATCCACATCCTTCCCGATCAAGACTAGCCAGTCCGTGCCGGAAACAATCTGGTAAGCCCCATCGCGCAGCCCTTCGCTCGTGACGCCGAGTTGCTGCGTCGCCGTGCTCTCGCCGATGTGAATCTTCACCCGCGCTCCCGCCGTGGGCTTCGTCACGATCGGCAGCCGCGCGCCGCTCATCTTTTCCACAAAATGCCGCAACTCCACCGCCGCCAGCGTCACCATGCGCGGCCGCTTTTCCGCCACGACGATCTCCGCGCGCGGCTGGCCGTTTTCGATGAGCAATGTTTCTGCGGCGGAAAGGACGGGGGACGCGATTGTCAGCAGAAAGGCGGATATGAATGTAAACGTGTGTTTCATGGTGAACTCAGAGTTTGGTTTCAGGCAGGCGGCTGATCAATTCGCGCAGGCGCACTTTGTCGGTGACTTGTTTCCCGGCACGGACGTCCTCTTCGCGAAATGTCGCCATCAGCACTTCGCCAAGTGGAGTGCGCTCGTGGTCGTAAATGATGTGGATCGTGCCGTCGGCGGCCTGCACGCCGTCGGGATAGGTCACGTCGTCGCGCTCGTCGATCATGAGTCCGCCCTGCCACGTCATACCGTCGTCGTCGGATACGAAGGCCGTCAGCTTTTCGCGTTTCACCTTCTCACTCAATCCGCCGTGCTTCACGAGCAGCAACGCACCCGACTGCAAACGCCGCAGGAAGAACCGCGAGGTGGGATGCTGCATCGCGATCTTTTGCACCGGGGTCCACGTCTTGCCTTGGTCGTTCGAGAGCGTCTCCGCGAGTCCGTGACAGCGCACCATCATCCAGAGCGTGCCGTCCTTGCGCTCCACGATCATCGGTTCGTCCGGGCCGCGTGAGGCGGCGGCTTCGATGTTTGCGGTTCCGCGAAGCGTGAAGGTCGCGCCCTTGTCGGTGCTGGCATACACCTTGATGCTGTTGTCCGCCTTCCACACCGAGGAAGTGAGCAGCCAGTCGCCGTTCACCAGCACGGTGGGTTTGTTGAGCATGATGCCGTCACCGATGCGACGCGGCGCGGACCACTTTGGCTCGGCAGCGTCCGGTTCATTGGTCATGACCGCCCACACGCCGAAGCGGCCATCCGCCTGGCCCACGCTCTGCCCCCAAAACACCCACAGCCGCCCGAGCGGATCGATCCACACGTTCGCCGACATCGCTCGCGTGCCTGTGCGCGGCAGAATCATGAGCTTCACTTCCGACCACTTTTTGCCGTCATCATCGCTGCACTTGAGCACCTGAAAATTGCGCGTACTCTCCACATCGCGGCCATACACCGCCCACAGCCGCCCCTTAGCCGTGCGCTCGATGCCTGCGACGCCCTGCCGCTTCGTCTGCGGAATGTGCTGATGCCACGGCGAGACGATGACATGCGCCGGTTGCAGTGCGGCATCGCTTTCGGCAGAAAGAAGAAGAGGAAAAGGAGCCAGCAAAAACGAAAAGAGCAGGGGAAAGGTCCGGTTCATCGAGATGGGAGAGGAAGAACCGAGAACGCCTAATCACGTCTGGCATTGCAGACTATGTCAGAAGAGAGACAAATTCACATGAAGTGCTCGATGTTTGGGCTTTCGCTATGTAGAATGGATCAGTAACCTTGCTGTCCAGGCCGACGTTGGTCCACATAAACTGAGGCGAGCAGGAGCGCACAAAGAAGGACAACGAAAGCCGGTGAGGATGGTAGCAGGAGGGCAAAGAGGGACTCGGTGTGCTTCAGTTCATTTCAATTCGTGCAACCAGCCTCCTTACCCCGGCTAGTGGCCACCCAAAGTCTGCTTCGTCAGCGCAGACGGCTTGTCGATGCCGAGCGCCTTCTTCACTGCAGCGTGCCACTGCCGGGTGTTGATTTCATTGGTGAAGGCATACATGCCTTCGTCGGGTCCGGCCCAATCGCGATGGGCGAGGAGCATCTGCTCACGTTGCTCGCCGCGTTCATAGCTGCGCTTGAGCAGCGCGTCGCGCTCCGCCGGATTGTCGCGTCTCTCTTTCACGGCCACGGTGAATTCCATCTTCACGCCGAGTTCAGTGAGTGTCCGATAGTTCGCGAAGAGCTCCAGCAATACGCGTGTGTAGTCCTGGCCGAAGCGGTGAAATAGGATACAGGGGCTTCTGCGTTCTGCTTTCGGCATGTTTAGACCCTCAAGGAGCCACGAAACGCCCTGGCACTATAATAGGACTGAGCACTGTTGTGGTAGATGAAGACATGGCCGAAGCGGCGATCACCGAAGAGAGCGCCACCGAGTTTTCGGATGTCCGCGGGTGTCTTGACCCAGCTTGAGGTCTTCAAATCAAACGCTCCGAGCTTCTGCAGATCGCGATACTGGTCTTCTGTCAAAAGCTCAATGCCCATGGCTGCGGCCATCTCCATGGCGCTCGTTTTGGGCTTGTGTTCTTTTCTCGAATCCAATCCTTCGCGGTCATAGCAAACAGCGACTCGGCCTTTGGGGCTTTCGGGTGAACAATCGACGAAAAGGTATTCGCCCGTCTTCTTGTCATGACCCACCACATCCGGTTCACCGCCCGTTTTTTCCATTTCATGCAGTGACCACAGTTTCTCGGGGTTTGCTTCCAGATTGGTGTGCAGTTTGGACCACACAAGTCCTGGATGGCGGTTCATGTGTTTCTCAAAGCGGGCCCTCAATGCGCTGAGCAGCTCTTCCCGCTGAGTGGGTGATAATGCTTTCTTGGTTTCGATGCCTTTCATAGAGGGTTCTGGTGATGGGATGAGCGCGAAATTCACTTCACCGTGCAAGTGCGGCGGTTCCAGGCCACCAATTCGTCATATTTGGCTCCAGTGCCGCCAAATAGATCCAAGGCGCTGCCCACCGTGCCATCGACACGGCCATGGCTGAGTTCGTCGATGCGTTTCAAATCATCCAGATGCCGAATCCCGCCCGCATAGGTCATCGGAATCGGTGAATGCTCGCCAAGGAAGCGCACCAGTGCTTCGTCGATGCCTTCGCACTTGCCTTCGACATCGACAGCATGGATCAAAAACTCTGCGCAATGGCCGGCGAGCCATTTCAGTGACTCCGGTGTCACTTCCAGTGTTGTGAGCGTCTGCCAGCGATTCATCGCCACCGTCCAGCCTTTCGCCGTGGCCTTGCAACTCAGGTCGATGACCAGTTTTTCCCGCCCAGCGGCTGAGACCATCTTTTCGAGCCGCGTTTCGCTAAAGGTGCCGTCGGTTTCGAAGAGATAACTCGTCACGATCACATGACTGGCTTCAGCCTCGAGGTATTCCGCCGCATTGCAGGGCCGAATGCCGCCTCCGACCTGCAAACCACCCGGAAAGGCCTTTGTCGCTGACTTTGCGGCATCCTCGTTGCCTTTGCCGAGCAGAATGACGTGTCCACCGGTCAAGCCGTCGCGCCGGTAAAGCTCGCCATACCATGCTGCATCGCGATCACTCACAAAGTTCGTCTTCAAGCCGCTGCCATCATCGCGCAGTGACGAGCCAACGATCTGCTTCACGCAGCCGTCGTGGAGATCAATGCAGGGGCGGAATTTCGTCATGAGTTGGGTCAAGGAGTAGTCAAGAGAGTCAAGGAGTGGTCAAGGAGTGATCCCGCACCTTCTTGACTGCCTTGAGTTCCTAGAGGCGCGGTCACCGCTTTAGCGCCGACGCCGGTTCAGCATCAGCAGCCCGAGCACTAATAGAAGCAAGCTCGACGGCTCTGGCGCGGCGTTGGTGGGAATTTGCGGGGTGCTGCTGGCATCCACGGGTTTGAGGCCAGCGCGGTCGTATTGTTGCTGGTTTTCGAGCACGACGGCACCCGAGTAGGGCGTCACCAGTTGATGTTGCGCGGCCCGTTTGGCCTGGTCTTCAGGAACACGGTCGCGCCCTTGGAAAACGGCCATCACTTCGCGAAACACGGCATGACGTGCCAGTTGATCCCACACTTCCTTGCCGTCCGCAGGAGGCGTGGCTGCGCGTGAGACGCGGGTGACCGTTGCCGGTCCGTTGCGGATGCTTTGCATTGTAGCGGCCAGTTCATTCACGCCACCACCACTCCATCGCAGACCGCCGAAGATCGGTGCCGAGTCGTAGAGTTCCTCCAAGAGTTTGTTGCGGCCATGTTCCAACTCAAGCGCATGAATCTGAGGCGGTGTGCTGCCGCGCTCCAGCAATTGCTTGATGACTTCTTTGCGGCTGAGTTCTGATGGCTGCGGGCCGTGGAGCCAGATGATCGTGGCCGGGGCAGGGGAGTTGCGCAGGCGTTGCAGTGCGGCTTTGAAAGCGGGCACGGCATCGCGACCGCCGGCAAAATTCGCGCTTTGAAGTCGGTTCTCGATCTCCGCTACGGGGACTTCGACGGCCTCGCCGTCTGTACTGGCCCAAATCGTCAATGGAGTTTGTGCGGCCAGTTTTTGTAGTGCTCCGCGAATCGTGGCTGCATGGCTACGCAGGCCTGCGGAGGCATCCACGATGACAAATAAGGGCCGCTTGGCAGCTTCGGAGGTTTGGGGTGCGGGAGAGCGCTCAAGGACGACGATGGGTGGTTCGCTGCCAGCGAGTTTATCCGTCGTCCACACCTTGGGCAGCGGTGCTTGTTTCACACCGAAGTTTAGTTTCGCCAGTTCGAACTGGGGCACTTCCGCCTGCCACGTCCATGCGCCATTTTGCGTGGCGGCCGCATCTTTCCACGTGCCAGAGACTTCCAGCGGCTGCGGGGACTGCACCCAAACGGCATGCCGCGTGGCGGCTGGGATGCTAAAGTTTCGTTCGACGATCAAAGGTATGAACAACGCTGCCGGAGCCTGTGCGTCGAGTGGAGCGGTGATGCCGAGACGGATCTTCATGATGCCGTTTGGTGGCACGGGAAAGCATTGTGTCAGCACGCGGTCAGGTCCGGCCATGTTCACCAGCACGGGATCACGTCGATCTACCACCACGGTTTGACGATAGGCTTCTGTGACCTGTGAGCGCGCACCAAAGGCCGCCTCACGCGGTTCGCCATTGATCCACAGCGTCAGCCGCGAGACACACGCTCCTGGCGGCAGCAGCATCTGGCAGCGGGCTTCTTGTGCATTGCGGTGCTTGTTGTGAAATTCCAGCGTCCACTCGCCATGCGCCAGTGCGGAATCCGCATCCACATGCCAGTCCATGCGCGAAGACTGCATCGTCAATCCGCGGATACGTGCCCCAACTTCGGAATTGCCGCGATCTTCGTCCCACGCGAAGGTTTCAAAGCGCTCATCCTCCACCATGCGGAAACCTTCACGCATCCTCAACACACCGCTGGGAGGCGGCACATCACTGAAAGGTGAGCCGGTGACACGGAAGTAGAGTGCTCTCAGCGCTTCGCGGTCGAAGGAGGTAGTGCGGATGGAGTTATTGCCGAGCCCACTGAGTCCCTGTCCGATTAAGCCGCGATCAAACAGATGCCCCAGCGGCCCGAAATTCCCTGCGCCGCCGCCGGTGTAGCACAAGCGCAGTAAAAACTCCTGCCGCCACGCTGTGCGCAGTTTGGGCAGTTCCTTGGCGGCATCGCCCTCCTGGCCTTGCACCGCATTTAGTGCGTTCTGGATGTCGCTATGCACGCTGACCATCCGTGATTCCGCTGCGGCGACTGCCAGCAGTCCTGCTACTAGTCCACCACGCCACAACGACGCATATTTTTTACCCTGCGGTTGCCGCCGTGCGATCACAAAGGTCATGATCCACGCCACCAGTGCCGCCAATGGCCCCAAGGCGGCCAAAACCAGAGGAAGCATCAAAAAGCCCTGAAACCCGCTGAAGAGAAACAATGGCGTGAACGGTAGAATGATCAGCCCGGCGAGGTTCATCGGTCCCATCGCCAGCACATAAAGGATCACGGAAAACAAACCCGCGCCATGCAGAAAGGCTCCTGCAGGTTCCCAGAACGTTCCAGGCTTTCGTCGGGCCATCCATGGTGCAAAAATGGCCATTGGCATCAGCAGCACCAGCAGCACATGCGTCCAGGTTGGGATGGGGTCGCAGAGTGTCGAGGCACAGGACCGCGTGGTGAACTCCATCAGCAGCGAGTTCAAAGGCAGGATCATTCCAGCGGTGAGCAGGAGACGTTTCAAAAAGACCAAAATGCCATTCATGCGCGTCAGTCTAGCGGCACGGACCTTCGTGAGTCATCCTCTTTTATGTGAAATCCAGATGAAGTCACGGTGGAGCCGATCCATCAGCCACCTTCTTGACCACCTTGACGCGCAGCCTTGACCTCCGGGCCTTCTCTGCTTTCTTCCGCCGTCCATGAACACCACCGCCACGGCTCTGCTTCTTCTTTCCCTGCGACTTACGCAAGGGTAGGCGGCCCGCGTTCCCTCGTCATGCCATCCTTGCCGTCACGACACGGCAGTTTTCCATTCAGGCACCTTTCCGGTCCTTCCCATCTTTGTTACCTTCGTTTTCTCATGTTAAAAAATCCGTCTGCCAAATACCTGCGCTTCGACCCTGTCACGTTACCAAATCGACGCTGGCCGTCCCAAACCATTGCCAAAGCGCCCACCTGGTGCAGCGTTGATCTGCGCGATGGCAATCAGGCGCTCGCCGTGCCGATGAATGTCTCGCAGAAGCTCGACATGTTCGATGCGCTGGTGAAATGCGGCTTCAAGGAGATCGAAGTCGGCTTTCCCTCCGCCTCGAACACCGAGTTCGCCTTCAACCGCCGCCTCATCGAGGAAAACCGCATTCCTGACGACGTGACAATCCAGTGCTTGGTCCAAGCGCGTGAGGATTTGATCGAGAAAACCGTCGAATCGCTCCTCGGCGCGAAGAAGGTCGTCATCCACATGTACAATTCGACTTCACCAGCGCAGCGGAAATATGTGTTTGGGAAAACGAAGGATGAGATCATCCAGGTCGCCATCAAAGGCGCGCAAATGATCAAAGACCGCCTGCACCGACTCACCGCCGGTGGCACGCAGGTCACGCTGCAATACTCGCCCGAGAGCTTCAGTGCCACGGAGGTCGAGTTCGCGAAGGAGATCAGCGAAGCCGTCATGGACGTGTGGCAGCCCACGCCGCAGAATAAGATGATCCTCAATCTGCCGGACACCGTCGAGGTCTGCATGCCAAACGTCTATGCCGACCAGATCGAGTGGATCTGCACGAACATCAAAAACCGCGACAGTTTGATCGTGAGTCTGCACACGCACAACGACCGCGGCACCGGTACTGCTGCCACGGAACTTGGCTTGCTCGCAGGTGCAGATCGCGTCGAAGGCACGCTGTTCGGCAATGGCGAGCGCACCGGCAATCTCGACATCGTCCAGGTCGCCATGAATTTGTACATGCACGGCATCGCGCCTGAACTGGACTTCAGCGACATGAACGGCCTCATCCGCATGTATGAGCGCACCACCGGCATGACTGTGGCACCACGTCATCCTTACAGCGGCGAACTCGTCTTCACCGCCTTCAGCGGCAGCCATCAGGATGCGATTAAAAAGGGCCTCGCCGGTTACGAGCAGCACAAAACCATCTGGGACGTGCCTTACCTCACCATCGACCCGAACGACATCGGCCGCGAATACCACGAGGTCATCCGTGTGAACTCACAAAGCGGTAAAGGTGGCGTCGCTTATCTGCTCGAAAGCGAATTCGGCATCGAGCTGCCCAAGGACATGCAACGCGAGTTTGGCCCCATCGCCAACGACATTGTCGATAAACTCGGCCGTGAGGTCAGCGGTGCCGAGCTGAAGGACATGTTCTGGAATGAATACATCCAGCGCGAAACACCTTACGCACTCCACCATTTCCACGCCGACGGTGTGGACGGCGTCTTCACCTGCCGCTGCAGTTTGGTCATCAACGGCAAAGAACGCGGCATCACCGGCACCGGCAACGGTCCCATCGCCGCCTTCGCCGATGCGCTCATCAAAGACGCGTGCGCGCCCAAGTTCGAAGTTGCTACCTACCGCGAGCAGAGCCTCAGCTCCGGCACTGAAGCCAGCGCTCTGGCCTTCATCCAGATCAAAACAGGTGCTGGCAAAACGGTGTGGGGTGCTGGTGTTGATACGAATATCGAACTCGCCTCCATCAAAGCCGTGCTCAGTGCAGTAAACCGGGCTTCAAACTAACACGTCAACGATTTCTTCATGTCTCTCCAAATCCCCGATTATCCCTTTCAAGCCTACATCTTCGACTGTGACGGCACGCTCGTGGATTCGATGCCGCTGCACTACATCGCGTGGGTGGAGGCGCTAAAACGACATGATGCGCCGTTTGAGTTCACCGAGGAGGTGTTTTACGCGCATGCTGGCATCAAGGAGCAGGATGTGGTGAAGATCTTGAACGTGAAGCATGGCACGAACATCGATCCGGTGAGTGTGGATGAGCAGAAGATGGAAATCTTTCGTGAACGTATCCCAGAGGTTCAGCCCGTTGGTCCCGTGGCTGAGTTCGCGAAGTCACTTTATGGCCGTTTTCCGATGGCGGTTGCTTCGGGTAGCGAGGAGCCGACCGTGCGCGGTTGTTTGGAGGCCACGGGGCTGATTCATCTGTTCGAAACGATCATCACACCCAAAAACGTGAAGCACGGCAAGCCTGCGCCTGACATGTTCCTGCTCGCCGCCGAACTGATGGGAGTGCCTCCTGGCGAATGTCTGGTGCTGGAAGATGGAAACAGCGGTTTGGAAGCCGCGAAGGCAGCAGGCATGCAGGCGGTGTTCATTCCGCGCACGCTGCGGTAAGTAGTTCAGAGCTTTAGCTCGTTCTGGTGAAGCTCCGCAGCATCCCAAGCCTCCAGAACGAGCTAAAGCTCTCGACTACTTTCCACCGCGCTTCAGTGCGAACCTTTCGAGCACCTCGTTGGCGGTGAGTCCCGACTCATTTCCAACACCGAGCACAAAGCCATCGCCCAGACCTGCCTTTTCAGGATTCAGCGTGATGTAACGACGAAAATGATTCAACTGCGCTTCGCTGCGCACGATGTGATCGAACGGCTCATGCTGCCAGAGTTGTCCAGAACGAGCGCAGGCGAGGTTGATCTCCCGTGCGCTGCCGCCTTTCCAGCGTTGGACGCTGTCACCCAGCACTGCTCCTTCCAGTGGTTCGACGAGAGCGTGAAAGTGATTGGGCATGATGACCCAGGCGTCGAGATGATAATCACGATTATGTCCTGCCGCGAGCTTGCTGGCGAGCACTGCGGCATGAATCGGACTGGCCAGAACGCATTCACCATGCCCGGCATCCAGCAGTTCATGGAAGCGTGCGGTGAATTCGCGGTGTAGGCATGCCGTTGGTCTTCCGAGAGCTGATCGAGCTGTCGTGCGGATGTGATGTCATGTGCCGCCAGCCAGGTGTCTCGTTGCGCACGCCAATCGTCCAGCACATGCGTGGGCATGGAATCGGCGAGTCGGGAAGTGACAAAGTAGGTCGTGCCCCACTGCCGCCAGTGCGGAAGTTTCAGCCGATGGTTGCGGACTTGCTCGCTGGGATCGAATGGCCTGAAGGGCATGACGAAAGTAGTTTAGAGCTTCAGCTCGTTCTGGAAGGCATGGGAGAGAACAGAGTCGAGCTAAAGCTCTGGACTACTTTCCAGCACGTCACAAAGCCCTTGGCGAAATCCTGTGGTCGCGCTTCGACCCACGCGGTGATGTCCTCGGGTTTGAACCAGTCACCTGTGGCGATTTCTTCGGGCAGGCAGCGGATGGGGCCGTCATTTCTTGCTAGATGCAGTTCGACGAATTCGTGATCCGTGTTATCCCCAGCAGGAATTATTGCCGCGACTTCGGTGGCATCGACATGGATGCCGATTTCCTCGCCCAACTCACGCACGGCGGCGCTGGCGTAGCTTCCACCGGCATCGAGATGACCGGCAGCGCTGCTGTCCCACTTCAACGGTGCCACGTCTTTGAGATGTGAGCGCTGCTGGAGGTAAATATGACCGCGTTTGTTGATGACGAAGATGTGAACAGCGCGGTGCAGCAGCTTGCGTGCATGCACTTCGCCACGCGTGAGCTGGCCGGTGACTTCGTTGCGCTCGTTGACGACATCGAACATCTCGCTGGCCTTCTGCCCCGCGTCGGCTTCATGCCGTTGCTCATACCAGCGGGCGATGTGAATCCATTGAGCGAGCGAAAGCGCCTCGGCACGCACCATGTTGGAGACGTTGAGCGCTGTGATTAGCGCTTCCCAGCCGCCGGGAGCTTCGGGGAGCAAATTCTTGAGCTGTTTGCGCCGTTGCGAGAAGCCCATGCGCACGAGGCGGTCGAACAGCACATGATCAAACACCGGCAGCGTCGCCGGATCGCGCGGCGTGAGGCGGATGACAGCGGAATCGACCCTCGGCTTCGGCACAAACACCTCCGGCGGCACCACACGCAGCAGTTCGACATTCCAATCCTTTTGCACCAGCAGGCTGAGTGCGCCGTAGGCATCGTCTTCGCAGGTGGCGGCGAGACGATCACACACTTCCTTTTGCAGCATGAACACGGCGCAGCCCACCGGCGACGGCGGCGTGAGCCAGTGCTTCAAGATCTCGCTGCCGACCGAATACGGCAGATTTCCCACGATGCGCAACGGGCCGTGCTTGAACCACGAGCGCAGGTTGATGCGCGTGGCGTCGTTGTGGATGACTTCCACGTCGCTGCGGCCTTCAAACTGGCCTTGCAGCTCCGGCGCGAGCTGGGAGTCCTTTTCGATGAGCACGAGATGCTTCGGCCTGCCGACGAGATGTTTGGTTAAAGCGCCCATGCCGGGGCCGATCTCGACCACGAAGTCCGCGCCGTCCGGCTGCACCTGATCGGCGATCCAGCGCGCCACCTCCTCATCCTGGAGGAAGTTCTGTCCCATGCTCTTGCGTGGCGTGAAGTGCGGGCGTGGGGCAGGGGATTCGGAGCGTCGTTGATCGCGGTATCTCATTGCTGCATCATTCACGCATTCGGTGATCCATCAAACACTCATCCCACTGAGCCATCACTTGACCCCCGGCATGATCGGCGCACTCTGACGCGTGCTCCGAACCTCACTCAAATCCAAGCTCCACCGCGCCGCCGTCACCGATGCCAACATCAATTACGAAGGCAGCATCACCATTCCCACTGACCTCATGGAACTGGCCGACCTCTGGGACGGCGAAAAAGTGCTGGTGACCTCGATCACCAACGGTGCGCGCCTCGAAACCTACGTCATCCCCGGCCCGCGTGGTTCCGGCCAGATCGTCATCAACGGTGCCGCCGCGCATCTCATCAACACCGGCCATCGAGTCACCATCATGGCCTGGGGCGAGAGCGAGCACCCGATCATCCCGAAACGTCTGCTGCTCAATGAGCGCAACGAGGTGGTGAACGAAACAGTGCTGTGAGGCAGTAGGATGGGGGTGGCTTTAGCCCGCCCTTCTTTCCAGCGCTGACGCAAGGCTCTTCGTGCCCAAACCGTCCGGCGGTGCTGTGAAGAGAACGATACAGCATTACGAAATCTTTTTGCCGCAGCACACACCCAACATACGTTCTGCCGTCACAAGAATACCACGATGGGAAACATTCGGCTGTTCATGGGGAGCCTGAATTCCGTATGATTCAGCCATGAAACACTTCGTTCTAGGCCTGCTCTCTTTGCCCTTCACCCTTGGTTCATCGCTGCTCGCTCAGGCAGATGGGATCAAAACGAAGACGACCTACGCCAAGGCCTATGGTGAAACAAAGAACGCCGTGACAGTAGATGCGGCGAAGGATTTGCCACGCTATCCCGCTGTCGAGCCAAAGGACGCCATCGGCACCTGGCAGGTGAAGAAGGGCTTCAAGCTGCAACTCGCCGCGCATGAGCCGCAGGTGCGTGACCCCATCGCGATCTGCTTCGATGAGCGCGGACGCATGTTTGTGTGCGAAATGAATGACTACAGCGAGATGCGCGAGGTGACGCCGCATCTTGGACGCATATCAATGCTTCAGGACAAGGACGGTGATGGCTACTACGAAACCAGCCAGGTCTTCGCCGATGACTTGCCGTGGCCCACGGGGCTGGTTTGGGCCAATGGCGGCCTATATGTCGGCGCGACGCCGGACATCTGGCGCTTTGAAGACAAGGATGGCGATGGCAAGGCCGAGAAGCGCGAGAAGGTGTTCACCGGCTTCGGCACCGGATTGAAAATGCTCAATGTGCAGGGCTTGATGAACAGCTTCATGTGGGGCCAGGACAATCGCATCCACGTTCTCGCCGGTGGTGGGAATCGCGGTGTGGTGCGTAGGGTGGGCGTCCCGCCTACCACAAGTGCATCAGGCATCCTGCCTGATGAATCAAAGGCGGGCAAAATGCCCGCAACACAGGGGTCAGGCAGAATGCCTGGCCTACAGGATGGCATCGAGCTCGGGGGAAAGGATTTTTGGTTTGATCCGCTCACGCATGAGTTCGGCCTCGAAGGCGGTGGCGCGCAATACGGTATGAGCTTTGACAACTACGGCCGCAAATTCGGCTGCTCGAACAGCGACCACCTCCAATACTGGGTTTACGACGACAAATACGCCAACCGCAATCCCTACTACCAGATGCCGTCTGCACGACAGAGCATCGCAGCCGATGGCGGCGCAGCAGAAGTCTTCCGCATCAGCCCGGACGAGCCCTGGCGCATCATCCGCACGCGCTGGCGCATCGCCGGTGTCGTCAAAGGCATGGTGGAAGGCGGCGGTCGCGTCAGCGGCTACTTCACCGGCGCCACCGGCACCACCATCTATCGCGGCGATGCCTACGGCCCCGAGTTCGTGAACAACAGCTTCACCGGCGATGCCGGTGGCCAGCTCGTGCATCGCAAGATCATCAAACCCAGCGCCGACGGCATCAGTTTGATCGGCGAACGTCCCGCCGACGAGCACGGCTTCGAATTCGCCGCCTCCAAAGACACCTGGGTGCGCGTGGTCAACTTCGCCAACGCCCCCGATGGCTGCCTGCACATCTGCGACATGTATCGCGAAGTCATCGAGCACCCGTGGAGCATCCCCGACGAGATCAAGAAGCACATCGACCTCAACAACGGCAACGACCGCGGCCGCATCTACCGCATCGTGCCTGAAGGCTGGCAAAGGGCGAAGGGCGAAGAGCGCAGGGGGAACATCGCTGGAGCGAGCACCGAAGAACTTGTGAAGCTCCTCAGCCATCCGAACGGCTGGCACCGCGACACCGCACAGCGCTTGCTCTTTGAGCGTCAGGACAAATCGGCGGTGCCGCTGCTGGAGAAGGTGCTCAGCGGCGACAACGCGCTCGCGAAGCTTCATGCGCTAGGAGCGCTGGAAGGATTGGGAGTATTGAATGCAGACATCGTGGCGGCGCGAATCGGTGATGCAGATGCCGGCGTGCGAGAGCGGGCCATTCGCTTGATGGAACGATTCATTGAAAACGATGAGCGGGCATCCCAAGCCTGTTTGCTGCTGAAACCGCGCTTCAAGGACCCGGACGCCCGTGTTCGCTTTCAGGCAGTGATGGCCATGGGCGGCATCTCAAAGGTTGAAGAGTCCGACAAAACCCATCCCTCGCGATACGATGAAATGGCTCATTTGCTCAGCGCCTATCCTGGCAATCTCTGGCTCGAATCCGCCGTCTTGTCCGCACGGCCGGAAATTGCCCCAGGTATTTTGCAGACGATGTTCGAGACGTTCTTCGCCGGAAGCTGGGGATCGGACCGAGCGATTGCCGCGCTGGTCAAAACAGCAGCCGCGCAAGCCACCGCCGATAAGAAGGGAATGGCGGAGAAACTGGTGAGCCTCACATCTGGGCGCTTTCCCAGTCCGATGGTGCTCACCGCGCTCGCGGAAGGGCTGAGGCGTGCTGGAACTACCCTGGAAAAAGCAGACACCGAGGGTCGCATCTCCGCTTTGTTTGCAGAAAGCATTCGCAAGGCGTCCGATTCAAGCGCCCAGGAGAAAGTTCGTCTCGATGCCATAGAGCTTCTCGGTGTGAGTTCATTGAAAGATACTCTCAATGCCCTAATCGCCTGCATTGGCGAAAAACAACCAAATGCGGTCCAAACAGCCGCGATTCGTGTCCTGGCGCAAAACAGCTCTGCGGCGGTGACATCGGCGTTGATTTCGAACTGGCCGCATTACGGCTCAACGGCCAAATCAGCGGCTTTGGAAGCGCTTTTGGCGCGGGAAGATCGTGTGGTGGCTCTGCTGGAGGCGAAGGTGGTCAAGCCGGAGGAGTTTTCGGCATCACAGGTGCAGGCTTTGATCAAACACAAATCGGCCAACGTTGCCGCAGCGGCGAAGCTGGCGCTCGCATCAGTCATTCCGCCATCGCGCGAGGAAGTGACGGCGAAGTTCAAGCCCGCCATTGCAGCCAAAGGCGATGCCAAAAAGGGGCAGGTCCAATACATGACCCGCTGTGTGGCCTGTCACAAGGCAGGGACACTGGGACTGGTGGTGGGGCCGGATTTGATCACGGTGAAGACGAAGGGCCGCGAGGCGTTGCTGACGGCGATTTTGGAGCCGCACAAGGAGGTGGCGTCGCAGTTCATCGCCTACACGGTGAACACCAAGGACGGTCAGACGCTGGCGGGCATCATCACCAACGACACGGCCTCCAGCATGACGATCCGAATGATGGGCGGCATCGAAAAGACGCTGCAACGTTCGGATATCAAAGGCAGTAGTTCCACCGGGCAGAGTCTGATGCCGGAGGGGCTGGAAACCGGCATGAGTGTCGGCGACATGGCCGATCTGATCAGCTATATCGAGAGCCTCTGAATCACCTCCCGAAACTAAGGCTGTTTTCCTTTGCAGCAGGCATACTCTGCGCTCCTTTGACCGATCATGAAGACCACCCCCGTCACTTTTGAAGATCTCCAGTCCTCCGTCATCGCTGTGCCGCCGCTGTGTCGGAACAAGGACCTTTCACTGGCCAAGTCGCAGAACAGCCGTCTGATCAAACACATGTATAAGGGTGGCATCCGTACGCTGCTTTACGGCGGCAATGCCAATCTCTACAACATCGCCGTCAGCGAATACCACACGCTGCTGAAGATGCTCGTGGACATCTCGCCTGAAGACATGTGGATCGTGCCCTCCGTCGGGCCGATGTATGGCACCGCGATGGATCAGGCGAAGATCCTCAGTGAGTTCGCCTTTCCCACCGCGATGCTGCTGCCAACGCTGTTCCCGTCGAAACCGGCCGGTGTCGCCACAGCCATCCGCCACTTCGTGGAGAAGTCCGGCATCAAGGCAGTGCTCTACATCAAGGACGGCGCATACATCACGCCTGAACTCGCCGCCGAACTCGTCAATGACGGTCTCATCTCCTGGATTAAATACGCTATCGTTGAGCCAGACCCGATGAAGGATCCGTATCTAAAGAAGCTCATCAAACTGGTGGACACCAAACTCATCGTCAGCGGCATCGGTGAGCAGCCTTCCATCATCCATCTGCGCGATTTTGGCGTCACCGGTTTTACTGCGGGTTGCGTGTGCATCGCCCCCTCGCGCTCCACCGCCTTGCTGAAGGCCATTCTGAAGCAAGACTGGGACACTGCTGAAGCCATCCGCGAAGAATTCGTGGCCCTCGAAGACCTGCGCAACGCCCACAGTCCTATCTTGGTGCTGCACCACGCTGTCCAACTCGCGGGTGTCGCCCAGACTGGTCCCGTGCTGCCGCTGCTGACCGAACTTCCCGCCAACCTGCTGCCAAAGATCGAGAAAGCTGCCAAGGCCCTGCTGGCGAAGAACGGCTGAGGCCAATCTTGACCTCTTGACGACTCCTTGACCCGCTCCGTGACAGCTCACCGCCGGCACCTCCGTATCCACACCATGTCCTCACGCCGCCACTTCCTGCAATCCGTCACGTCCACCGCTCTTCTCGCCGCCTCGGGCAGTATCAGCGCCCAAGAAGCCGCCAAACCCGCCCGCAAGCTGCGCAAGGCCATCATGGGCGGCACGCTGGGCATCAAAGGCACGCTGATTGAGAAATACACCGCCGCCAAAACCGCTGGCTATGAAGGGGTGGAGCCTGCCGGTGGCATGAACCAGCAGGAAGTGATCGATGCTTTGGGCAAATCGGGACTTCAAGCCGCCAGCGTGTGCTGCCACACGCACTGGAAGCAGACGCTCACGCACAACGACGAAAAGATCCGCGCAGAAGGTCTGCAAGGCGTGCTGCAAACCCTGCGCGATGCCAAAGCCTACGGTGCCGACTCGATTCTCGTCGTCCCAGGCGTCTGCAATGAAGAAGTGCCGTATGATCTCGCCTGGGAGCGTTCGATTGCCGAAATCAAAAAAGCCGTGCCGCTGGCGAAGGAACTCGGCGTGAAGATTTCCATCGAGAACGTCTGGAACAACTTCATCCTCAGCCCGCTCGAAGCGGTGCGTTACCTCGAAGAAGTTGGCGATCCCATTGTCGGCTGGCACTTCGATATCGGCAACGTGCTGCGTTACGGCTGGCCGGAGCAATGGATTAAAGTGCTCGGCAAGCGCATCAACCGCATCCACGTCAAAGAATACAGCACCAAGAAGATGAAGGACGAAGGTGTCTGGAAAGGCTTCGACTGCGACCTCACTGAAGGCGACAACAACTGGCCCGCCATCATGAAAGCCCTCGACGCCGCCGGCTACACTGGTTGGGCCATCAGCGAGCAGCGTGGCGGCATCAACCCCGGCGGCCTCAAGACACTCACCGAACGCATGGACAAGATCTTCGCGATGTGAATGACTGTTCGCGGTTCACAGTTCGCCGTTCTCGGTTGAACAGAGAACTGCGAACAGAAAACTGGGAACAAAGCCATGCCCTCCGCCCTCGCCCTCTTCGCCCATCCTGACGACATCGAATTCGTCGCCGCCGGAACCATGCTGCTGCTCAAAGAACGCGGCTGGGACATCCACTACATGAATATGTGTACGGGTAATGGCGGCTCCGTGCAGATGGACGGCCCCACGACGACGAAAATACGCCTCGAAGAAGGCAGGGAAGCCGCGCGCATCCTCGGCGCCACGTTTTATCCGCCGATCAGTGACGATCTGGAGCTGACTTACGATGTGAAATACCTGCGCCAGGTCGCCGCTGTCGTGCGCATGGCACAGCCCAGCATCGTGCTCACGCATGCGCCTGCCGATTACATGGAGGATCACATGGCCGCATCACGCCTCGCCGTGACGGCAGCCTTTGCACACTGCATCCCGAACTTCCAGACCGATCCGCACCTTCCGTCCTACCCGCATGACGTGACCGTCTATCACGCCATGCCGCACGGTTTGTGCGATCCCTTGCGCCAGAGGCTCATGGCCGGTGCTTATGTGAACACGAGCAGCGTTCACGCCCGCAAACGCGAGTCACTCGCCGCGCATGTAAGCCAGAAACACTGGCTCGACGTCAGCCAGGGCATGGACTCCTACCTCATCACCATGGACGAGGCCTCGCGTGCCGTTGGCCGCCTTTCCGGCCAGTTTGAATTCGCCGAAGGCTGGCGCAGGCATCTGCACCTTGGTTTCAGTGCGAAGGAAATCGACCCGCTCAAGGACGCGCTCGGCGATCTCTGCCTCGTCAACGAGGCCTACGAAAAAGCGCGGGCTATTCCGGTTTGAACTGCGTGGCATGAGCGGTGAACAATCCCAACACATGCCCGCCCCTCTCACGTACCTGCTCATCGACGGCCACAGCGTCATCCACGCGTGGCCGGAGCTGTTGCGAGAGCACCGGATCGCTTCCCGCCGCCATCTCGCCCGCATCGAGCTGTTGAAACGCCTGCGCAATCTCCAGGACATGAGCGGCATGCAGGTCGTTGTCGTTTTTGACGGTGCCAAGCAGGGAACGAACGAGGAGCGCGAGAAAGACGGCCTCCAGATCATCTACGCCGATCCAGGCACCACGGCGGACACGATTATCGAGCGTCTCGTCGCCAGATATGCTAAAGAGCGCCCAATGCGCGTCGTCTCCGCAGATGGCATGGTCCGTGAAACGATTCTGTCACTTGGGGCCGAGGGGATCAGCCCCGAAATCCTCCGCAGCCTGTGCGACAGCGCCGAGACTAACATGCGCGCCCGCCTTGCCTGACGCCAAATCACGTTTAAACATCCACCCATGAGCCCGCTCAAATCCCTCCTGTTTCTGGCATTCGGTCTTCCATCCGTACTCGCGCAAGCACCCGTCGCTGCCGCTCCTTCCAAGTTTTCCGATGAAGTGCGAAAGCTGCTCACCGAGGCGCGCGACATGCGCATCCAGCATCGCTACACCGATGCACTCGCAAAACTTGATGCGGCCGAGAAACTCGCCCCCAACATCGCCGACATCTATGCCCTGCGTGGGGACATTTATCTGGCCCCTAGACGTCGCGATTTCGATCTCGCGTTGCCACAGTTTCAAAAAGCCGCCGAACTTGAGCCACAAAGCCCGCTGCCCAAGTTCAACCTCGCCGAGTACTATTTCGTGAAGCACGAGTTCGACACCGCGCTGCAAGCTTTCACCAAGCTGACAACCGAGTACCCGAAGCTGCCGATGGTCATCCGCCATCTGGTTCACTACAAGCGCGCGCTGTGTGAACTCAAGCTGGGCCACCGCACTGCGGCAGAGCAGATCATCGCCGACAACTTTACCTTCATGGATGACACGCCTGCCTACTACTTCAGCAAGTCCGCGCTGGCCTTTGAATCAGGCAATATCGCCAAGGCCAATGAATGGGTGCAGCGTGGTGTGGGCGTCTTCAAAGGCCCGGCCTGCGAACCGTATTACGATGCCTTCAAAGAATTGCGCTGGGTGCCCGACATGGATCTCAACGCGCCGAAAGACCAGCCCAAGCAGCCGTGAAATGGCGCATTGCAGCCGATACCGGCGGCACCTTTACGGATTGCCATGCCTTGGACCCACAGGGCAACGAGTCTCGCTGCAAAGTCCTCGCCACCGGCCATCTCAGGGCCGTTTTTGAAAGTAAGACGGATGCGCGCGTCCGTCTGGCAGGGCTTCCGCCACTGCCCAACGCTTTTCTCATCGGCTTTCAAATCAGCGCCATGGGTGATGATGATTTCTTCATCATCACCAGCTTCGATTCCACCACCGCGACGATCACGCTCGATCAATCACCCTCCTGGCAACCCGGCACGCTGCTCGAACTGACCACTGGAGAAGAAGCTCCCGTCCTCGGCGCTCGCATCCTCACCCACACACCACCTGGAAAGGCATTCCCACCGCTGAGCCTGCGCATCGCCACCACGCGCGCCACGAATGCGTTGCTGGAGCGAAAAGGTAGCCGCGTAGCACTGTTCATCACTCGCGGTTTCGGCGATCTACTGCAAATTGGCGATCAGCGCCGCAGTGACCTCTTTGCGCTCAAGCATGAACCCCGTCCGATCTTCCACGAAGTCGTTTGCGAAGTGCTGGAACGCGTCTCTGTCAGCGGCGCAGTGCTTGAAGCGCTCGACGAAGCCGCCGTGCATGCTGCGGCGCTTGATTGCATCGCAAAGGGCATCAGCACCGCCGCTGTTTCGCTGTTGCATGGTCATGCGCATCCGCAGCACGAGCTGCGCGTGGGCGAAATTCTCCATGCTGCCGGTTTTCAACACGTCACGCTCTCCCATCAAACCGCCGCCTTTGCCAAGCTCCTGCCACGCACGCAAAGCACCGTGGCCGATGCCTATCTGCATGGACCCGTGCATCAATTTCTCAGTGCCATCCGTGTCGTGACTGACGACATGCACATCATGACCAGTGCTGGCGGTCTCGAAACTGCCGACGCTATTCGTCCGAAGGACATGCTCCTCAGTGGTCCCGCTGGTGGGGCCATCGGTGCCGCGAACGCTGCACGTCGCGTCGGCATCACCAAGATCATCACGCTCGACATGGGCGGCACCAGCACGGATGTGGCGCGCATCGACACCCGACCCGGCTATCGTTTTTCACAGGATGTCGCAGGCATGAAGTTGCTCGCGCCGTGCATCGACATCGAAACCGTCGCTGCAGGCGGCGGCTCCATCTGCCGCTGGACACATCACGGCCTTGCTGTGGGTCCGCAGAGCGCCGGATCGAATCCAGGCCCTGCCTGTTATGGCAAGGGTGGCCCGCTGACCATCACTGATGTCAATCTGCTGCTCGGCCGCTTCGATCCTGCGCGTGCGCCGATCCCGCTCGATCTCGCCGCTGCGCAAGCACGCCTGCGCGAGCTTCATGCACAAACCGACGGCAGCCTCAGCGAGCAAGATTTGCTGCATGCTCTGCTCCGTCTTGCTGTCGAGCACATGACCGACGCCATCCGCCGCATTTCCATCGGCGAAGGCTATGATCCCGCCAGTCACGCGCTGCTCGCGTTTGGTGGTGCCGGGCCGCAGCATGCCTGCGCTGTCGCGACTCAACTTGGAATAAAGACCATTCTCGTTCCCGAACACGCCGGCATCCTCAGCGCCGTCGGTTTGCAGGAGGCCGTGCCGGAGAGGATCATTGAACGTGAGATTCGTCTGCTGCTGGCCAAGTGCTTGGAGGAAGTACGTCGTTCACGCTTCAGCGTGTTTGACGATCTTTCGAAATCCACGCTGAAGCGTGAACAACGTACGCAGATCGCTGAACTCCGTCTCCGAAGCCAGGACACCCCCATCCAAGTCGAGTTCACTGATCCAAACGACCTTCCAAGTCTCTATCGCGAGTCCTACCAGCGCTTGTTCGGCTACGCACCGCCAGCGAACCGCGAGATCGAACTCGTCAGCATCCGCGTCATCATCAAGGAGGATGAGGGGTCCCCAGACCCCTCATCGTCCCAACGGGGCGAAAGAACGCGCCTGAATCCATCCCCAGGCCTCATCCAAGACGCCTTCAGCACCATCGTGGTCGAACCCGGCTGGCTGGTCGATCACATCGAAGGCTTCGGCCACATGCTGCGTTATCCCGCACCACAACTCGGCTCCGGTGCCCTCGAACGTGATCTCGTCCGCCATCGCTTCCATGCCATCGTCAGCGACATGGGCGCGTTGTTGTGCCGCACCGCCATATCGACCAACATCCGCGAACGTCTCGATTTCTCCTGTGCACTGCTTGATCCACAAGGCCGCCTGCTTTCCAGCGCGCCACACATCCCGGTGCATCTCGGCGCCCTCGGCGTGTGCGTGCGTGAAGTCATCGCTGCGATTCCAATGCAGCCGGGCGACACGATCATCACGAATCATCCCGCGTTTGGTGGATCGCACCTGCCGGATGTCACGCTCATCACGCCCGTGCATGATCAAACCGGCACGCTGCTCGGTTACATCGCCAATCGGGCCCATCACGCTGAGATAGGCGGCATCACGCCCGGTTCGATGCCCGCCAATGCCACGCGCTTGATCGAAGAGGGCGTCGTCATCGCCCCGCGACATTTAATCCGCGTCGGAAAATCCTGCTTCGACGAAGTCAGCGATCTGTTGACCTCCACACTTCATCCCACGCGCAATCTGGCCGATAACCTCGCCGACCTGCATGCCCAGCTTGCAGCCAACCTGCATGGTGTTGAGCGGTTGCGTGCGCTGGCGACTGATTCGTTGCCCGCCGTGATGCAAAGCATTCTGGATCACTCAGCCAAGGTCATGCGTGCTCAAATCGAGCGCATGCCTGAATCAATCTCCGCCACGGAAAAACTCGATGACGGCTCACAGATCGCCGTTGCGATGCGCAAGGCCGCCGGAAAGCTCATTCTCGATTTCACCGGCACCAGCGGCGTGCATCCGCGCAATCTCAATGCCACGCCTGCGATTGTGCGCAGCGCCGTGTTGTATGTCATGCGTCTGATGCTTCAGGAAGATCTGCCGCTCAATGAAGGCTTGCTGGAACCCGTTGAGATGATCATGCCCATCTCTCTCCTCAATCCCATCTTCACCGGTGACCCAGCCAATGATCCTGCGGTCGTCGGTGGCAATGTCGAAGTCAGCCAGCGGTTCGTGGACACACTCATCAAAGCGCTTGATCTCCAGGCCTGCAGTCAGGGCACGATGAACAACTTCCTCTTCGGCGGCGGCCAGTTTGGCTACTACGAGACGATTGCTGGCGGTTCCGGCGCTGGCGAGGGCTACGATGGTGCGCATGCCTTGCACACGCACATGACTAACACCGCCATCACCGATCCTGAGATCATCGAGCAGCGTTATCCCGTGCGTTTACGCCAGTTTGCGATTCGACGTGGTTCCGGTGGGGCAGGAGAGTGGCGTGGCGGCGATGGTGTGATCCGTGAATTTGAATTCATCAAGCCGCTTACAGTCAGTTTGCTCACCCAACATCGCGTGGAGGCTCCGTTTGGCCTGCATGGTGGCTCTCCAGGACAAACTGGCCAGCAAACTCTCGTGCGTGATGGTCAAAGCACGAAGCTCGCTGGCTGCACTACGTTTGAAGCGCAGGCTGGAGATCGCGTGATCCTCGAAACGCCCGGCGGCGGCGGTTGGGGAGCTGTTACGGCTTCTTCGCGGGCACCGTGAGCCATGGATGCGTGTCGGACATGATGAGTAGATCGCCGCGTGGCTCGGAGAAGGGGATCGCATAGCTGGCCAGCACGGTCTGCACCGTATCAGGAGCGTTAGTGACGATCTCCACCGCAAACGGAGCCTGGCTGGCTGCTGCATCTGCCGCTGCTTTGAGCGTAAGTTTCACATCGCCGCCTTTCACCGGTACATCGACGGTCTCGGCGGTGACTCCGGCAGACAGTTGCGTGGCGCGTGCTTGTATCTTGCCAGCGAACGTGCCGATCGCTTTCACACTGAGCTTCACCTCGACGGTTTTGCCAGCTTCCAAACGATAAGCATGGGTGTCGAGTGTCCCCGCGAGTGAGGGAGCAAAAGGCTTCACAGAAATCTCATAGACATGATCGGTGCTGCCTTGATGAAAGCGATCAGCGATGCTGAGTTTGAACTCACCGTCCTTGGGAGCCTTCCAGCGCAGTGAGGGATCGAGGTTTTCTTTTTCACCATCGTCCGCTTGTTGCAGTGACTTGCCGTCAGCGTCTTCGATGCGCAGCGTGGCATCCAGCGGGCTGCGGATGCCTTGGGCGCGAACAGCGACCTGCAAATCATCGCCCTTCTTCGCCGTGAGGCTGAAAACATCCTCTTCACGGGTCTTGGTGATGCAGCCGGTGATGGTCGTCGGAACGGTGATCGTTTTTGGTTCATTCGCCGGCGGCGATTTCTTTGGCTCATCGGTGACGGTGAGGCGATAGACATGATTGGCGCTGCCTTTCAGTGCCACATCGGCGGCGGGAGGATGTGCGAAGGCAAAGATTTGCACGAACAATTTCCCATCAGCGAAGTGCGTGTAGTCGATACGTGGGTCGAGGTTGGTCGTGTCATGTCCTGCCGCGATTTCGACGCCACGTTCATTTAACAAACGCAACGCGGGGTCCATCGGTGAACCGAGCGCGTAGCCATGCAGCTCCAGCGTGATCCTTTTGCCTTTCTGCACACGGATCGCATGCGTATCGACATCGCCCGCCTTCTCCAGCACGCCGTTGATCGTCACGTTCATCTTCGCCTCGGTTGCTTTGGCAGCAGCGGGATCATCATTCGGCTCTTTTTCGATCAGCTCCTCGAATTTACCGACTTCGATGATACGCGGCGGTGTGGCACCGTCGTCAGTGTAAAACCGCACGAGGTAGGGCCCCGGCAGAGCGTCCTTGGCGATGCTGAGGAAGTATTTTTTTGGCTTCTCACCGGCGAGCAGCACGATTTTAGGATCGTTCGACCAAGCGAGCGGAGAGTCCTTCTCCAGCCCCTTGCCGGCCACCATGGTCTCCACTCTGCCGCCCACCTGCCCACCCGCCGGGAAGATGCTTTCAAAGCCCGGCGGAGCCGCTTGCACGGCTGCAATCCCAAATAGCAGCGTGACCAAACTCGCACGTGCACACATCACGCAAACAACTCGCGAATGGGTCTGCCGCCGTTGATGAGCTGCACGGGACGTCCGGTGTTGGTGTGCAGGACTTGATGCGGATCAATGCCCAGCTTCGTGTAAAGCGTGGTGGCGAAGTCCTCCGGCGAATAGATGTTTTCGCTGGCGTAGTAGCCCTTGGGATCGGTGGCACCGACGATGCCGCCGCGTGGCACTCCCGCGCCTGCGAAGAGGATGTTCATTGCGCCCGGCCAGTGATCGCGGCCGCCGTCCTTGTTAATCTTTGGCGTGCGGCCAAATTCTCCGAGACCGATGACCAGCGTGCTTTCCAGCAGGCCACGGCGGTCGAGGTCGGTGATCAGACCGGCCATGCCTTGATCAAACTTCTGCATGAACTCGCCTTTGCAGGTCTTGAACAGTTCACGGTGATGATCCCAGCCACCGTAGTTCACGGTGACAAACGGCACGCCCACTTCGACTAGACGACGTGCCAGCAGCATGCGCTGGCCGAGATCGTTGCGGCCATAAAGATCGCGCGTCTTGTCGTCCTCACGCGAGATGTCAAAAGCCTCCTGCGCAGGCTTCGAGGCAATCAAATCGACCGCCTGGCCGTAGAAGGTGTCGAAACTCACCGCCGGATCTTCCGCCACGGCATCGTTGAGTCGCTTCATGCGATCCAGCGAGTGACGCAACTCACGACGGGCAAGACCACGGCCATCGGAAATGTCGGAAGGCAGGACCACATCGCGCACCTTGAAGCCTTTGGAGTTCGGATCGCCACCGGCGACGAACGGTGCATGTTCCGCTCCGAGAAAGTTGGGTCCGCCACTGCGGGTGATGCTTGGCAGCGTCATGTAAGCGGGCAGACCATTCTGCACGCCGCGCTTGTAGCTCACCACGCTGCCGAAGGAAGGGTGGAAGGTCACAAAGGCACCGCAGCCCACCGGCACCGGCGTCGGCGCACCCGTCATCATGTAATGATTGCCACCGCCGTGGTTCGGATCCTTGTGCGTCACGCTGCGCAGCACGGTGAACTTGTCCGCCGCTTTGGCGAGGTGTGGCACGCATTCACTGAAACGCACGCCTGGAACACTCGTCGGGATCGTGCCGAACTCACCGCGAATCTCGCTCGGTGCATCCGGCTTCGGATCAAACATTTCGTAGTGCGAAGGTCCGCCATCCAGCCACACCAAGATGCAGTTCACTGGTCGTGCCAGCGATGGCTGCGGAGCCGTGGCCGCCATCGCCCGTGCGCGCAGCAGATCGGTGAAGCCAAGACCACCACCAGCGGCGGTGAGACCGAGCTTCAGGAAATCGCGGCGCATGTGGCCGGCGCAGTTATGGGTGAGACGAGACATTCGTTGAGGGTAAAGACATCCAAATTACGAGGGCAAGAATGAGTTCTTGCGAAAGTGCACAAAAAGCCCGGATCAATGATTGAACACGAACTCCGCCGAATTCAGCAGACTCCATAGCACATCTTCGATTGCCGACTGCCGGTTAGCTACGCCTACGTCGAGCGCTTTACCAGCGATGGCAGCTTCATCCGCTGTCGGCAGGCGTGAGTAGCACGCGAGATACAGTTCTTCCATGATCTGCGCGGGTGTGAGAGTGCTCTTTGCCAGTCTGGACGCACGACCTTTGCTGTCGATGAGCATCGCTTGAAGTCGGGTGGAATTCATGAGATGCAGGGCCTGTACGACACTGGGCTTCGCATCGCGCTCACAGGGGCACTCGGAACTCGCGTTCGGACGACCGAAGGCGTCCAGGAACTGGCTTTCGAGCTTGTGATTCCATGTCTGTTTTGCCAGCGCGTCGGGCGGCATGCCGGAGAAGGGTTCTTTGATTTCGGTGACCTCGCAGACGGCATCGAGCAGCGTTTCGGCAGGCAAACGGCGGCGATAGCTGCGGCTGTAGTTCTTCAAATCGGCGATGTTCGTCTCGTTCGGCAGGCTGCTGAGTCGATAGACCTGCGACAGCATGATGGTGCGCATCAGGTGCTTCAAATCATAGCCGTGTTTCACGAAATCTTGGGCCAGCCATTCGAGCAGGGGGGCGTTGCTGGGCGGATTGGAGGCGCGGAAGTCATCGACGGGATCAACGATGCCGCGGCCCATGAAACTGGACCAAGTGCGGTTCACCACGGCCTGCGCGAAGTACGGATTCTTCGGGTTCGTCATCCAATCGGCCAGCACCGCACGCGGATCCTGCGTTTCGGCAATGGGGATTTCTTTGTCGGCAGGCGGACGTGGCTTCAGCGCGGCCTTAATGACCGGATGCTCGATGCTGGCCGCTCCTGGAGCGAACCACCACTGCTCCGGTTCGCCGCTGATCGGCGCGGAGATGCCTTGGCCCTTGCGTTTCATCTGCGTGAAGAATGCGGCCATCTGGTAGTAGTCGGTCTGGTCCCACTTCTCGGTCGGGTGATGATGGCACTTGGCGCACTCCAGACGCACGCCGAGGAAGATCTGGCCGATGAACGTGGCGGCGTCGATGGGCTCGCGTTTGTCACGCCAGATGGCGACGGGACCGTTCTTGTGCGTGTTGCCTTCCGCGGTGAGGAGTTCAGTTGCAAATCGATTCCAGGGCTTGTTCTCGCGGAAGCTCTGCCGGATCCATTGATCGAGCAGATAGACCGGCTTCACGCCGACACGCGATGGATTTGGGCGAATGAGATCGCCCCACTTGATGGCCCAGTGATCGGCCCACTCGGGACGTTCGAGCAGTTGAGCGACCCACTGCTCATACTTTGATGTATTTTTATCGGCGATGAAAGCGCGCGCTTCATCAATGGTCGGCAGCATGCCGATGGCATCCAGTGTGCTGCGGCGCAGGAACTCGGCATCGGTGCAGGTCTCGCTGGGCAGATGGCCGAGCTTTTGCAGGCGGGCATAGACGAGCTTGTCGATCTCGTTGCGCACCGTGAGTTTCGCATAGCTCTCTGCTGGGAACAGTTTCTCAGCAGGCACCGCCACACGCGAGATGCCCACCTGGCCCATGTAGCGTGCCACGATGACTGTTTCGCCGCTTTCCGTGCTCGTCTTGAGCTTTCCAGTTTCATCGACCGCTGCGATGGCCTTCTCCGATGAAATGTAGTCCGTCAAAGCCGTGACATCGCGCGTGGAGCCGTCGCTGTATTTTGCGGTGACCTTCAGCGCCTGCTCCTCGCTCTTGCGATAGGTTTTCTCACCCGGCGTGACCTCGATGCCAGCCAGCGCAGGCTGGTTCGGTGTCTCAAACGGCATGCCCTGGCGGATCCAGTCCGCGATGGTCTTCGCTGATTCGGAGTCCGGTTCAAAGCGCTGCCCGCCTTCGTGCTGCACGCGCACGGTGGCTTTTTGCAGGATGAGGCTGTCCTCCGGCAGCGCGGGGAACACACGGCGGCCACGCGAATCGCTCACGACCTCCATGTAATCGGTCTTCGGGTCGAAGGCGAAGATGGAAAGCTTGAAGCCGGCCTGCCCGCTCGATTTCGCGTGGCAGGAGCCGAGATTGCAGCCGGCCTTGCTGAGGATCGGCAGGATGTCCTTGGTGTAGGAGAGGGCGTTGGAGTTAGGAGTTACGGGTGATGAGTTGGGAGGAGTGAGTTTGGTGATGGCTTGTTTTTCATCGAGACGGAAAACATCGCCGGTGTCGCTGGCAGCGAAGATGATTTTGCCATCCGCGCTCATTACTGCGGCATTCGGCACGCCTTCGAGGCTCGTGAGCTTCTTTTCAGTGCCCGAGTTGAATGCCAGCCGCACGCCGTCATGGCTCTTCAATTCCGTAACTCGCCGCACGCTGCCGTTGTCGCAAAGGTAGGTGAGGCTGGTGGAGTCGGGCGACCACAGCAGCGCGTTCACGCCGGCGGATTTGTCGCCCAGCAGCATCAGCATTTCCCTGCTGGCGATGTCCCACACTTTGAGATCCTTGTCCGCGCTGCCGGTGGCCAGCCATTTGCCGTCTGTGTTGAAACCGAGCGCCGTGATGTGGCCCACATGCCCTTCAATCTTGGCGATCTCTTTGAAGGTGGCCGCGTCCCACACCTTCGCCAGATTGTCCGCACCGCCGGTGGCGATCTGCTTGCCGTCTTTGCTGATCGCGAGGCTCAAAACATTGTCCGCATGCGCTTCAATCGACTGCGCAGGCTTTGCCTCGCCAAGTTTCCAGCGATGCAGCACGCCCTTCACGCTCGTGGCACCGTCGGCGACGATCAGCGTCGTGTTGTCGAGCAGGAACATCATTCCAGTCACACGGCCTTCGAGTGGCGCGGCGAGCGTGTAGGCTGGTTTTGACCAGTCTGCCGGATTCCACACCAGCACAGAACGATAACCGCCCGCAGCCAGTCGTGTGCCATCGCTGTTCCAGGTCAGTGATTGAATCACATCCTTGTGACCTTCGAGCGTGGCAACGACCGGAGCGTCTTTCGCACTCACATCCCGCACCACCACGCGATTCCCAACGCCTGCGGCCAGCCATTTGCCGTTCGCGCTCAGCGCCAGCGTCGTCGCCGGTGCATGACTGGCGGGCAGCGCCACCAGTTTGTCTGCTGGCGTCAGTTCGCCAAACTTCTTCAACGCCGCATCATCCCAGGCCGCGCCCGCGTTCACCCAGGCCTTGAGCAGATTGATCTGCTTCTCCGGCATCTGCTTCTTCGGCGGCATGTGCGCATCGCCAGCATCGCTCAACGCCGTGATCAGCGCGCTGTGCGCCGCATCACCCGCCTTGAGCGCCGTGCCGTTCTCGCCGCCCTTGAGCGCCAGATCGCGCGTCTCCAATGACAGGCCGCCTTTCTTCTTCTCCGCATTGTGGCAGCCCAGGCACTGCGTCTTCAAAAGACCCATCGCCTGCGCCGGGCGCACCTTCAGTTCCTCCGCCGCGAGAGAGGAGGTGAGCAAAACCAACAAGAGGGCATTTTGGCGGATAATCATGAGCGTCGCAGACTACGGACGCAGACGCACGCCTCTTGCCTTGGACACTTTGGATGGCTTGAAAGAAGAGGGATCATCCTGAACCCTCTAGCCGGGGCCAGGATGACCCGGCTCCTTCTTCCAAACAAAAAACGCCTGACCGTTCTCACGATCAGGCGTTCCTTGAATGAATCAGTCAGCGGAACTCAGTTCGCCCGGCCGAGGTAGGTGCCGTCTTCGGTCTTGACGCTGATCTTGTCGCCGTTGCCGACGAACAACGGCACCTGCACGCGCATGCCGGACTCGGTGATGGCTTCTTTGTACACGTTGTTGGCGGAGTCGCCCTTCACCCCGGCGGGGCTGTCGGTGATGGTCATGATGATGTTGGCGGGCAGTTCGATGCCGGCGACGACGTCATCGGCGAAGACGACGAGGTACTTCTGGCCTTCGATGAGGTAGCCGCGGGTCTTGGCGTCGAGCTTGTCTTCGCCGATGAGAACGTCTTCAAAGGTGTCCGGGTGGATGAAGTGGTAGCCGTCGCCGTCCTTGTAGCTGTACTCGTGGTTGTCGCGCACGAGGTTCACGGATTCGAGCGACTCGTTGGAGGTCATGCGCAGGTTGTACATCTTGCCGATGGTGATGCTGCGGATGGACATCTGCACGAACGACGCCATGCGCGGCGGCGTCTTGAGTTCGGTGTCGGTGACGACGCAGACGTCATTGTTGTGACGGACGGCGTGGCCCTTGCGGAGATTGATGACGGGGGTGGCTGGCATAAGAGCGTGCTTTCATGGCGAGTTTAAGGCGCTTTGCAAGCCCCGGTTCGGGGGTGCAGGGCAAGTTGCAGCCGGGCTAG
>JAYVIO010000232.1:0-32554 GCA_043770175.1 Verrucomicrobiales bacterium | reverse complement strand
TCCAAGACGAGTTCCGTATCTCGCCGTCCTGGTTTGCTGCTCTGCGCAGCAAGACTTCGCCAGTCACTCGCAGGCTCGCCGTTCTGTTGTGGCCGAATCGTGTTCACTTTCGTTGCGGTCTGTCAGGTTCCTTTCGTTGCTCTCCACCCCGCCTCGCGGCGACGCAGTTACTTCAAGTTCTCACCCAGAACACGGTTCCAGATGGCCGAGGTATTCCACCTCGGAGGGTTGTGCCGCTCCACAGCGCACGAGCTTGCCTTCCTCGATGAAGGCGGTGTAAAGCGTGTTCACCTCAGCTTGACCACCGGACTTGCCGATGAGTTCGATCCACGGGCCGCTGCCAGCGGCGTCGATGCCGCGTCCGGCAAAGAGGCGCTGCATGTAAGGCGCGGCGATAACGGGATCGGCCATGTCTGCGAGTGTGGTGAGCTGTTTTTCACGACCTGCGACCTTCTCGGGATGCACGGCGAGTTCTTCGAGCCATGGACGCGCGAGTTCGTTCACGGTCGTCCATGCAGCGAAGTCGAGGAAGCTGTCGCTGGTATCGGTGGGCATGTTTTTGAGGACCAGATCGGCACTTTCAAAGGTGCTGATGCGCCCCAGCGCACGGAAGGCCTCAAGACGTGTGCGCGGATTGCGGCCCGCCTCCACCCACGGAGCGATAGCGCTGATGTCAGTGATGCCACGATTGCCGTAGGCCTTGCCAATCTCACGCAGTGCAACCTGAACGCTGTTGTCATCCTGACCTGACTTCAGCATGGCGAGGAGATGCGAGACATCGGCGCTGCGACCACTGAGCAACCACGCTGCGTGACGGCGGGTGACTTCATCTTTAACCCAAACGGCGAGCGCCTTTTGCAAGTCAGCGAGTGACGTCTTTGCGAGTTCACGGCGAGCTTGTTCAAACTCCCAGCGATTCGGCGAAAGCAGTTGATTGAGCAACGCATCGACTGGCAGACCTGCGACTGACTCCCAAGCGATCGGTTTGCTGCCCTGCGGTGCGATGCGCCAGATGCGGCCATGCTGTTTGTCACGACGTGGATCGCGGAAATCGACTTCACCGTGATTGTTGATCGGATTGGTCCAATCCGCGACATACAAGCCGCCATCGGGGCCCATGGCGAGGGCGATGGGGCGGAAGGCCGCATCACTCGTGCGCACCACATCGGCCTGCGTCTGTGTGATGTAGCCAGATTTAGCGGCTGCTTTATCTGCCGTGAAATCAGTGTAGTTAAACCGCACGATGCGGTGAGCGCGGAAGTCATTCGTGATCGCGCTGCCCTGCCATTCCGGGCCAAAGAGCGGGCTGTTGATGAGTTCGAGTCCGCAGAACTTCGGATACGATCCAGGGCTAACGCTCTGGATGTAACGGCGTGCGCCTTCGCTCGGTGGCAACACGGCACCAGGGAAGCTCCAACTCACTCCGTTGCCATCCGCACCCGAGGTGAGGAAGGTTTGTCCATTGGCGTCTTCCTGCTGGCCCCAGCAGTTCACGAGGCCCTTGGAGTGAACTTCGAGCCGCTCGGTGTTCGGGTCATAAGCGAAAGCAACGCCGCTATTGGCTCGCACCAGGCCCCATGGCGTCTCGATGTGCGAGTGGATGTAAATGGTCTGCTGGAAATAGAGCCGGCCATCAATGCCCCAATGCAGGCCGTGGATGATGTGATGGGTGTCCTCAGTGCCGAAGCCGCTTAACACGATGCGGCGCTCGCTGAGCAAGCCATCCGCACCGGGTTGGCTGAGATGCACGAGCTCCGTGCTGGCTCCGACAAAGCAGCCACCATTGTTGTCCGGCGCGACACCCGCAGGGATGAGCAGCTTGTCCGCGACGATGCGGGAGACATCTGCCACGCCATCGCGGTTTGTGTCTTCCATCACGATGATGCGGTCATTGCCGGTTGATGGGCCAAACTTGGCGCTATTGCCTTCCATCTGAGCACCGAGGTCATCAGGGTTCACCTGAGGGTAAGTGTTCGATGTCGCGACCCACAAGCGACCAGTGGTATCCCAGTTCATGCCGACCGGTTTTTCCAGCAGCGGATTCTCCGCGAAGAGTGTCATCGCGAGGCCATTGTCGAGGGTGAAGTCAGGCTTTGGCAAAGAAGCCAGCACTGGCAGCTTCGTCTCGCTCGGCAGCTCGGGCGGCAGTGTGCTCGGCTTACCCGCAGCGATGCCGATCACGTTCGCCTCGGCTTTTTCGATGAGAGGATCAAACTTCGGAATCTCCACCGCATTGCGCCCCTGCTCCTGTTTGCGGAAGCCGAAGATGTAGGTGTAGTTCGCCGGACGACTGCGATGGAAGAAGAGCGAGTTCTTGCGCAGGATCGCCTCCCGCAACGAGCGCTGTTCGGCGGTCTCAGCATCCCACTTGGCCGCATCCGTTTTCCAGCCGAGCTGGGCTGCGAAACTTTCGCTCAGTGCCTGAAGGCCACGCGGATTCAAATGAATGCCGTTGTCCGTGCCCTGCGCCAGATCAATGCCCGCCGCTTTCTGCCACTCACCCCGCACAAAGGGTGACTGCTTCTCCGCTGCGAGCTGTTCCATCACCTTTTCATACTCCATGAGCAACGCATTGTGCTCCGCCGGATCAGGCAAGCCGGGCCGTGTCGCACGCAGGTCCTCATGCTTGATCGGCCCCACGAATACGAAGCGCACTTTGCCCTCAGGACTCGCTGCCGTGATCAGATCCATCAGCGCCAGCAGTTCTGTGCGGAACTTTGCTGGACTGTGATCCAATCCATAGCGCACAGGGTCGGGGTTGAGCACGGGATCGTTCTTTCGATAGGTCAGATCATCCAGACTCGCCGCCATGCCATAGCCCAGGATCGCCACCGTTGGCTTCACCACAGCGAGCTGTTCCTTCAGCGCATCCACACCCTTTTCCACCGGATCAAAACTCGCCCGCGAAGCTCCCAGCGGACTGTCACCGCTATAACCCAGATTGCGCACGGCAAAACTCTTGCCCGCAAACTCCCGCCGCATCTTTGATTCGATGTAGCCATAGTTGTTCTCGCGCTCGACAAGCACGTCGCCAATGAGCAACACCCGGTCGCCATCGTTGATTTCGAGTTTGCGTTCAGCAGCCCCTGCGATGGAAGCGAGGACGAGTAGCGAGAAGAAGTGACGGAGCATTGAGGTTGGGGGTAATAACAGAAAGATAAACGCATGTGAATTTGAGATCACTCGGCAGCAGTTGTGTCGTATTCAGCAATCGAGTATGCCAGTGGCGCAAAGAGGAAGGCGGTGAGGAGTCTGAGTTTGGGCTTCATTGGATAGGGTTCCTTATCTCCACAGCGGTTCGATTTGTTCAGCGTTCCACTTATCCCAGAGCGCTGACATTTGCTGCAGGCGGGCGGGTTCTTGGGGGGCGAGATTTTGGGTCTCGCTGATGTCATGCGTGAGGTCGTAGAGTTGCCACTCCTTGCCATCGCGAATGAGTTTCCAGTCGCCGAGACGCAGGGCGTTCTTTTTGCCGACGCGCCAGAACAAGGGACGTTCGGGCAGTTGCGTGGTCTTGCCGGTGAGCAAGGGTATGAGGTTGATGCCGTCCAACGTGGCTTCGGCTGAAGCTCCAGCCACTTTCAGCGCGGTCGCGGTGGCGTCGATGGATGCCACAGGTGCATCCACCACCTGACCTGCGTTGATGTGATTCTTCCACGCCGCAATGAAGGGCACGCGAATGCCGCCATCCCAGAGTTCACCTTTCCCACCGCGCAGCGGAGCATTGCTGGAGGTGAGTTCCTTCGTCGGCCCGCCGTTGTCGCTGAGGAAAACGATGAGCGTGTTCTCTTCGATGCCGCTGTGACGGAGTTGAGCGAGCACCTTGCCCACGCTGTCATCGAGATGCGAAAGCATGGCGGCGAAGATGCGGCGCTGGATGTCTTCGATGTGCGCGAACTTCTTCAGGTAATCGTCCGTGGCCTGCATGGGGCTGTGGACAGCGTTGTAGGCGAGATAAAGAAAGAACGGCTGCGCGGAATGCCTCCCGATGAAATCGCAGGCTTCACGCGTGAAGGCATCCGTGAGGTTCGCCTCTTCATCCACGGGCTGACTGCTGCGCAGCAAGGGATTGTCTGTGTCGTATTCGGGTTCGTTCGAGCCGAGATGCGTGCTCCACACGATGCGGCCATCGGGTGAGGTCCACCGACCCTGACCGCCATCAGGCAGGGTCTTGCGGCGCAGCCAAGTCGTCACCCCCTGCCATGGTTGCGGCACATAGAAATGCCCCTCGTGCAGAAAACCGAAGAACTCATCAAAGCCACGCCGCTGCGGATGAAACTCCGCGGTGCCTCCGAGATGCCACTTGCCCACCAATCCCGTCGCATAGCCCGAGTCACGCAGACGATCCGCCACGGTCTTCTCCGCGACGGGCAAGCCAATGCCCGGCGCAGCGTTCTTCGCGCCGATGGGATTGAACTCAAAACCGAACCGTGTCTGAAAACGCCCCGTCATCAGCGCCGCACGCGAGGCCGCGCAAAACGGCGCGGTGACATACCCGCTCGTGAATCGCGCCCCACTCGCCGCGAGTGCATCGATCTGCGGTGTCGGGATCTCTTTGCCGCCATAGCAACCGAGTTCGCCGTAACCGAGGTCGTCAACGACGATGAAAATGACGTTGGGACGCTGCTCCGCAGCGAGTGATGAAGTCTGAACGCCGAGCGGCGCGAGCAGCAAAGAGAGGAAGCAGAACAAACGGCGGCATTTCATGGTGAAAGTAGAACGCCCCACCATTCGGGAATACATGGCCTAGGTCTGCCAAAAGTTGTCATCATCCTGCCATGTCACCCGAGGTTCGGAAACTACCGCCGCCCGTTCAGGATCATCTCGTTCACCTTCTGCCGCAGGGCCTCCCGTGATCGATTGCGCCTCTTACCTTCTCAGCGCGTTGACCAGCTCATCCACCTTGTTGATCAAATCCTGCATCTGGGTCTGGTTGTAGCTGCCATCGGCCCCTTGGCCGAGTGTGCCGACGCCGTTCGAGTTGTTGCTCGTTTGGGCCAAGGCGTTCGCGATGGCGTTGTTGAGGTCATTGATCGTCGCCCGCTGCTGGATGTCGGCATTGAGCGAGGTGAGCTGCGAGCGCATCTCCGCCGAAGAGTTCGGCGAGTTGTTCGCGGGTTTGGTGGGATCGAAAGGCATGATCGCAGGAAGGTAGAGGTTTAGGCAGAAGAATGTGGGCAAGAGAATGGTGGAGTAAGAACCCGTTGCTTGATTCTTCTGCCCCCATTCTCCTGCCTATCTGTTTCGTGATTATGGGCTGACGGTGACCTTCACCACATCGGTCCAGTCGCCATTCGGCGTGCCTTTGTCCCAGAAGCGCATGCGGTATTCGCGGACTTCGGGGGTTCCGGCTTGCAGCAGCGGGCGCTCGTCCATGTAGGGGTTTTCGGTGTCGATGGCGAGGAACTCCCAGGCTCCGGTGCCGCGACGGCTTTCGATATAGACGCCCATGTGGTTGTATTTGTAGAAGGTGAGCTTCACGCATTGGCAGCCGCCGCCTTGCAGCAGCTCGGCGCTGAACTTCGGCAGGGCTTTCTCGGTCTCGGCAGCGCCGACGATGCCGAGGTCGGTGCCGATGGCATCGGTGTAGCCTGCGCTTAGTTTCATCTTGGCGATGAGGGCAAAGATGCGTGTCAACGTGCCGGGCAGCGCAGCGGTGACGCCTGCGGGCAAGGCGGGGGCGGTGAAGGTGGGTAGCACCATCGGGCCAGAGCCGGAGCCTGCGAGCACGTCGTCCACGGCATCGGTGGTGCTGGGGGAAAAGTTGCGCACGGCGCTGAGCCAGGTGCCGAGGACGTAGTTGGCGTATTTCGCGTCGTTCACGCTGGCGGTGATATCGCCGGCGATGACGCCGATGGCGGCTCCGTGGATGGGCAGTTTCACGGCGTAGTTGTCGAGCCAATTCACTTGGTCGCCGATCCGGCTGGGGTAGTAGGTTTGTCTTCTCATTTTGGTGCGGTTGTTCGATTTGGTTTGGGGTGAAAAATAGTCGGACGGCTGGTCCCAAGTGCCGCTGTCCCATTGGCCGTTATCCCAGTTCATGGAGTCGAGGTTCGGGGTTGAGTGGTCTGCAAAAGTGTGGCGATACCGCCGCGTGCGGGGTGGCGGGTCGCTCCTGCGGGATGACTACCGCGCCGTGCGGTAGCGCTACCTTTTGCCGGGGTATGAATACCCTTCGCGGCGGTAGCTCTACCCTGCCGCTCGGTAGGCCTACCTTTTCGTCCGGGGAGCCATCCCATTTTGTTCGATAGGGATACCGCGCCGCTGAGTATGGCTACCCTTGCCGCCGATAGGGCTGCCGCATGGCGCGGGGACGCTACCCTCAGCACCGGTAGAGCTACCGTGGCGTCCGGTATGGCTACCATTTGGCGCGGTATGCCGATTTTGAGGCGGAATAGCCCACCCAAGGCCGAAAACACCGCTCCCGGAGGCAAAACGGTGTCTCTCGTGAGCGGGAACTGAGCTGGACTGGTGGAGAGGAGGAGCATGGCGTGCGTCGGGTGTGACACTCCCAATTGGAGCACAGCCCCCGGCCCTGCCGTTAGTCAATCATAGGTGACGGGGCTTCACTCGCCGTGGTCCTCGTCTTCAAGATGACGGGTGAACTGCTCCAGCGTCATGCCAAGCCCATAACTGAGCTGAGCACTGACCGGCAGGGTTGGGTTCGCTTTGCCACGCTCGATCTTACCAATGTATTCCCGGCTCACCCCGCTCTCACGAGCCAAACCATACTTCGTGAAGCCTGCGGCCTCCCGCAACTCCTGCAAACGACGCGGCAGCCGCTCGCGGATGCGCTCGGCGTAGTCATGGGCGCCGTGGTTGTCCGGCACGGTGGGCATGGTGGTTCATCCCCAGAGTTCGTTGAACATGAGTTGCTTCTCGGTGGCGTTCAGCGGGGATCGGGCGACGGCGTTCCAGGCGGTGTTGATGTCTTGCCGTGCCCAGCTTTGGGCGATGAGGGTGGCCATTTTCATGCGTTTGTTTTCGCAAGGGATGCATGGAAGCAAGGCGAGCGCGGAAGCGGGGTCGTTGGGGAGATGACGATAGATGGCTTGTTCGACTGTTGGATCATTCGTGCCTGTCTCTTGATGCAAACTGGCATGCGAGGATGGATGCGCGGGCATGTCAATGGGCTGCAAACTCCAACCGCAGTTGGGTCTGTTTTCGCAGCGTGGCGTTCAGCCAAAAAACGCATCCGTCCCAGGCATAGTCGGTGGCGGCGAGTTCGCGGCCGTTCAGTTCCGCGCGTGAGAGCGTCCTGGGGGCTTTTTGAAGCTCGAAGACGGGATGCACGCAGGGCGTGGACGGGGTGAGCGTGAGCGTGACGATGGGCTTTTCGACCTTGAGGAGCGTGGCGCGGCGTTCGGTGTTGTAGGACGGGCTTTGCAAGCGTGCGCCTTCGGCCTCGACCTTTGGCGGAGTGCCGAAGCTGCGGAACCATTCGAGGAGGCGCGCGTCGTCGGCATTGCTCAGGCCGATGAGCCAGGCCCATTTTTCGACCTGCATCTTGCGCGTAACGCCCAGGGCGTCGGGCATGTCGGCGGTGCGGCTTTCGAGGGGCTGCGGGCGGCGATGGCCCCAGGACATCATGGCGTTGTGCGCGGGGGTCACCGCGGCGAGGTCGTCGATGTTGATGCCGGTGGGCTTGCGTCGGGCGAGCGGCAGATGATTGCCCCAATAGAAAGGCGTGACCATTTGGCCCTGGCTGTAGAACGGGCGGTAGGCGGTGGAGGGCAGTCGCTTCCAACCGGGGTTGAAGTAGATCGCTGCGAGGGGCTCACGGTTGCCAAAGCGAATGCGGTAGAGCGGTGGCAGTTCGCCCGAGAGCAGCTTTTCGTAATCGCGCTCTTGGTCGAGAATTGGGAACTTTAGCTCGCGCTTCGTGCCATCGCGGAAGAGCACGTCCACGAGGTTTTCCGGCAGCACGCGGAGCGGATAGGCGGCGGGCGGTGTGAGGATGAGCAGTTCCTCGATCTCGTATTCGGCCTTGGGTTCGCTTTGCAGCGTGACGGTGCGGGAGCCGAAGCCGTCGGGGTAAAAGTAAAAATCCTCGGTCGCGGTTTCGCCCCAGACTTTGTAGTTGAGGTCGCAGGGCTGCGCGGTCCAGCGGACGTGGACGCGGGCGGGCGTTGATTCGATGATCTCGACGCGGCTGCGGCGCAGTTCCTTGTCGGAGGCGGCGTCGATGCAGTCGAGGCCATCCGGTCGGCGTGGTGCTTCGGCGAACTCGAAGTTCAGCGCCGTGTTGTGCTTCCCGGCCCAGAACGGTGTGTAGGCCGCGCCGCGCCAGAAAACAAAGCGCGAGCCGTTCGGCAGAGACACAACGACATCCCTCCGCTCAGGCGCCCAAGCTTTATCATACGGGATCTCGGTCACTTCGTCCGGCCCGGAATAGGACAGCAGCGGGTAGTCGTAGCGCAGCTTCGTCTCGACGGCTCCAAAGGCGGGAAGCTTGAGTGGCTGACGCATGAGCATTGTCGTGATCGTCTTATGCCAGAGTTCGCGCCCCTTCGCATCGCGGATGGCCACATGCAGCGTATCGCGGCGCTTCGTGAGGGCTGGGGGCGGTAGAGAGAGTTTCAGCTCGGCACGGATGCCCTTAGGCAACTCGACCGCTGCTTTGGTTGGCCGATCCGGCGAAGATTCAAACCACGCGAGCACCTCTGCGCCGCGAATCTCCTCCTTGCCGGAAAACACCGCGAGGGTCACACGGGCCTGCTGCTCCGGGCCGAGCACCAGCCAGTCAGCAGGCGGCAAAATCGCACCGAGATCGACGGGATTCATCACCGGATCAGCCGCAGCCTCCGCCTCGGCCTCGAAAGCCGGGCGCTCGACCTTCCAGCGGGCTCGCTCGATGTGCTTGCCGTCCTTGTCTTTGGTGAGCAGCACCAGTTCCTCTGGTGCGGGCGAGATGGCGAAGGTCACGCGTGCAGTGAATGGCGATGCACCGGTCACATCGAGCGCTTTCCGCTCCACCTCCTTGCCCTCGCGATACGCCGCCAGCCAATGCTCCGGGGCTGGTCGAGTGTCGCTGGCGAACTGCACGATCACCGGCGTCAGGCCGACGCGCTCCACGCCAAAGGGCGGACGCCAGGGATGCCCCGGATCGAACTGAAAGCTCGTCGCGGAGGTCACGGCCTCGCGCTGTCCGGCCACGCGGCCGGGATGCTCGAAGAGATGGCGGATGTCCCCGGCTTTCAGCGCTTCGTCGTAGATTTGCAGTTCATCGAGCAGCCCGCGCAGGTGTGAGCGCACATAGCGCCATGTGTCGCCATCGGCGCGGCAGCCGATCCGCAGCACGCTGTCCGGCGCGTCGGGCTTCAGCGTGAAATCACCGCCCCGGGACGTGCCTTTGTCTGCCGGAGTCTTGCCCTGTCCATCCACATAGAGCGTGAAATGCGGAGCTTCCGCCGCGCGATACGTCAGCGCGATGTGATGCCATCCGCCGTCGTTCGGCACGAGGCCGTTCGAGGTGCGGTAATTCGTGATCCACTCGCCCTGGCCCTCGCCATGCACTTGCAGACCCTCGATGCCGAAGACTCCGAAGACTCCGAAGAACTTGTCCGGCGCGGCGGTCAGATCGGCGTGGCCTTTGAAGAGCACCGGCATCTCCGCGTAGTAGTTCCCCACGTTGACCCAGGTCGCGAGGGTGAAGTCGCGGCTGAAGTCGATCGCCGAAGGGTTCGCCAGCTCGATGCCTGCGTTGACCTTTTCGATCACCACCGCGTTGCCGACGCGTCCGGGAGCAAAGGAAGGGGCGAGCTTCGGATCGACCGGGCGGCCATCGTGTTGACCGGTGATGTCCTTCAGGTCGTCATCGAAACGGAAATGGGCGACGAGGTCGGCGCGGGCGGACAGCGGCACGAGCAGCAGGGCGGCGAAAGCCGAGCGCCGCAAAACTGCCTGCCACGTGGATTTCAAAACAGTGCAGGCAATAGTGAAGATGGGGTTCATGGGAGCGTTGGGAGCCAGTTCACTTTCGGGCGTTGAGACGATGCATGGCTTGGAGCGTCACGGGGCCGAGCAAGCCGGAGTCGGTGAGGGGCCAGGCGGAGGCGTCGAAGCGTTTGCCGGTGATGCTCATAAAGTTGATGTCGTGAAAAATGCGCCACTCCACGTGGCGCTGGTCGAGGTCGCGGATGCGGTTGGCGGCGACGTTGGTGACTTCGACTTCGAGTTCGTTGCCCTTCAGCTTCAACGCTGGAAGCGTAACTTGATACGGCGCGGCAAAGCGGGTGCCGAGAGTGGAGCCGTTGAGACGGATGCGCGCGCTTTGCGCCACGGTGCCGAGGTCGAGCAACCAATGGTCAGCCGATGGCTGCGGCGCATCGAAGGTGAGGCGATAGCGGGCGGTTCCGGCGAAGCGGGCGGCGTCGGCGCTGAGGTTCGTCCACGAGGCGAGCGTGATGATTTCGGCTGGTGGGGGCAGGGCAGGGCCGCCTTGGATGAAATCCACCTTCCATGTGCCGCTGAGCACGATGGGCTGTCCCTCGGATTGTGAGTAACTCCATCGAGTCTCGTTTGTTCGCACGACGGTTTCCTCTTCCGCAAGCATGCGCAGGATGAGCGACTCACCGGGTTGGAGTTGCACATACACTTGAGCCTGAGAGTCGGCGTTGCGCATCGTGGCGATTCCGCTGCGCCCGGTCATCGGGTCCAGGATGACGGCGGACTTGGCGGGTGTGGCTATGGGTAGCCAGCCATCGAATGCTTTGCCGCCGCGGTTCGCGATGAAGTAGTGCCTGCAACCTGCCTCAGTGCGGCGAATGAAGACGAGGCCGGAGTCGGTCATGGTTTCGCGCAATACCTTTGCTTCGTTCAACGCGGCATCTGCGGATCCGAGGAGCACTTTGCCTTTGCCGAGCTTCGCCACCTTCACTGGGTCATTGGCAAACACAAGACAGGCAAGCTGCTTGAGGAACTCCTCACGCCTCTCCGCGAGTTTGCCAAGTCCGGGCACGTCCTTGGGCAAATGGTCCGCGAAGATGATGGTGGCACCGGCTTCGGCGAGGGAAAGGAGCCGCGCGAGTGTCGTCTCCGGCATGGTCTCGCACGGCGGCACGAGGATGACCTGATAGCGCGAGTCCGCGAGGGCGATGCCGTGATTCACCGTCGCTGCGGCGAGCTGGCAGTCCGAGACGAAGTCGAATCCATAGCCGCGCTGCCACAGTTGCGCCGCAATCTCACCGACCGCTTCGCCTTCAAACCACTCACGCTCGTGGACGTTGTGATGCGGCAGTGCCCCGGCGGCTTTTTGCGTGGGCGTGTTGTATTCCGCCGGTTGCTTCCAGAGGTCATGCACCGGCCAGTAGAGCAACACGTCGTTGTCGGGCTGGCCTGCTTGCAACACGGACTGGCAGCGCGTGATGTAGGAGGTGAAAGCGGGCACGTCGCGCCAGATGGGATTGCGCGAGTTGAACTGCGTGGAGGCGTAAAACATCCAGCCGGGCCACGCGACATCGGCGGGCGAACTGGCCGCGCCGTGGAACTTCACGCGATTCACTCCGCCGAGAAAAAAATCGTCCACCAGCGCCTTGAGGTCGCCGAGCGTTTCGGTGAAGTGCTCCTTCACCCAGGTGCCCGTCTCGCTGCTCACCAGCGGCTTGCCCGTCGTGTGCGCGGCGGACGAGGCGAACTTCATGACCAGCAAGCTGCGATCCTGCTTGTAGGCCTCCGTTTCAGGAATATCCGCCGCCGCGTAGTGGTCCAGCATGTTGCCCGGCGAACCATGCGCCTGATTCCGCGACAGACTCCCTTGCTCGTGCGCCCAGTCTGACCACGTCTTGAGGTAATCCAGATGTAAATCCGACATCGTCTCGCGGTAATCGCAACGCACGCGCGCCACCACATCGTCGGTGCCGGAACCGGCGAACGCTGGCAGTTGGGTGCGAAGGTCGTAGCCGCGCTTTTGCAGGAAGGCGTCGAACACTCCCGGCGACCAGTCCGCGCCGAAATACTCGAACGATTCATGGAACTGCGCGTTCGGCTTCGGTGCGGGAAAACCGGCGAAAGCAGCGCTGAAGCGCTTCACATACTCACGCATCGCGGTGGCTGAGAAAGGGTCGAGCACATAGCCCGCATTGCCCGGCGTCGGACGTTTCACGGTCTGAATCGGAGCGATGCGGCTCACCACCCAGAGCTGCCAACGGCCCGCTGGTGCCGACCAGTCGATCTGGCCATCTTCGCGCACGCGGTCCGTCACATCCTGCTGCTCGCCGCTTTCGGATACTGCCACCGCAGCTTGCAGTTCGCCCAGAGATTCCTTGGGCAAGGCAATCTGACCGTCGGCATTCGCCGTGACCTGCAAATCACCAGCGGGCCGTCGCGATGGCAGCCGCGTGGTCAATCGTTCGCCGCTCACAAGCGGATAACTTGTCACATTCAGTCTGCTCGAAGCCATCGCCGCCGAGACATTCGGCCCACCAAAAGGCCAACCCGCGACCGTGGCCATATCGAGCCTCATGCCCAGCCGCGTTGCCTCGCTCGAAGCATGCGCCAGCATTTCCATCCAGCGCGGTGAAAGGAAGTCGAGGTAGCGATCCTCCGCCCCCTTCGCGCCATAAAACATCCCCACCTCCACGCCGCCGAGTCCGGCCTCGTGAAACTCAGTCATCTCCCGCGTGATCGTCGCCGTGTCCACCGCACTGCCCATCCACCACCAAGCCGTCCACGGCTTCGCATCCCGGGTGGGCTGCGGCCAGGCGAGCGGGTCTGCATCTGCAGCATGGAGTGTGGTCAGCGGCGCGAGCAGCAGGGCGAGCAGGGTGAGGATGTGTTTCATGACGTGGGGATTCACTTGTTGGGATTGAGTGCGGTGTCCGCCTCGATCCACACGATCCGGTAGTCCTGTGCGGGAATGTTGAGCGTGATGTCGCCGTTCTGGATTTTGAGCGCTGCTTTGCTGACCGCGTCTTTCGCGCTGACGTTTGCGGGCAGGTCGAGCTTGTCGAGATTCAAGCTCAGCCGCACATCGGTCTTCTCCTTGCTCAAGTTGGAGACGATGGCGAGCACGCGGCCTTGCGGGTGAGCGAAGAGGCTGACGTAACAGTCTTTGGTTGCGACCTTCACCACGTCGGCGTTGCTCCAGTAAGGCAGCCAGCGCGCCTGCTTGACGCCGAAGTCGTCGCGGACTTTCCACAGCGTGGAGATGGCGTCCAGGTCGGCAGGCTTCTCCGGCCGCACGGGGACATCGTGAAGGATGGCGAGCGCGACGCTTTGGCGATAGTTCTTGAGCCTGTAGTAGAGGAGGTCCGCCGGCACACCCCAGTTGTAGCCCATGAACTCGGCGCGGAAGCGCTCCAAGGGCAGGGCGTCGAGTATGGAGTCGTTCGCCTTCAGTTGCTCGCCGTTCCAGTAGGTCGTGGTCCAGGCCAGCCCGGGAGCGTTCATGCATTCATAGGTATGCACATCCACGATGCCGTCCGGCTTGCGGGTTCTTACGGCGGTGTAGATGCGGCGCAGGTTGTCGCGGACGGAGAACACGGGGTAAACGCCTCCGCGCGAGCCATCGGGCTTAAGGTAGCCACAGCCGTGCAGTTCATTGTCGCATAGAAGGGGTCTTGTGGTGGTGTCCAGATAGACACCGTCCACATCGTAGTCGTCGATCAGGCGGCCGATGCCATCCACCAGAAAATCCTGCCAAGGACCGTGCTGGCACGCATTCAATGCCATTTGATCCGTCATGTCTCCCACCTTCCCGACCGCATACGGCTTGCTCGGAAGGACGCGCATTTCGTCGCCAAAGAACATGGCTTCCGGCGCATTCCCGGAAAGCAGGAAGCCACCGACATAGGGGAGGACTTTCAGTCCGTAGCGGTGGGATTCCTTGACAAGGCGACGGAATTTCTCCTCGTAGCCGCCGATCGGGCGGATGTAGGCGAAGACATTCCACCATTTCCAGACGATAATCGCACGGGCGCCTTTCTCGGCGTAGTGCTGGAGGGCGGGCTTGCCATCGATCTTCATGTCCGGCAGGTCCAGCTCCTGACCATACCCAATTGTGCGCACGATGCGGGCATCCCAGGCATCCTCGGTGACCGGCTTGACGGGGGTGGGCAGCAGGCCGAAGACGTAATCCCGCTTTCCGCCCGCGGCGAGCGTGACCGGCTTGGTGACAAGGTTCATCCGCAGAACCACTTCATCGCCGCGACGGATGATTTGGATCGCCTTGCCGGGGTCCGCGACAGACCAGTTTTGCTCGGACTCACAAACCCATTGCAGGCCGCGGGCCTCATCGCCGAGCCAGACCATGGGCTGGAATTTGCTCGTATAATCGGCGGTCAACGCACCCGAGGTGCCAGCCATCGCACCGGTGCTATCGGGCCAGGTGTTCAGGTAGCGGGCGTGCCCGCTGCGCAGGGGAATCTCCACCACGAGCTCATCAAGGGTCACGGGTTTGTCCGCTTGCAAAGCCCACGCGATTTTCGCCAGGCCATCGCTCTCGATGGTGGTGGTCACATTGGCGCTCACCGATGCGCCCTCGAGTTTCTGGGAGATGCGACAAGCGGTGTCGCCGGTCACGGCGAGCTGCGAGACCCCCGGCGTCCACACAAGGTCCGCACCGTTGACCCGCGCCAGCAATCGCATCGGTGCCGCCAGCATCGGGGCATCCTTGCTGCTGATCTGCGACACGAACGGCGTCGCGCCGAACTCATACGTCCGTCCCCAGGGCGAGACCGTGCATCCTTGCGCAGTCTTCGCCGACCGCAACGCCGTGAACGGAGGGATGACCTGATCGCTGATGCCCTCGCGTGAACCGACCCAGACTGGCGGTTTGTCCGGATAGACAAACCGGGTGGTAGCCTTGCCCGGCGTCTCGCCCGCCGGAGCGCTCGCCGTGGTGGTGATCTCATACTCGCCACCCGTGAACCCATCCATGGAAATGATTGCCTCGCCCCGCCAGCGGCCCGAGCCGGGGGAGGTCTCCTGCAATCGCGCTGTCAGGCTCCTGATCGGCGTCTCCTCCCGCATACTGCGCACCGTAACGGTTGCCTCGGGCGCGCCGACAAACGTCACATCGCATCGCAGATCGCAGACGATCTGCTTGTGCAGATAGTGGTAGCTCGGGACCATCCTCAGGGAGTCCGTGGCGGCAGTGTTGCCGAAGATCGCCATCAGCTCGCGCTGTGGCAGTGCCCGCTTGTAGAGCCGGATCTCATCGATATCGCCCTTGAACCAACCTGCCGACCAGCCACCTATCCGGCGGATGTCGCCGCGGGTTGGCGTGATCGGCGTGGCGACCTCTCCTTCGAGGATGATTTTTCCGTTCTGATAAACGAAGTAGCGAGGTCCCTCGAAAACCAAGGCAACGAATTGCCAGGTCCCAACTGGAAAAGGCTCGGCGGCCAGGAGGGTCTCGCTGGCCGTGCCATCGCCCTTTTCGAAATACAGGCGACCCCTGTCGATGCGCAGGCTGTAGTTGCGGTTGACGGAGAGACTCGCCGTGTCGCCCAGTATCAGGCGGTTCCGGCCGCTCACATCCGCTGCGTTGACCCAAGCCGTGAGAGTGAAGTCACCGCCGACTCGCAAGCTCTCGGCCTTGCCGATGTCCACGTAGTCTTTGCTCCCGTCGAAGCGCAGGGCCTGACCGCGCGGTGACGGCACCCAGGTGGCGCCGTGGATCGTGCCGTCATGCTTGTTCCCGCTCCTGTCGTGCAAGACATCACCCGAGCCTTCCTCGAAGGACCAATGGGCGATGAGCGAGGGCTCGGCAGCAGCGGGAATCGCGGCCAGTGGCGCGAGCAGCAGGGTGATGAGGAGGGTGATTGTGTATTTCATGTTCACTGCTTTCGTTCAGCGGTTCAGCTTTTCGTCGCCGTGCTTCTTGATCCAATCGCGCATCCACGGGGCGCTGGGGATGCCTTGGTCGATCCCGGCGAGGCCGAGGATGACGAGATCAGAGACGCGGCCTTCCTTGAGCCACTTCAGGCCGAGGCTGCACTGGTGTTCCATGAGGTCCAGCGGCATGGGCTGCCCCATAACGTAGGTCTTGTCATCGGCCTTCGCCGGATTCTTGTCCCAGTAACCCCAGAGATAGATGCCCAGGGCGATGCGGCTGGTCTTCGGCTTGAGGGATTCCAGCAAGGCCATGTTCTTCTCCAGGTCGCGCAGATCCGCGCTCTTCGCTGTCCAGAGCACGACCACATCAAAGTGCTTCATCTGGTCCATCAGCGGCGGTTCGCAGTCTTTGAAGTCGGGATGCTTGCGGTCGAATTCTTGGGTGTAGATGGTTGTCCAAACCTCCATCGGACGACCTACTTTGCCGAGTTGGTCGCGCATGGATTTCAACTGCGCCTCGGTCATCGCCGGCGTTCCAACCGTCGTTCCGTCGGCACGCTTGGTGTAAGGTCTGGTGACGAAGTCGTCGAGGTAGATGCCGGTAAAGTTCGGGTAGCCCTTTGCCAGGGTGACGATGTCGGGAACCTCGGCCAGGCCACCAAGCCCGCCCGACCCGACGGCGGCCCACTGGACGCGTTTCAGAGGCTCGAAGGAAATGGCATACTGCTCCTTGATGGTCATGGTCTTCCAGGCTTTCTCCCGCGACATGGCAGGCGGCTGGTTCCAGGGCTGCGTGATGAACATCAGGTTCGGCACTCCGAGCCAGAAAGCGCCCTCGGCCGGCGTCATCCGCGAGCCGCCCCGATAGCCCGCGCCCTCGTAAAAAAGGCGCGGCCCGTCGGCCGGCACTCCAAAAAGCCAGAGACGGTCACGGACGGTGTTTGGCGCAGATTGCTGCGCATGAGCTGCCAGCGGCGCGAGCAGCAGGGCGGTGAGGAGGGTGAGGGTGTGTTTCATGGAATGAATGGCAGTCATGTGAGTTGTTAAGTCATACGGCCGCGTTCGTTTGGTCATGCCAATCGCGTCTTGCAATATCGTGGATTGGATGATTTCTAAATAGGCATGGAACACAACCGCCCACTTCGCATCTCCGATGGAAACCTGATCGAATCCAGCGACCAAGTGATTTGCGGACAAGACATCGGGCTGCCCATGCTCGAATATGTGGTGCTAAGCCACCGGGCAAACGCAAGGCCGATGAAATGGCACAGCCACGAAGGACACGAGATCCTCCTGTTGCTACGCGGCTCGACTAGCTACGAGTTCCCTGGAAGCAAAAGGGTCTCCCTCTCCAGCGGGCAGTTCATGCTGGTTTCTGCCGACACGAGACACCGCGGCGTGAGGGATGTGCGGATGCCCTCGACCCTCTGTGCCATTCTCTTCAAGACCACCAAGGCACATCGTGGTAAATGCCAGTTCCTACCGAGGGAAATGGAATGGATGGAAAAGCAATGTCAGGGATTGGAGCCAGGGGTCTGCCGCATGGGTCCAAGCCAGCGACAGATGGTGCAATCCCTGGCCGCGACATTGAATCAGACCCCATCCCGACTGTTGAAGCTCGATGCCACCGCCGCGCTACGCCTGTTGGTTTCCTCCTTGATCCTCGAATCTGTGCGAGCAGCAAGGCAGATGGTGGAGCCCACACCTACCGAAAGGATCACTCGTGTGATCCAGCATCTGGAGCAGCATTTCACCCGGCCCCTGCAAATCGCCGACATGACCGAAATCTCGGGATATAGCCGTGCCAGACTATTCACCCTCTTCAAGGAAGAGACCGGCCTGAGTCCTAACGATTGGCTACAGCGCCGCCGCGTGGAGGTCGCCACCACGCTGCTACGAACGACGGACCGCAAACTCGAAGACATCGCCACCGCCACCGGCTTTTCCTCAGCGGCCTATTTCTGCCAAGTCTTCCGCAAATACACCGGCAAAACACCCGGCGGGCATCGTGCCTGCTGAGCTGGTAGATCGGCCATTCACCCCATGTTCAGACAAATGAAGCCGCCTTTGATCCTGCCGTTGTATTCCCAATTGATGACTCTCTCACAAGCCAGGGTGGACGTTGCTCAAACCCATCGCTTCCCGGAGTTCCTGCAAGAGCCTCGGCAGCCGCTTGGGGTTTGGGGATAGTGTGCTCCGGTAGTTGTTCAAAGATCACGTGCTGATGCGGCCAGCGGCGCGAGCAGCAGGGCGAAGAGGTGTCGAGAGGAGGATTTCATGGTTGAATCAAATGGGATGGGGCTGAACGCGCGGCGTCGATCTCAGCGCAGCACGATTCGCGGGGTGACCCACGTCGCCCAGTCGCCTGCGGGATCGGTGAGGGGACCGACGATGAAGATGACGTTGGGACGCTGCTCGGCCGACGCGGAAACTCCTGCGAGTGTCAGGGCAGCGATGATTGCTGTGAGTAAGTGGCGTATTGGTCTCATCGGTTCGTTCTTGGTTAGGTTGTCGTGAGCGCGGCATCACTGGCCCGAAGCAGGCACGCGGCCCACGGGGCGGCGGTTTTTGCCCTTCTGGTTGGTGGCGGAGTCACCCATGTCCTCGCGCATCCGCTCCGCTAACGCACGCAGACGTTGCGCGACTTCAGGGTGTTGTCCGATCAAGTCTTTCGTCTCGCCCACGTCCGCCGCGAGGTCGTAGAGCGCCTCGGGTAGAAGTGCCTCCTTCGCGGCTCCCTGCTTCCGCTCATACGGGGTGTCGTCCATTGCCGTGCGCGGGAAGACGAGCTTCCAGTTCGCGCTGCGGACCGCTTCCAGTTTCTCCCCGTTGTAGTAGAAGAACGCGTCGTGAGGACTCGGCGCACCGGGCTTGGTCATCAGCGGGAGAATGTCCTTTCCATCGATGATCCGGTCCTGCGGAGGCTGCGCTCCGGCGATACCGGCCACGGTGGGCAGGACGTCCATCGCGGAGGCGATCTCGCGGCAGACGAGGCCGGCGGGGATCCGGCCCGGCCAACGCATGAGGCAAGGAACACGCACGCCGCCCTCCCGCGTGGTCGCCTTGGCCGCCCGCAGGGGGAAGGCCTGGCCGCGCTTGTCGTAGGGTCCGCGCGTGTCCGGCCCATTGTCCGAGGTGAAGACCACGAGTGTCCGGTCTGCGAGCCCAGTTTCGTCCAGGGCCTTCAGGACCTCGCCCACGCCCCAGTCCATGCATTCGACGACGTCCCCATACAAGCCCCGCGCCGATTTTCCCCGGAAGCGGTCGGAGACGTGCAACGGGATGTGCGGTGCGCTGTAGGCGAGATAAAGGAAGAACGGTTGGTCGCGTTTCGCCCGCACGAACTTCACCGCCTCTTCCGTGAACTGCTCGGTGAGCGTCTTCTGGTCGGGGTGCGGCTCGATGACCGTCTCGTCGCGGTGGAGGACAAAGGGTTTCATGTCGTTGGGGAACATCATCCCGTAAAACGCGTCGAAGCCATGCTGGCGCGGGGAGAATGGGGCCAGGTGCCCGAGGTGCCACTTGCCGACGCAGGCGGTGGCGTAGCCGCGCCCCTTCAAAATCTCAGCCAGGGTGACCTCGTCGGGGTTCAGCCCCTCCACGTGCGCTTCGCTGAGCACGACGCCGCCATTGCGTCCGAAGCTGGACATGCCCACCCGCACCGGGTAGCAGCCGGTCATGAGTGCTGCGCGGGACGGGGTGCAAACAGGGGCGGGAGAATAGAAATCGGTGAACCGGGCGCCATCGGCGGCAAGCCGGTCGAGGTTCGGTGTCCGGATCTTCTCGAAGCCCGGGCGCTTGTCCGGCGTCCGGTAGCACCCGACGTCGTCGTAGCCGAGGTCATCGGCAAGCAGGATGATGATGTTGGGTTTGGATGGCACAGGACTGGCCGCGTGCAGCGTGGTGAGTGATGCGAGCAGCAGAGAGAGGAAGCAGAAGAAACGCCGGGATTTCATGGTTAAAGTAAAACGCCCCTCCATTCGGGAATACATGGCCTAGGTCTGCCAAAAGTTGTCATCATCCTGCCATGTCACCCAAGTCACTCCAAAGTGCCTTTTTCGCCAGCATGACCGATCCGAAGGCATTCAGGCTCATGTTTGATCAGCAGCCCAACGTGTTCTTCTTTGTGAAGGATCGCGAGAGCCACCTCATCGCTGCCAGCATGCCGATGGATTCGCGGCTGATACCGCTCTCACGAGCCAGCCGATACTTGCTCAGTCCGCACCGTTCCCGCAACTCCTGCAAGCGCCTCGGCAGCCGCTCGCGGATACGCTCGGCGTAATCATGGGCGTCGTGGTTATCCGGCGCGACGGGCATGGGAGATTCATGCGGATTGCCTTGGAGTCATCAGCGTGAGCAGCAGCGAGGTGGGGAGGAAGGCGAGTATTTGCGTCTTCATTAAACGGCTTCGATTGCCAGTGTCTACTTTTGCACAAACGCAGGAATGATCCGCTGCGGCAGCGTCTTGAGCATTTCGCCCATGCCTTTGTTGTGCGAGGTGACGACGGCGACCAGATCGAGTTCGGGAAACACGAAGATGAACTGCCCGCCCGCGCCGCGGCCTTGGAAGCTGTGGTAGGTTTTTCCGCCAACGGTAAAGTCTTCGATCCACCAAAAGAAACCGTAGCGCTCGTTGATCTGGCTCGGTGTGGTTGCCCGCACGAGGTAAGCCTCGGGGATGAGTTGCTCGCCCTTCCACTGGCCTTTGTTGAGGATTAGCTGGCCGAACTTCAGCATGTCGCGGGAGAGGATGCTGCTTCCGGCGGCGGACTTCGGCAGGCCGCTGATGGCGGGCTCCCAATGATACTGCGTGATGCCCATGCGTCCGAGCAGTTCGGTCTTGATGAATTCTTCCGCGCCGCCGGGTGCGACCGCATTCAGCACTTGCATCGCGATGGCAGTGTCGGGCTCCTGATACTTGAACTCGCGTGGCATTGGTGGGATCGGGGCGCTGTATTGCAGATACGCTTGGATCTCCGCCTGGCCTTTGAGCTTCGCTGGATCCTTCATCAATTCGTTAGACTTCTTGTCGCCAAGCCGAATGCCCGAACTCATCTGCATAGCCTGCGCAAGCGTGATGGTGTCAGCGCCAGCGACGAGCTTCGTGGCATCGAGTTCCTTCAAGAAGCCAATCGCTGGCTTGTCGAGATCCTCCATCTTCAGTAGCCCCATCTGAATCGCGCGCCCAATCGATAGCGCGGTGTAGGACTTGGTGATCGACATCTGGTAATGCGGAAAGTTCGCGCGACCACGACGATAGTAAGACTCAAACAACAACTTGCCGCGATAGCCGATCAACAGACTGTCCACTTGGCCTACCTTCTCGTCCTTCGCTGGTGCCGCGAGTTCATTGGCATAGGCTTCAATCATCGCTCGATCCCCGCCATTCTTGCCCAATTGGCCCACGACAAGCCCATCCTGTTTGTCCGCCGGACTCACACTGATGAAGGGCTTCTCCAAGTCCGGCAGCTTGAACTCAAGCTGGTAAAGCTTGTCCTTCAAATTCAGTCCTGGGACTTCGGGAGCGAGGCCGTTGCTGGGCTGCTCACCGTGAAGCCAAGTGACGCTGCTCAAGAGGGTGAGCGTCAGCAGAGAATAGAGCGTTGGATGGATCTTCATCATGGGTATCAATAAGTTGGGTTTGGTCATTTCGCATCCTTCGCTGCGGCTTCCTTCTTGGCCATGCGGTTGGCTTTGCGCTTTGTAGCTTTGTCATCGGTTGGTGCCGAAGGTTCGGCTTCGGGCTTCTCGCCTGCTTCGGTGGCGGTGCCGGCGGATTTGTCGAGCTTGGGATAGCTGGCCACGGCTTGCGCGAGCTGCGCTGGATTGGCGCGGACATCGAATGATGCAAGGCAGTGATCGTGGGTTTCGATCATCCATTGGCGCAGGCGGTCCTGATACTTTTTCAGAACAGCCTGATGCTGCGGATCATGGATGAGGTTGTTCGTGCAGCCGGAATCTTTTTCGAGGTCATAGAACTCCTCCGGCACGCGATAGCGGAACATGTCCACGCGCGCCTGGATGGCGGGATCGGTTTTGCCAGCTTCCTCCATCGCGGCGAAGGTCATGCCTTCGTTGTTGTTCTTGTATTTGAATTTGCCGTCGGAAAAGGCGTTGAAGATGTAACCATAGCGCGCGTCTTGCACGCAACGCATCGGCTTGGGCGGACCGCCGATGGTGTAGTCGATCTGGGTGAAGACGAAATCACGTCCATCTTGCTCGCCGCCTTTGAGGAGCGGGACCATGGAGCGTCCGTCGAGTCCGCTGGGCATGGGCAGACCCGTGGCGTCCATGAAGGTGGCGAAGAAATCGACCTCGGAGACGAAGTGCGTCTTGTCCACGGGGCCGGGTTTGATGACGCCCGGCCAGCGAAACAGCATGGGTGTGCGATTGCTGGCGAGATAGGTGTTGGCCTTCGCAAAGGGAAACGCGGAGCCGTTGTCGGTGATGAAGACGACGAGCGTGCGGCTGGCGAGTCCGGAGTCATCGAGCGCCTGGAGCACACGCCCCACGGTGTCGTCGAGACGGCGGACGGAGTTGAAGTAATGCGAGTATTCCTCGCGGACTTTCGGCAGGTCAGCGAGGTAGCTGGGGATGACCATCTCCTCGGGCTTGAAAAGCCGCGATGGGACTTCCTCTCCATTCTTGCCGCGCCCTTTGGGATCGTAGAACGGGCGATGCGGATCATGGGAGTTGACCATGAAGTAGAAGGGTTTGTTCTCCGACTTGCAGCGGGCGAAGAACTCCTGCGCGAAGCCGTGATACTTCGTCGGACTGCGACCCGCGCCGAGTTCCGCGAAGTCGTGGGTGTAATCCCACTTGAACGCCGCATCAGGCGTGGAGTGACTCACCTTGCCGAGAACGCCGGTGAGATAACCCGCCTTCTGGAAGGTGCCAAACACCGTCGGGATCGGCTTGGTCAGCTTGTTGAAACCAAACAACCCGCTGTTATGCCCATAGCGTCCCGTGGCGATGATGCTGCGGCTCGGACAACAAATGGCGTTGTTGACGAAGCCATGCTGAAAGCTGAGGCCCTCGGCAGCGAGCTTGCTGAGGTTCGGCGTGACGCCCGGGACTTTGCCATCGAGGAAATCCATGGCCTCATAGCCGAGGTCATCGGCGGTTATCAGGAGCACATTGAGTGGCGGCTCGGCAGCGTGGAGTGTGACAAGCGATGCCAGCAGCAGGGCGGTGAGGAGAGTGAAGGTATGTTTCATCGTCGGTGTGCGTGAGAGGATTGGAGTTGGGCGAGCTACTGCGTCATTTTAGGGCGCTCCCAGTCTTTGAAATTCCTTTTCGCATCGCGGGCTTCGTCGGTCTTTTCGGGTTTCTCCACGCGAACGGCAGGATCGTTGGGATCGAAGAGCGGCCACGTGTCGGTGCGGAAGGGTGAGGCGGGGAGGCCTTCCTTGTTGTAGAGCAGATTGCGCTGCGAGGGATTCATCGCCCAGGCGTAGCGGACGGCCACGGGAGTCGGGACTTCTTTGGATGAAACGATGACTTTGTTGCCTGCGATCTCGGCATCGGCCCAATGCCATTTCTTGTCCGCTCCGGCGATGGCGAAGGCATCCAGCTTGCCGGGTTTGGCGGCCATCATGCCGCTGCCGATGCTGTCGAACTCGAGGGTGATTTTGCTGCCTTCGATCTTCTGGCTGAGATAGCGCGGGCCGCAGGGGACGATGTCTTTGCCATAGACTTCCTTGAGCGCGAGATAGGCGTGGCGGATGCCGATGGGCTTTTTGTTTTGCGGATGCAGGGCAACGGGGTCGCCGCAGTCAATGCCGACCGCCATGCCGGTATGAGGCATCTCCATGCTGACGAGTCGCATGGATTCGCGGTTGACCGACCAAGTGGCCTCAACGCCCTCGACGGGCTGCGTCTGCGGCGGTTCCCAACTGGGCAACTGTGTGAAGAAGAACGGGAAGTCTTTTGCCACGTTGCCGCCGGAGAGTTCGTGCCATGACGAGCGATAGTAGCTGATGAGTCGCTTCAGTTGTTCACCGTAGGCAACGGCTTGCGGCGCGGTTTTGGAATTGCGCTCGCCCTGATACCAGATGGCACCTTTGATCCCATAAGGCCGGACGGGATAAATCATGCCGTTGAAGATGTGGGCCGGATACTGATGCCCTATGTCGGCGGGCTTGGTGATGCTGGGAGGTTGCAGCTCACGCGCCTGGTTCTTCATGGTCTCGCCTGCGGCGACCTTGGCGTTGTAGTCAGCGAGTTCGCTTTCGAACTGCTGGAGCGCCTTCTCGCGGCTTTCGCCCTTGCCAGTCAGTTGTCGCTGAGCGCTGCGGTCCATGTCTTCCTTCTGCAGCTTTGATTGCGCGATGTCCTGCTGGACCTCCCACGGCATCCAACCCTCGATCGGTGTGCCCGCATAAGCCTGCTGGATGATCCCGACGGGCACGTTGAGCGCGAGGTGGAGCTTCTTGCCAAAGTTATACGCCACGACGGAGGTCTCGGCTGCAGACTCAGGATTGCAGGGCTTCCATTGATCGAGGAGATCGCGTTTCTCCTTCAGCGGCTCATGCCAGTGCTCGCGGGCCGATTTGAAGATGCGGTAGTTCGGCAGGGTGACGTTCGCCTCCAACTCCGCCTCCGCGGAATTCCCCACCGACCAGCCCATGTTGGACTGCCCCGCGCAGAGCCACACTTCGCCGATGGCCACGTCCTTGATCTCGATGGTTTTCGAGCCGGTGATTTTCAGCGAATGCCCCGTGCCAAACGCGGGTGTATCCAAGAGCACCTTCCACGCGCCATCCGCACCCGCTTGCGCCGAGGCCGTGGCACCCCAGGAAGCCGTCACGGTGATGGATTCCTTCGGCTCGGCCCAGCCCCAGATGGTGTTTTTCATGTTCTGCTGAAGAATCATGTGGTCGCCAAACAGGCTCGGCAGGCGAAGACCTGTCTTCGCCGGCATGGCGACATCGGAAGCGGGCTTGGCCGCCGGTGTGGTTTCCGCAGCTTTCGCAGCCGCGCGTCGGGCCGCTCTTGCGGCGGCTTTGTCATCCTGTGCCATCGCCAGATAGGACGCAGGCAAGAGAAGGATCAGCGAGAGTGTGGTCAATGTTTTCATGGTTTGATCAAAGGGATCGTCATCGAAGTAGGGGCCAACGCGGCCAATGTCACAACGGCGGCGGCAATAGCGGAAGAAAACCAGCGCGCAGCCAATCGTCACCGCGCTGTCGGTGAATCAGACACATCCACGATGACGCGGATTTGAACCAATCCATGCTCGATGGCCTGTTCCACCTGCCAGTCGAGCTTGAGCGTCCGGCGGTCTTGACTCAGCGAGAGGCGGTCGCGGCTCTTGAGGGATCGTCCCCCGCCTGACGAATAGACGAACCTCTTTTTGCCGAGCACTTCGTCGGAAGCCGTGAGTTGATCTCCATCTGCGATGATGGCGATGATCGGACGGTCAAAGCTCACTTCGCCGACGAAACGTATGGAATCGGACTTGGCGGTGCCCTCCGCTGGTGGCGGACGGTGTTGGATGAGATAGGTGTTCACGCGCCGCTTTTCTGGATGTAGCGTCTCCTCTCGTCTAACGATCTCATACGGCCCGTAGTCTCCCGGCTCGGTGATGCTCACGGCGAAATCCGTCCTCAGCTTGGTCGCAAAGCGTTCCGGGAAAATGACGAGGTTGTCGGCATCTGTGACATCCGCCGGATTCAAACCGGGCTGCGGAGAAGCGAAGCGAATCTTGCCCCCCGTGTTCACGACGCCAAACAAGACCTCCGCGCCGCGAAACGTGCGAGTGTTGAACTGCCGAGGCTTCAGCGCGCCCGAGCCTTCGTTGACCGATACCTCGCTACCTTCCTCGATGACCTTCTCCTCGCGGCTCGCTAGTGAAGTCACCGCGACCAAGCCCTCATAGACCGCCACATCCGTTGCCCCATTCGCCCCCACCGAAACGCCGAAGGTCGTGCCGAGATCCACCACCCTCGCCCGCTCGGTGTGGACCTGAAATCCAATGCCTTCTGGAGGAACATTCGCGGTGAGCTTTCCCGAATGAAGTCGCGTCTCACCGGGACCGATGAGCTCCAGATCCGCCGGACCTTCCAGAGTCAATCGAACGTCCTTGGCAAAATCGAGCCGCACCACGCCTGCGGCCAGCCTCAAGCGACCTTTCCCGACTCGCTCACCCGGAGCGAGCTTCCGATCACCCGACCAAGTGGCATCGATCTGATGCGCGACCGTGGCGAGCGAATCGTCGGCCTTTGGCAAACGCCACATCACGAAGCAACTCAGTGCGATCACCGCAGCGATCGCCGCCGCCCTTTGCGCAACCGCATACCAGCGCAGGCCAGGCTTCGATGGTCTCAGCGCAGACAGCACCGCAGCGGACACATCGCGTGAAGTCGTGCTGGGAAGAATGCACTGCATCACCTCATTCACCCGGCGATCCGCTTCATCCAGCAGAGGAAGCCCACGCAGCGAGTTCAGCAGGCGGAGTTCATTCAGAAACCGCGCCTTCAAATCCGCATCCACAGAGAAGGCCGTCAGCAACTCCCGCGACGCATCATCATCGAGCGTCCCGTCCGCATAGTCCTCCAGCAGTTCGCAGAATCGTTCGTCGTTCATGACGCTCCTCCCGATTGAAGTGACCTCTCCATGCACTCACGCAGCGTCTGCCTGACCCGGTTCAAGGTCGTCGTCACCCAGCTGACCGTGCGCTGCTTCTGCTCCGCGATCTCCTTGCAACTCCGCTTGTTGAAATAGCGCAGCGCCACCAGATCCGCAGCCTCGCGCCCCAGTTTCCCGACGCAGTCGCGCAGACCAGCCAATTGATCCGACCGAAAATCCGGCTCCATGTCCTCCGTCACCGCCGAGGCAATCTCGACCTCCAACTGCTCACGATAGTTCGACAGATTGTTCGTCTCCCGCCGCTTCTTTTCCAGCTCCGTGAGGATCAGGTATTTGCAAGTCACGCAAAGCCACACGCCAAACTCTTCCTCCGCCCGAAACTCCGCCAGCCGCTGATAAGCGCGGATAAACGTCAACTGCACCACCTCCTCCGCCAGCGTCCAATCACTCAGCCGCCGCAGCGCATACCCCAGCAGCATGTCCTGATGCTCCCGCACGACCTCGCCATAAGCGTCGAGATCGCCATCTAAGATGCGTTGTTGAGTGAATGGGTTCATGCCGTCTCCGAAGTAGGGGCTGGAGTGAACTTTGTCACAAAATACATCCTTAACCTCGGAGAGAGGCCCATGCAGGCTTTTCCAAGTCCGGCAACTTGGATTCCAAATGGTAAAGCTTGTCCTGCAGGTTCAGCCCCCAAGAGTTCCACATCAAGACCCGAGTCCTCCCGCCGTGCGCCTCCTCAATGAAACCAGCCCCACCGCCACCGAGATCGCCAGCAAAACCGGCTTCGTCGATGCCAGCAGCTTCGCCGAACAATTCAAACACCGCACAGGTATGCCCCCCACCGAGTATCGGGCGCGACAGGCAGTCTAGGCACCGTGGTCCATCCATCGACCGACAGATTAAGCCGCCTTTGCTCCTGCCGATGGCTTTCCAGCTGATGCCACTCTAACGAGCCAGGGTGGACGTTGCTCAAGCCCATCGCTTCCCGGAGTTTCTGCAAGCGCCCCGGCAGCAGCTCGGGGTTCGGGGATGTTTTGCTCCGATGGTTGTTTCATCGCGTGCGATCTCATGGCTTTGGCAGTGGCACTTGCGCGGTGGTGCGCAGATACGCGATGAGGTCGCGGACTTCGTCGTCTTTGAGGGTTTTGAGCAATCCTTCAGGCATCATGGAGATGGGGGATTTCTCGCGGGAGAGGATCTCGGATTTGGTGACGATGCTGTCTTGGCCGACGAGGCGGAGCGTGAGCTGCTGGTTGTCTTCGGCGGCGACCATGCCGGAGAGGGTGCGGCCATCGCGAGTGGTGACGATGACGAGTTGATAGCTTTCCTGCATGACCTCGCTGGGGTTGAGAATCTGGGCGAGGATGTAGTCGAGATTGGCGCGATTGGAGCCGGTGAGATCGGGGCCGACAATGCCGCCTGCGCCGTAGAGCATGTGGCAGGCGATGCAGGTGCGCTCGAAGATGGCGCGACCATGACCGGTGTTGGCTTTGGCAAGCACGGCATCGGTGAGCATGGCTTTATACTTCGCCATCTCGGCCTGTTTATCGCTGGCGAGCTGGGTGATGGGACCCCAGAACTCAACGAATGAAGGCCCGAGCACGCGATAGAGTTGGCGGGCGTCAAAGGCGGTGACATCGGTCTTCGGAATGGAGTTCTTCTTCAACTCAGCGACCAAGGCCTGCGCGGTGCTGCGGCGTGCGGAGAGTGCTGTTACAACTTCAGATTTCTCGGCGGCGGAAAGCTTGGCGTAGCGCTGGATCAATACCGGCGCGATCTGCGGAGCATCGAACGAAGCCAGTGCGCGGATAGCATCGCGGCGAACGGCGGGTTCATTGAGCAGCGACAGCACCACGGGCAGCGCGGCAGCATAGGCATCGCGGGCAAAGGCGGTCAGGATTTGTCGGCGACGCTCAAGGGGTGCAGCCTTGTCCTTGAGAACGGCGAGCTGGGCTGCGGCGGCTTTGGCATCGCCGAAGAGCTGGCCGATCTGCGCGGTGAAGTCGCTCAATTTTGCATCCTTGGTGGCATCGAGCGCGGCAAAGGCTTGTTCCCAGTTCTTTGGCTTCGTAACGACATTGCGGCCCAGCGATTTGAGGCCATCACGCACGCCTTCCAGAAGCTGGAGACGCAGGGCGAGATCGGTGTTGCTCAGCAGCGTGGCAGCCACGGGCTCGAGCTGTTTGGCAGCAATGGCGCGGCGGGCGATGTATGGCGCGAGCAGCGGGATCTTGCTGTGCTCGGCGAGCGCCATCGCTCGCGAGGCATCGGCTTCGACCATCGGCTCGATGCCAAACCAAATCATCTTCGGCAAGTTATGATCCGCAGCGTCCTCGGCATGAGCGACGAGGTTCTGCGCGATGGGCCAGCGCTCCGCCACGTTCATGCGCTGAAGCGCCGCCGCGAGGTAAAGCCGAACGATGGGCGAGTTGTCCTTCTCCGCCATCACGGTGAACTTGGCCAACGCTGCCGGGCTGTAAGCGCGATCTTCGCCAAGCAACTGGATGGCCCAGCCGCGAACATACGGCTCAGCATGATCGAGCAGCGGCTGCAAGCGATCCTCCGGGAGATTCTGCGTGATGTGCAGAGCCCAGAGAGCGCGGAGTTGATGCGCGGAGGTCTTGGATTGCGCGAAGAGTTCCCACAGCTTCGCAGGCACTGCGGCATTGAGTTGACCCGCAGCAGCGCGTTGCTGGAGCAGCACGCGAGCACGGCGGCTATACCAATCGTTGCGATGCGTCAGCAGACCGACGAGTTCGAGATCGGACTGCGCAGCGAGATTGATGCCGGACTTCCCTGGCAGGCCCTTCGGCGCGAGGCGGTAGATGCGGCCGGTGTCCTTGTCGTGCGTGGCATTGCCGCAAATCTCGGTGTCATGCCAGTCGAGCACATACGCCGCTCCATCGGGGCCAATTTCCATGCTGAAACCCACCCAGGCGTTGTCATTGGCGAAGAGCGGTTCATTGCCGTGATGACCGATGAAGCCCGAGCCGCTGGGCTTGAGGATGTCGGTGATCACATCATGCTCGTGCAGGTTCGCCATGATGATGCGGTCGCGGTATTCCTTCGGGAACTCATCCGCAAGATAGACACGAGCGCCGCCATGCGCGGAGCGATGCCGATGATCAGCGATGGTCTTGATGTCATCAAAGACATACGGATTGATGTGACTGCCGCCCTGGCGGTGATAGATGCCGCCGGGGATCACATGCCAGAGATGCGGGATCACGCAGGCAGTGATGAACATCTGGCCGTGGTCATCAAAGTCGAGTCCCCATGGATTGCTGAAGCCATGCGCGACGACTTCAAAGCGATCCTTCGTGGGATGATAACGCCAAACACCACCGTCGATGTATTGGCCATCTTTGACCGGAATCTCGACGGGGAACGGATCGCCCTTGTGCAAGATTTTGCCGCCATCGGCAGGCTTGCCCACGGTCGAGCGCGTGGCGAAACCCTGGCAGCCATACAGCCAACCATCAGGCCCCCAACTGAAGCTGTTGAACACTTCATGACGATCCTGAATGCCCCAGCCCGTGAGCCGCACTTCGAGCGGGCCGTCGGCTTTGTCGTCGTGATTCTTGTCAGGCACGAAGAGCAGATTCGGCGGTGCACCGAGCCACAGTCCATCAAAGCCCACGGCAATGGCCGAAGGAAACGGAATGCCTTCGAGGAATACTTGGCGCGTGTCGAACTTCCCGTCGCCATTCGTGTCTTCGAGGATCAGGATGCGGCTGTTACCATCGGCAGAGAAACCTGCGCTGCGTGTTTCATAGTCGCGGTTTTCTGCTACCCAAAGCCGCCCGCGATCATCCCAGCAGAACGCCATCGGCTGTGTGATCATCGGCTCCACGGCGGCGAGCTTTGCCTCGAAACCCTCAGGCACGGTCATCTTCGCGACGGCTTGCTCTCCAGTGAGAAACCCGGCGGCTTTGCCTTCCGCCTTGGCGATGCCCCACATCACTACATCCGAACCCTCACCCGTGTATTCCTTCCACGCATCTGTGACTGCCACATCATTGAGCTTGCCAGTATAGACGACAAACTGATGCCGCACCGTCTCGGACTTGCCCTTGGCAATCGTCCAATCGCCCGCAATCGCACGACAAGGCCCTACGCCCATCTGCCCATCCACGCGCCACGGCTGAGGGTAGCCTGCGTTCTTCGGATGATCAAAAATCGCGATATGCGCCTGGTCCTCACGGCCATCCAGTTTCAAGCCGACATCCACCCAGATCGAGCGCTGTGCTTCTGCACGTTCGTTGCTCTGACGCGCGCTGTTCATCACGCCGCCTTCCATCCCGGGTTTCCACGGCATGCGCAGAAAGAGCCCGCCGTAAGGCTGCTTCGCCATGGTCAAGTCCACGAGCCCTTCGCCCTTCCATTCAAGATCCAGAAAGTAACGACCATCGCTATCGCGCATCGTCCACACCTGTGTCTCGTTCATCACCGGCTTGCCCTCGGCATCGAGCAGTTGATAAACCGTCGTCCACTTCACCGACTCGCCCTTGGGCACGAGCACAGCGCTCGACACCTTGCGCCAGAAGCCCGCGCCCGGATTGTGAAAATAGTCACGCGCATTCACCTGCTTCAGCCCCCAGTAAAGCCCGGTCTGATGCTTGTGATGCTCCGGGCTATACTCCGTCAGCACACCCTTCCCATCCGGCGCGACAATCGGATGAATGTAAGGCCGGAAATCTGGACGCGCATTCTGCGTGAGAATCGGCTCCGCGACATTCTCGCGGTAAACTGAGATCGTATTCGCAGCATCATCCGGACGCAGCGTGAGCGTCGTATTGTGAGCCGAGGCCTCCGTGCAGGCGAGAAGGCAAAGAGTGAGGAAGGAGAAGAGACGGCGGGATTTCATGCGAGCAGTAAAACGCCCTTTCATTCGGAAATACATGGCCTAGATCTGCCAAAAGTTGTTATCATCCTGCCATGTCACCCAAGTCACTCCAAAGCGCCTTTTTTGCCAGCATGGCTGATCCACAGGCATTCCGGCTCATGTTCGATCAGCAGCCCAACGTGTTCTTCTTTGTGAAGGATCGCGAGAGCCGCCTCATCGCTGCCAGCGAGCCGATGTGGACCCGCCTGGGTCTCGAAGGTGAAGCCGATGTCATTGGTCGGCTCGACGAAGACTTCTACCCCGAGCAAGCCGCCAAGGCTTACCGAGCCGATGACGCGCTCGTCTTCCGCACTGGCAAACCGTTGATCAATCGCCTCGAAGTCTGGTATGACGAACAGCGGACGCTAAATTGGTTCCTCACCACCAAGGTTCCGCTGCGTGGCAAGAACGGCAAAATCATCGGTCTCATGGGCCTCACCCGCCGCGATGAAGGCCGCAGCCGTCATCAACCCAGCAGCGAAGTCACCCTCATCGTCAGCCACATCCAGAAGAACACCAGCCGCATCCTCAGCACCGCCGAACTCGCCCGCGAATGCGGCCTCTCCGAGCGCACCCTGTATCGCAAGATCCACCAAGCCCTCGGCGTCACACCCTATGAACTCATGCTCCGCATCCGCATCGAGTCCGCCGCCGAAGCCCTCATCCAAACCAACGACAAAGTCATCGAAATCGCCCAAGCCCACGCCTTCTGCGACCAAAGCGCCTTCACCCAACACTTCCGCAAACGCATCGGCCTAACGCCAAAGCAGTTTCGGATGAGGCACCAGGGGTAATTTTTTGGCGGCGGTGCCGAGGGAAGTTGTGTGAGAACCAGCCTACCTCACTTCCCCTTCCCCCAAAGCTTCGCGAACTTCTCCGGCACATAGAAGTCGTCCTTTCCCGTGGGTGAATACGCGGCGCGCTCGATGGTCGTGCCGCGGACGCGTTGGCGGCAGAGGTTGAAGTGCCAGGGGAACAAATCCTTGGGCTGGGCACCGTCGATGCCTTTGAGCGGGTCGATCATGCGGGAGCCTTCGCCGGTGATGGGGAGGCGAATTTCGAGGCTCCATCGCTTGTCGCCACGATGCACGGCGAACTGCGGGATCTGCTGGTGAATCGGTCCATCACTAAACAAGCTTCCAACCCATGCTGGCGTTGATCTTGTCCACGATCTGGCGACGGCGGACGGGCGTTACGGTCCCGCGCTTCTTGGTGAGTGTGGATTTCTCGACGAGCCAAAGGGCGTCACAACGACAGAGTGTTTCCCAGTCGAGGCCGTCGGCTCCGTTGAGTCGGACT
>JAYVIO010000231.1:0-11589 GCA_043770175.1 Verrucomicrobiales bacterium | reverse complement strand
TCAATAACGCCGCCGGTGAAGACGCGGAAGTAGGCCACGTAGCACTGCTCCGTATCCGACCAAAACGACACGTTTTGTGAATCGAATGCACCTTTCGTGATGACCGGAGCCTCCTGCATCTTGCTCCAGTGCAGTCCGTCCGCAGAAACGAAGGCGCTGAGGCCGCCGTGCTTGCCGCCGAGACCCGCAAGGGCCTTGTAACGCTGCTCTTTTGACACGCCGGGCCGGTGGTCGATGAACGGGGCGAAGTTGTGCGTGTAAGGAGCCAGATTGGCGAGCATGACGTTGTTATCCTTGCTGCCGTTGATCTCATGCAGGCCGAGTTTGGGCTTCACCCAACGAATGCCGTCGTCGGATTCCGCGTAGCAGGTCACTTCGCCGCTGGTGCCATCCTTGAAGCCCGCGTTGCCACGATAATACATCTGAAACTTCTTCGCCTCAGCGTTGTGAATGACGGTGATGTAGGCGCTGAAGCGGCCTTCCCATGGCTGGTCAAACTTCAGTGCAGTGCCCGCCTCCTCCGGATGATGCAGTTGCAACGTAGTGCCTTTCATCTGGTCGATGAGCAGCTTGTCCACGAACAACTCGCGACGTGAATTGATGTTCGTGACTTCAGCAGCTAGGACGGTTTGACAGAGGAGCATAAGGCCGAGGAAGAAGCGGATCATGCATTCCATACAGATCGTGCAACGGCGTTGTTGCACTCGCCAACGCGTTTACCGATGCCTTGCCGCCATCGGTGGTGCGCCCGCCAGGAATCGAACCTGGATATGCGGCTTCGGAGACCACCATTCTATCCGTTGAACTACGGGCGCTTGTTTTCGGGGCCGATGCTTCGCATGGGCGATGAAGAGCGGCAAGTCGTTTTCAGTGCGATGTCGGTGCCGTTGGGATCAATCTCCGCCACAGCCGCCGCAACCACCACCCCCACAGCCGCCACCGCAGCCTCCCCCCCCACTGCCACAGCCGCCGGAACCGCAGCCACCGCTTGATCCGGGTGCCTGGTAGTGGATGGCACTGTGCAATGGCTGATAAGATGGGGTTGCGAGCGCTGCAGAGCCACCGACGGCAACCGCCATCGCCGCGAGGGTCGGATCGAGAACATGCTGCCCATCCCGCTTAACCAGAGGGCTGATGTGCTGCTTTTGGTCGAGCCGGTTCCATTGGGCTTCACCTGCGGCGGTGCGTTTTTTCATCAGGGACAGACGCAGGCAGAGCACAAGAATGCTGATGAACAGACAGACGATGAGGAAAATCACCGGCTTGTCACGGCTGATGCCGACGCAGACCTTGATCACACCGGCAATGAGCATCAGCAGCATCGGCAACGCCACGAGCCAGCGAAGACGCGTGAGCTGTGAAGCAGGAAAAACAAGTCCGCGCTCCGAGAGGGACTCCTGCATGGCCTGGGTCACAGGAATGAGCGCTTTGCGCACATGCCGGACTTCGCTTTTGGCACCAGCAGGCAAGGCGCACCACACTTGGTGCTCGATGGGGTGCAAATTCGTGTCGTCGCCAGCGTCCGAAGCACCGATGGTGGCTCGGCCATTTTTAGGCGTGTCGAGCTTGAGCAGTCCACGCGTGAACAAAGCGGCCAGCGCGGCATCGACCATGCGACGTCCGCCGCCACCGAGGAAGGCGATCTCATACGGGTCTGTCAGAGGCGCATCGCTCAGGCGCTCCTGCCGGTCGGCACGGGCACTGCGCATGATCAGCAGCGAGAGGATGTATGAGAGAGCGAAGCCGACGATGTAAAATTTTAGAAACTCCTCTCCGCGGTAGTCAAAGACGCTCAGATCGTCGCAGCCAGCCAACGTCAGGGCGAAAACGACAGCTGCAGCGGCGGGAATGACGTAGCGCGGCCGCAGACACTTGAGCCACGCGGGTTTTGGCAGCGTCCAATGACGGGAGACATCGACCCAGCGGTTGAGCTTGGGTTTGAAGCATTCCACCGCAGAGGGCCAGATGTCAGCAGGCGGGTCCTCGCCAAAGATGCGACGGTAGCTGGCGAGTGTGCGCTCATATTGCAGGTGGAACTTTGCGCTTTCATCGAGTCCACCTGCGGTGGGTTCGTGATGCAGGGGGCGTCCGAGCACTTGATTGCATAGATCCTGCCAGTAGGACCGCGTATAGACGAGATGCAGGTGCCAGACCTGATCGACGGCTTCGGATGGCGTCACCGAATGGCCGGCATGCATCGCCAGCAGGAGGAAGCGCTTGTATTCCTGGATCGCGCGGGCGGTAAAGGCCCGGCTCCAGCCGTTTTCTTTGCTTAGCCGTGCCGAGAAATCGAACACCGCGTTGTTGTTATCGAGCTGGAGACTTTCCAGCTTCGCCCACATCGCCTGAACCTCAGGCGTCCATTGTGTTTGGCTCATAGTATGTTTGACAGTGAATTGATCGCTCAGGGCTTCGGGCGTGCACGGAGCCGAATGTGACGAATCCGTCACGCAAGGTCAAGGCATCCAAGCCTGTCAAAGCAATTCCCGCTTCACCTCGCCCGACTTGGCGGCGGCTTGGAATTTATTCCAGCGGAGGGGTTCGACGATTTGTCCCCAGAAATGCTTTGGCATCGCCGCGTTGATGCCGATCTCGACCGGCGGACGGCGGTTCGCATCATCATAAAAGGTGCCGAAAATGAGATCCCACAGCATCAGGTTCTCGCCGTAGTTTTTATTGCCCTCGCGCAGGTCCATCGAGTGATGCCAGCGGTGCAGGCCGGGGGTGTTGAAGATGAAATTCAGCCAGCCGAAGCGCATGCGGATGTTCGCATGAGTCAGGAAGCCGATGTAGGCAGTGATGGCACCAAACCAGAGCACGACATCCTTCGGCGCACCGGACAGGGCGAGCAGCGGGGCGGAAAAAATCATACTCTTGAGCGTGTCGATGATGTGAAAGCGACCAGTGTTAAAGAACCACAGCTTTTTGGAGCTGTGATGCACCGCATGGAACCACCACAGCGGCATCCATTCATGCGCCACCCGATGCGCCCAGTAGAGACCGAACTCGGCAACAACAAGGCCCAGCACCACCTGGAAGAACATCGGCCAATGGTTCGGCCAGAAACCGGTCCCCTGCTCTCCTCCCACCACACTGGCCAGACCGAGCCACGTCATCGACACGATGAGCAACTGCACGAACGATTTGGTGAAGGCCGTGTGCGCCAGATCGGGGATTTCCTGCCCGTCGGAGTGCAGCCAGCGCTCCTCATGCGGATAAACGCGCTCCAGCACATACAGCAGTGCCGCGAGGCTGAAGTAGGTAATGTTGAAGGCCAGCGGGCCGTGACCATTCGCGATGCCGATCCCGGTGGGAATCAGGGCGGCGACGAGAATCAGGGGCCAGAGCAGGTATTCGAGCAGGGTGCGAAACATGGGAGCCTTTTTCAAAGCAAGAAACGGGCAGATTTCCAGTGCGGATATGGCGAATGCCATGTCCTCACTTGCAGACAGAACGACAGACACTCCTGTCTGTCGGTTTTAAGCGCACCGTCACGCCCCGACGGACAGGAGTGTCCATCGTACTTCCATGAATGCATCGCTGCGGTCATCTCCCCCTTGCACTCGCACTCACCGCGTGTTCGATGCGCGGCCCATGAAATCTGTCATTGCCACCTCGCCCGGAGAACTCGCCATCCTCGACACGCCGCAGCCGCAACCGGGGCCGTATCAGGCGCTGGTGCGCACGGAATGCGCCTGCCTTTGCAATCGCACGGACTCCGAACTGCTCGGCGGCACCTTTCCGGGTATGGAGGACAAGTTTCCCTTTGCCCTCGGCCATGAAAGCGTCGGCATCGTCGTCGCGGTCGGCGACAAGGTGAAAAACTTCAAAGTGGGTGATCGCGCGGTTGGTGGACTCGTGTTTGATCTGCAACAAGAGGGTGTGGATTCCGGCTGGGGCGGCTTTGGCGAGTTCACTTTGGCGAATGATCATGACGCGATGGTCGCCGATGGTGTGGACGATGAAGCGCATGGCTGGGTCGAGGTCTTTGAGATTCAAACCCGCGTCGATGCCGACATTCCACCCGAACAGGCCGTGCTGCTCTGCACCTGGCGCGAAGTCTTGGGCGCGTTTCGCGATTTCCATCTCCAGCCTGGCGATGACGTGCTCATCTTCGGTGCCGGGCCGGTGGGTTTGAGTTTTGTGAAGCTCGGCAGGCTGTTCGGCCTCGGCTGGATCGGCATCGTGGATCGTCACGCCGACAAACAAGCCAAGGCGCTCGCCTTTGGAGCCGACGCGGCCTTTGCGCCCGGCGATGTGGAAATCGGCGAACTCGCCAGCATTCGTGGCAAGAAGCTCGATGCCGTCATCGACGCCGTCGGCCATCCCGACATCGTGCAACAGGGCCTGCCGTTGCTGCGGCGCGGTGGATCGCACTGCATCTACGGCGTGCTCACGCATGGCGTCCTGCACATCGACAAGTCGAAGGCCGACTTCAACTTCAACCTCTTCGTCCACCAGTGGCCCACCCGTCGCTACGAGAAGGAATCCCAAACCGCGATCTGCCAGTGGATTCGCGAAGGCAAACTCACCTCTGCGGACTTCATCACCCATCGTTTTCCGCTGGAGCGCATCGCCGATGCCTTCAAGGCCGTGAGCGAGCGGAAGGTGATCAAGGCGTTGCTGGAGTACTGAACTTTCATTGTCGTGCTTGAGTCGGAGACTTTGGGGAGTGCTGCTTTCTGTTTCGCACGTTCATACGCCGGCCAGAACAGCAGCGTCACGATGGCGATCATGTGCGGCGCGCATAGCATCTCCACCGAACTGCCTTTGCCAAACAGCAGGCGCAGCAGGAGATAAAAACTGCCGGTGCCGACGAAGGTCCAGACAGCGAACGCGAAGGGAATGCCTCCCAGCCAGGTGATCAGCGCAATCGTCGAGGCGAGGCCGCCGAGCAGGAGGAGGGTGAACCATGGCTCCCTGTCCCGGACCAGATAGTGCGCAAGGAAACCGTAGCCCATGCCGCTGAGGAGCGCGTAGGGGATGAGGAGCAGGATGAGCAAAGGCGTTTTCATCGAAGGGCTTTGTGTTTGACGTCAGCGCCGTTTCTCGACCACGATGGCCCACTTGCCTTTGTCGTGGTCGCCGTCGGGGAGGTTGCACATCTCGCTGCGGAGGGTGGTGAAGCCGGCCTCCTCCAGCACGGCGGTCATGCGCTGGGGCGGCAGGCTGTCGTAATAGAACGAGTGGCCGAACATCGTGTCGGTGAAGCCTTCCTCTCCTGCCACGTTGCCGCCGCTGCTGATCATGAGCCGCCCGCCGTGCACGAGCCAGCGGTGGATCTTGCGGATGATGGGCGCATGCTCCGCACGCGGCAGATGGAAGAGCGAGTCCCAGCAGACCACGGCGGCAAAGGTCTCGTCGAACTCCACTTCCTCGATCAAGGCAAGAATCCAGCGCTGCTCAGGCAGTTGCGCACGCGCCAGAGCCAGCAGCGTCGCCGAACCATCCACGCCCACGACTTGATGCCCACGCGAAACGATATGCTCCGCGATGGGCCGCCCCGTGCCACAGCCGAGATCGAGAATCGTGCTGCCCGCAGGCAGCGGATCGAGCAGAAGCGCCAGATATTCCTCTTCCTTGGGTTGCAGCGTCGTGCGGAGTGCATGGAAGTGCGCGGCGATGGCGTCGTAGGGGGCGCGGAACATGAAATTATAGGTTATGGTTCTTTTTTGACTGCGTAACAGTAGGTACGTATCTGTCCATTTTCGAGCCAGCTTGCGGTTCGTGAATCACCGTCATAAGCAAATCCGCGTCTTCGAGCCAGAATCCACGAAATCCGATATAAGATCGACCCGACGACGCCAATACCAAAGGGAATCGTCAGAAGCCATAGCATGGACAAATGAAAGGAGCCGATAATGCCGCGATATGCCAGGAGTCCAATCGTCACAAGCAAGGCAAGCAATCCAACAATACCAATCATGTCTGAGATGACATGAAGCGCATACCCGAGCGGTGAGCATCGCTGCTTGCCGATTCGTTCACTCTCATTGTCCCACATTGGATTGATGAAAAGCATTGTGTGTTTCTTGAGTGAATCGTCCGCTTAAGTTCAAAGCTACGGCGCAAATCGGACGGTGACGCCTTGGATCTGTGCGACGACTTTTTCACCACGTTCCTTGCCCAGCACACACATCGCCGTCGCCAAGGCGTCGCTGGTGGTGCAGTCGGGGGCGATGACGGAGCAGGCGATGCGGGTGGTGAGGGCGAGGCCGGTCTTGGGGGAGAGGATGTGGGAGTAACGCACGCCTTCGATCTCGGTGAACTGATACAGATCGCCGGAGGTGGAGACGCCGCAGTGTTTGAGACGGACGGTTTCCATCTTCTCTTCGGTATCGCCCGCGGATTTGGTGAAGGTGCGGAGTTTGATCTCCCAGGCTTCCTCGCCGGGCGGAGGATCGCCGATGGCGATGTCGCCACCGGCCATGACAAGAGAGCGGGTGAGGCCGTGCTCGCGCAGGATACGGAGTCCTTCGTCGGCAGCGTAACCTTTGGCGATGCCGCCGAGGTCGAGGAGCATGCCGGGCTTGAGCAATGTGATGGTGTGCGCTTTGGGATCAAGCTGGACGGCACGCCAGTCGGTGGCGGCGAGGGCTTTGGCGAGGCGGTCGGCGGGCGGGAGTTTTTTGACGCGCTTGGTGCGCCGCCAGAGCTGGGTGAGATTGCCGCAGGTGGGATCGAAGGCACCGTCGGTGAGGCGGACGAGGTCGAGGGAGCGGGAGATGAGATCGAACAGCGCGGGGCTGGCTTTGAAGGGCGTGTTTGGACCAGTGTTGCAGAGCTGCATGAGCTCGCTGTTGGGTTCGTAGTCGGAGAAGACGGCGTTGAGATGAGCGATGTGTTTGAAGGCGGCAGCGGCGGCCTGTTCGGCCTTCTCCTTGGTTTCCGCATGCAGGGAGATGCGGAAGGTGGTGGCCATGAGCGGCGCGGAGAAATCGTAACGCTGCTGGGCGTGCGCGGGGAGAGCGAACATGCACCAGATGAGAATGCTGAGAATGATGCGAGGCATGAAACGAGATAGCGGACGGTTCGGGCGTCGCGCTGCGACGCATGGCGAGTGAGATGGATCGTATCGACGAAAAACCCGGCCTTGAAAAGGCCGGGCTACGAGACGGTCGCCGCGCTGCGGCTTGAAAGAAGTGAATGTCACTCAATGCTTTTCACCATGCCGGTTCGGCGTGGAGGGCGGAGGCGAGATCGAGAGACACGCCAGAGGTGGGTATATGAACTGTTTCCAGGGGAGTCGAGCGATGCTGGCAGGCGTCGCGCACGGCAGGAATGGCATCGGTGCTTTGACAACGAGCGAGAAGAAGACGGCGATGTGGCAGACTGTGGAGGTAGATGACACCGTCTGTGTGCTGCTGGATGATTTCGAGACAGTCGCCGCTGCCGGAGCGGCGACCAAGCTCGGACGCGGCGGCGAGGGTGGCATGCGCGAGGACGAGCACTGCGGCAGAGGGTGGTTCCATTCCACCTGCGCAGTCGAGCAGGCGGCCAGCGTCGTCGCCGATGGCGGCTTGTTGAATGCCGGGAAGCAAGACAAGCGTTGAAAGTTCCAAGTTCAAAGTTTCAAGTTCACGCAGCGAGGGCGTGGGTGGGAAGCTCGTTGGGAGCGTCTTCGGGCGCGGTGCGGAGGCGGAACTGATGGAGGACGGCCTGGGAGATGGCGTTGAGCGTGGCAAGGACGTTGCGGCCAGTGCGGGCGTCGGATTCGAAGCTGAGGAAGGGCGTGGGCCGGTTGTTGAAGAGGTATTCGAGGTATTCGACAGGCGCGGCGTTCGGCAGGTCGCGCTTGTTGTATTGCAGGACGATGGGCAGGCGGTCGAGCGAGCTGCCGTTCATGCGCAGGTTGGCTTCAAGGCTTTGCAGCGACTGCAAGTTGTCGCGCTGGCGGTCCATCTGCGAATCGGCGACGAATACAACGCCGTCGGCTTGCCTCAGCACGAGCTGGAGTGTGGCGTTGTAAGTCACCTGGCCGGGAACGGTGTAGAGATGGAAGGTGGTCTTGTAACCGGGCAAGGCGTCGGCCTCGACGGCGAGGAAGTCGAAGAACAGCGTGCGATCCTGAGCCGTGGAGAGCGAGAGGAGGTCGCTACAGCCTTTGGGATCGAGCTTGGCGTGGATCTGCTGGAGATTAGAGGTCTTGCCGCTGAGCGGCGTGCCGCAATAGACGATCTTGAAGCTGATGGTATGGTCGTCGTGATTGATGCTGGGCATGGCAGGAGGAATGACGAAGATAGAATGACGAATGCCCGATGCCAGGAAAGGCGGGTGAAGATTTAGCCGAGCATGCGGGCAAGTTCGCGCGCGATGAGGGTGATCTTGTCGCGCAGACCGGTGGAGGGCTCGACATCGTGCAACACACCGATGATGGTGTCCCCAGGAAAGCAGAAGGTCAGCAGGCGACCGCCGGCGTTAAGGGTGAAGGTTTCCGCGCCTTCGATGCCGATGAGCGGAGCAAGGCCGCGCAACTGGCGGGCGATGTCGGGTGCCTGACGCTGGAATTCAGTTGCGTCGGGCTTGGTAGCATCAGCGTGACTGAGCACATGCGAACCATGCAGGCAGACGCAGGCGCTGAGACCGGTCTGGCCAGCGAGAAGTTCGACCACACGTGGCGCTGCGAGTTTTTCCTCGGTGCCAAGCAGAGCGCGAAGCAGGAGTTGATCGGTCTGGGTGTCGAGCGGGGCGAGGCCGAGGAAAGAGTGCTTCACCGCAGACATTTTGGCCGGAGCCGCTGTAGCAGGAGCGACGGAAGCTGGCGCTGGAGCGGGTTTGGATTCAGGTGCAGGCCATGATGGCTGAGGTGCTGGTTCCGCAAAGAGCGGCGCACTGGCAGACTGCGTGCTGAACAATCCGCGTGAAGCGGGCGCTGGCTGCTGAGGGATGGCTGGCATTTCATCCAAGGCCGGAGCAAAGGAAGACATCGGCTTGAAGGATTCGAAGGCCGGCTCGGCAAATGGGCTGGCGGCGCGATTGACCTCGGGCGCTGGTGGTGGCGAAAAGACGGAAGGAGCGGCTGCGGCCTGACCCAGCAACTGCGCACTGCTGAAACCGGATTCGGGCGGAGCTTTGGCTGCCAGCGATCCGGTCGATGAAGCGGCGAAGGGATCGAATGGCTTCGCGGTCGGCGACAGCGTGGGAGTCTGCGATGGCGGCTGGCTGGCGAAGGGCGAAGGTTGAGCGCCGAAGGGTTGAAACGCGCCTGCAAGCGGCTGCACTGGCGCGGAAGCCGCCATCTGAGAAGCGGTGGGGAACAAGGGTTGGGAAGCCGGGAACTTCTGTGGCGGCGCCGCTTCGGCTGGTGGCGGATTAAAAGAAAATGGCGCTGAAGCACCTGGCTGCTGCGCTGCACCAAACGCAGAAACGGGTGCCGGTGCAGCAGGGGGCAGACTTTGCGCGAAGGGATTCAACGAGGCCCCCAACATCGGAGCAAGTGGTGAGCTTGCAGGTGCTTGGGCGGGTGTATTCGTCATGCCCACGGAAGCGAAGAATGGCATCGCAGGCGCTGCACTCGGAGCCGGGGGCGACTTTTCCACTCGACTGAACTGATCGGAGGGCGCGCCGGGTTGAATGGTAAAGGCGTTGTTTGCCGGAACGACTGGGCGGGGAGTTGCCGCCGCCTGATTGCCAAAAGGTGACGGTGCAGAGGCGGGCGCAGCCGACAGGCTGGTGAGTGCATGAAAGACTTCGTTCTGCGGCAGTTTGACCTGGAAATTACGCTTCGCGGTGGCGAGTGTGTTGCGGAAGCCGAGATCAGAAACACCATCAATAAGAGTGCCAAGCTCAATGATAACGCCGCCGGAGGAAATCTGCTCTTGCAGCATGCTGGCCGGAATGCCGGTGGTGATCCATGCAGGTACCACAGCGGGATTGAAACCGAGTTCTTCAACGCTGTAACCGTTTAACACAGCGGCAAACCCCAATTTGGCCATGCCTGAAGCCACTGCCGCCGTGCCAGGCATGGATGCGGGCGCGACGGGTGCAAACGATTGCGGTGGCGGAGTGAACGCAGTAGCCGGTTCGGCCTGGAGCGGTGCTTCTTTCATCCCTGCGGCAAAGGGCGATCCAAAAGGCATCGCAGGAGCAGGTGCGTGCATGGCAGGAGGAACTGCGGTGTGTTCCTGGGATTTTGGAGTGAACAAGCCAGTAATTGATGCCTGCGGCACCGCTGGAGCTGGGCTTACTGCCACAGAGGTGAAGGGCGACGAACCGGCCGGAGGAGTCAACGCTGTTCCAGAACTAGAAAAAGGTGATGCGGCCTGCTGGGGAGGAACTCCTCCTGTTGTATTACCACCTAGCGAGAAAGGCGAAGCCGGAGGTGCTCCCGAGTTTTGCGGCTGTGGTGCAGCCGCAGACATCATGGCGAAGGGACTGGCGGCGGGGGCTTCAGCAGTAGGTTTGATGGAGAATGGTGACGATGCTGGCACCTGTTCAGGTTCTGCACCGGCAAAACTTGGTGATGCGGCAGCAAAGGGGCTCATTGGAAATGCTTGAACAGGCGTTGCGTGGGCTTCTGCCGCCATCTGAAAAGGTGAAGCAGCAGGGGCTGATTGAGCCAATGAAAAGGGCGATGACGAAGCCGGCGCCATGGGAGTGCCAACGCCCCCCTGCCCTTCGCGGGCCTGCGCGATCAATCCTGGAAGCTTGGCGGCAGGCAGAGGAACAAGACGAGGATCCTGGGGAGAAATCGGCACCTGAAACAGCGCCGGACAGACGCGATACAGCTCAAACACCGGCAGCGCCGCTCGTCCGCTACGCAAGGCATTTTCCAGCAGAGAAGGCGGCAAGGACAGCGGCTGCTCCAACGGCAAAGCTCCCGCACGCACGACTTCCGGTGGCAGTTGGTTGATCACATCCCCAACCGTCAGCGGTGCATTCGTGGGTGTCGCACCTGCAATGCTGAAGGGGGACATTCCTGAAGTTGAATTGATCGGCGGTGCTGCGATGGGCTCAGGGCCTGCGGTTTTAAACAGCGGACTGCTGCCGATTTGAAACGGCGATGCACCGGGAGGAGGCTGCATGAAGGAAGATGCTTGCATGTTGGAATGACTGATTGAGGTCGTGCCAGCCATGCCCGGATGAGTCCGTGTGAAGTGTTGCGGGACAACTTGGCCCGGTTCGTCAGAACCGGCACTGCGCTGGAACAAACTTCGAAACGAAAAACTCATCGGAGGATGGAGCCGCCCGACTCAGTAGAGTAGCAAGCCCGTGTGGAAAATCTAGTATTTATAAAATAATACCCAAGCATTTGCATTAATTAACCGATCTTAAGTATTGCCACATAACAGTTCAAGATTTTTTTCATCTACTTTTATGATTCGTTGTTCAGCAGTCTTGAGGCCATGAACCGCGTTAGCTTGCGCCAATGCATTCAGACAATGCAATTCATCGGCATCTAAAAAAACACACGCTGCTATTGTTATGCGAACGAATTTCACAGACCATGAATTTTCTCTTGCGCAATCACGCAATGAACGCACTATCCCGGCCCGCTCAACCCGAGTAAAAAAGACCCCTTCGTCTAGCGGTTAGGACACATCCCTTTCACGGATGCGACACGAGTTCGATTCTCGTAGGGGTCGCCAC
>JAYVIO010000230.1:0-32665 GCA_043770175.1 Verrucomicrobiales bacterium | reverse complement strand
CACCGCCACGCCGCCGACGAATTCCCGCACGATGGGCATGATGGGAGGGGCGATGTTTGATGCGGTGAACTCGATCAACCACAACTACAACTCCTACCTCGGCTCTTACACGCCCACGACAGCAGGCAGCAGCATCGACATGACTGCCGCAGCGGCGACGGCGGCCTACAACGTGCTCGTCTCCAACTACAATGACGCGTATGGCCCGGGCAACAGCTACATCGCGAACTTTACCACTCTCTACAACACGCAGATGAGCGGCATCGCCGATGGAGCCGCCAAGACACGTGGCATGGAGGTTGGTCAGGCCTCCGCGCAGGCGATGATCACGGCGCGTGCGAATGACGGCTGGGATGCCGCGTCCACCTATTCGCCGCAAACGCCCGGCACGGTGGGAGCATGGCAGCCGGGCACTGTGCCTGGCGCCTGGGGCTCGACTTCGGGGGTCTTTTTGAAGTCCGAGTGGGGCTACGTCGCGCCTTTCACCATGAGCAGCGGCAGTCAGTTTCGTCCTGCCACACTGGTTGGCTTTGCGCCGGGTCAAATGACCTCTTTTGTCGGCAGCCAGACGTACGCGGATGCCTTCAACGAGGTGAAATTACTCGGAGCGGTTACAGGCTCCACGCGCACGGCGGATCAGACAGAGATCGCTTACTTTTGGGTGGATGGCCCTGGCACGGCCTCGCCTCCCGGTCATTGGAACCGCATTGCGCAAAGCATCTCGGCGGCTGCTGGCCTCAGCGTGGAGGACAATGCGCGGCTCTTCGCCTTGTTGAACCTCGCCGAGGCGGACACCGGCATCGCCACTTGGGATGCCAAGCGTGCTTATGACCTCTGGCGGCCCATGCAGGCCATCAATGTGGCGGATACGGACGGTAATGCCGACACTCTCGTCGATGCCGCCTGGTCGCCGCTGATTCCGACGCCTTCTTTCCCCTCCTTCACCAGCGGCCACAGTGCCTTCAGCATGGCGGGGGCGACGGTGCTGGCCGATTTCTTCGGCACAGACAACATCGCCTTCACGGTGGACAGCGAGTCACCTTTCCTTCCCCCAGGCACCACTCGCAGCTTCAACAGCTTCAGCGAGGCCGCCGCCGAGGCTGGCATGAGCCGCATCTACGGCGGCATCCACTTCGGGTTCGACAACACCGAAGGCGCCCTCATCGGCGCGAGTGTGGCGGGCAATGTCTTCAACAACATGATGCTGCCCGTTCCGGAGCCCGGCAGCGCCGTGCTCATCCTCTGCACGGGCCTGGCATTCATGCTGCGCCGCCGCTCACGCCTAGCCTGAGTGAGGAAGGGGGTCATCCTGATCCCCAGGCCAACGCGGAAGGCATCAGGATGATCCCTCTCCTGCTCAGACGATCTCCACGCTCACTTGGGCGCTCGTGTTCATCGTGCCGATGATCTTCGCGCCCGTGCCACAGGTAAGCGCCTTGTCGGCGTCCGCTGGGGCCACGATCGCGACCCAGCCGAGGCCCATGTTGAAGGTGTCGATGGCGTCCTTCGGGTCCGCGTGACGCAGCACTTTCTGCACCACGTCGTTTTGCCAGAAAGGAATGCGCAGATCCGCGCCAAGACCGCGCTTGAGGAACATGCGGCCCAGATTCTCCGGCAGACCACCACCGGTGATGTGCGCCATGGCCTTCGGCTTGATGCCGGCGGCTTTGAGGGCCTTCGGCTGCTCATGGTAAAGCAGTGTGGGCAACAGCAGCGTGCGCATTTCGTCCTCGCTGAACTGGATGTTCTCCTTCTCGATGATGCGGCGCACAAGACTGAATCCATTCGCGTGGAATCCAGCGCTGGGCCAGCCGATGAGCACGTCGCCGGCGGCGATGGTGCCGGGATCGAGCAGATCTTCCTTTTCACACGCACCGATGGCGAATCCGCTGAGCTCCACCATGCCCTCCGGCACCATGCCGGGCATCTCGGCCGTCTCACCGCCTGCGAGGATGCAGTTGCACGCCTCCAGGTATTCCGTCATGCCGGCGATGATGCGGGTGATCTGCCGCTTGTCGATCTTCGGGATGCCCACGTAGTCGAGGAACATGATGGGATCGGCCCCCGTGGTGAGCACGTCGTTCACGTTCATCGCGACGAGGTCTTTGCCGGCGGCTTCGAGCTGATCGTGCTTCAGCAGCAGCTCGATTTTCGTGCCCACGCCGTCACAGCCCGTGAGGATCATGGGGTGTTTGTAGCCGCTGAGGTCATAGGCGGCGGCGAACAGGCCAAAGGGATTCGCCAGCTTGCGGTTGCGCTGCGTCCGCTTCACCAGCACTCCGATGTCATCGACCAGCGACGCTGCTTCGTGAATATCGACGCCGGCTTGTTTGTAAGTGTGTGCGGAAGGGCTGCTCATGGGAAAATAGTGGCCCGCTGACTAGCCCGAAAGCCGGGGCGGCTCAAACGGAAACTCATCGGGTGGGGAGTCGAGTGGTTTGGCGACTCATTCGCCTTGGCGCTTGTATTCACTTCTTCTCAAACACCGGCTTCCCACCCTTCATAACCGCCGTGATGTGATCGCCGTCTTTGAAGCCGCCTTCGAGGACGGCGAGGCTCAGCGGATCGAGGAGGTGTTTTTGGATGGCGCGTTTGAGGGGGCGGGCGCCGAAGACGGGATCGAAGCCGGCGTCGGCGAGGTAGCGGGTGGTGTCGTCGGTGACGGTGAGGTGGATGTTTTGCTTGGCGAGGCGGTCGATGACGCGCTGGAGCTGGATCTTGACGATCTGGTCGAGCTGCGCGGCGTCGAGACGGTCGAAGATGACGATCTCGTCGATGCGGTTGAGGAACTCGGGGCGGAAGAACTGCTTCAAGCTGTCGCGCACGAGGGCGTCGCGCTGTTCGGCGTTGGACACGTCCTGGATGACGTTGCTGCCGATGTTGCTGGTCATGATGAGGACCGTGTTCTTGAAATCAACCGTGCGGCCCTGGCCATCGGTGATGCGGCCGTCGTCGAGCACCTGGAGCAGCGTGTTGAAGACATCCGGGTGGGCTTTTTCGACCTCGTCGAACAAAACGACGCTGTAGGGGCGACGGCGCACGGCTTCGCTGAGCTGGCCGCCTTCTTCATAACCGACGTAGCCGGGAGGCGCTCCGATGAGGCGGCTGACGCTGTGCTTCTCCATGTACTCGCTCATGTCGATGCGCGTCATGGAGCTGTCGTCATCGAAGAGGAACTCGGCAAGGGCCTTGCAAAGCTCCGTCTTGCCGACGCCGGTGGGGCCGAGGAAGAGGAAGCTGCCGATGGGGCGGTTCTCATCCTGAATGCCGGCACGCGCACGGCGCACGGCATTGCTGACGGCGGTGATGGCGTCCTTTTGGCCGATGACACGTTTGCCGAGGCGTTCTTCCATTTTCACGAGCTTCGAGCGCTCGCCTTCTTGCAGGCGTGAGACGGGAATGCCGGTCCAGTTCGCCACGACGCGGGCGATGTCTTCTTCGGTGACTTCTTCGCGCAGCAAGGTGTGCGCGGCGCGGGGTTCTTTGTTCTCTGTGGACGAGGCGGCGAGTTTCTTTTCGAGATCGGGGATGAGGCCATATTGAATCTCACCCGCACGACCGAAGTCGCCACGGCGCTGCGCCTGCTCCTGCTCGGTGCGGAGGCGTTCGAGTTCCTCCTTCATCTTGCGACCGACCTGCACGGACTCCTTTTCCTTCATCCATTGAGCCTTGAGTGCCGAGGAGCTTTCCTTGAGGTCCGCGATCTCTTTGTCGAGCTTTTCAATGCGGGCTTTGGAAGCCGAGTCCTTTTCTTTTTTCAAAGCCTGACGCTCCATCTCGCCCATCATGACCTGGCGCTCGATCACGTCGATCTCCGTGGGCATGGAGTCGAGCTCGATCTTGATGCGGCTGGCGGCTTCATCGACGAGGTCGATGGCTTTGTCCGGCAGGAAGCGGTCGGTGATGTAGCGATTGCTCAGCGTGGCGGCGGCAATGATGGCGTTGTCTTGAATGCGCACGCCGTGATGGACTTCGTAGCGTTCTTTAAGGCCGCGCAGGATGGCGATGGTGTCCTCCACGCTCGGTTCACCCACCTTCACCGGCTGGAATCGACGCTCCAGCGCAGGGTCTTTCTCGATGTGCTTGCGATACTCATCCAGCGTGGTCGCGCCGATGCAGCGCAGCTCACCGCGAGCGAGCTGCGGCTTCAAAAGGTTGCCCGCATCCATCGCGCCCTCGCCTTTGCCAGCGCCGACGATGGTGTGGAGTTCGTCGATGAAGAGAATGATCTCACCATCACTCGAAGTGACCTCTTTGAGGAAGGCTTTGAGCCGCTCCTCGAATTCGCCACGGAATTTCGCCCCGGCCATCATGCCGCCGAGGTCCATGCTGATGAGTTTTTTGCCCTTCAGCGAATCCGGCACGTCACCTGCGACGATGCGTCGCGCGAGACCTTCCGCGATGGCGGTTTTGCCCACGCCCGGTTCGCCGATGAGCACGGGATTGTTCTTCGTGCGGCGACTGAGCACCTGCATCACGCGGCGGATTTCTTCATCGCGACCGATGACGGGATCGATCTTCCCAGCCTTGGCGCGAGCGGTGAGGTCGGTGCCGTATTTCTCCAGCGTCTGGTATTTGCCCTCGGGGTCCTGATCGACCACACGCTGGCTGCCGCGCACGGCGGTGAGGCCTTTGGAAACGGTGTCATAAGTCAGCCCGGCCTGCTTCAGCACATCGGACAGTTCCGTCTTCGTTTTAAAGAGAGCCAGAATGATGTGCTCGACGCTCAGATAATCGTCTTTGAACTTTTTCTGCTCGTCCTCGGCCTTGGTCATGAGTTCACGCATCTCATTCGAGAGATGCAGCCCGCTGGTGCCGCCGCTGACCTTCGGTTGACGCTCCAGTAAACTTGCAATTTGAGCCTTTAAACCTGCAACCGCCTCCGGCTTCAGCGCCGCCTTTTCAAACAACGGCAAGGCGATGCCGCCTTCCTGCTCAAGCAGGGCGAGAAGGAGATGGGCGGGCTTCAATTCCTGATGCCCGTGCCGTGTGGCGATGGACTGCGAGGCGTTGAAGGCCTCCTGAAGTTTGACGGTGAATTTTTCGGGGGACATGGTTGGGGGGTGAGAAGGATTGTTTCTCAGACTCTCTTGCTTGAACCATGCCACAGTCCGTGCTCCGGGCGCTACGCTTGATTTGTCTAGGCTGGGGCGTGTTTTGAAGGCCTGGCAAGCCACGCTGCGAAGTGGCGTGATGGCGCAGATGTGCTGCCGCTCTGCGCAGTTGCGTCACTCCCGCCCCGGAATTTCCGTGCTGGCTCCGCTGCCGATCGTTTCACCGTCGTTGAGATGCAAGTCATAGCCGGCCACCTCGACTTCACCATGGCGTACTTTCTTCTTCGCCATGGCCACGGAGATCCATTTGAACTCAGCGCTGTTGTCGAGCAGCACCTTGAGCACCATCGTGAGTGGCACGGCCAAGAACATGCCCAGCGGCCCCCACAACCAGCCCCAGAAGATGACGGAGAGAATGACCACCAGCGGCGAGATGCCGAAGCGATTCCCAAGCATCGTGGGCTGCACAAAGGTATCGAGGCAGAAATTGATGCCGCCATAGCCGATGGCGACGAAGATGGCCGTGCCCGGGCCGTGCTGAACGAGTGCCTCTACCACCGCAGGAATACAGGCGGCAGCAGATCCCACGGCAGGGATGTAATTGAAGAGGAAGGCCAGCAGTGCCCAGAGCAGCGGGTAATGCAGATCAAAGAACCAGCACCAGAAGCCGGCCAGCAGCCCCGTCAGTGCACTGATGAGTGTTTTGACGCCGAGGTACTTCTGGATGTCGCTCGCGCTGCGCATCAGGCCGCTGAAGTCCGGCCCGCCGGAGAGATTCACTGCTTGGAGCCGGCTCTGCGTGCCATGCGCCTCCAGCAGGATGAACAGCATTAAAATCAGCACCATCACGAGGCTGCCGAACAGCGTCGCCAGCGTGCCGAAGGTGCTGCCCACCAGTCCGCCGAGGTTGCTCATCACGTCCTGCTGGGTGGCGTAGCCGACCAGCGTGTTCCAGTCGAACATGCCGCCCAGCATATCCTTGGCACCTTCGACTCCCTTCAATTCCAGCCAGGCACCGACATCGTTCGAGTACTTTTCCAGCCCGCGCAGGTAACGCGGCAGATCCGCCCAGAAACTGATCAGCAAACGCACGCCCACGGTGATCAATCCAGCCAGCACCCCCAGATTCATCAGCATCGTGATGCCCAGCGCCAGACCGGCGGGCACGCGGTGCCGCCGCATCCAGCGTACCAACGGATAACTGAGCACCGCGAGAAAAAACGCATACACCACCGGCACCAGCACCCCGGCGGCGACCTTCATGCCCGTGAGGATGATAAACAGACATGCCAGAGTCACGACCGCTTGGGAGCCTTTGCGGCCCCAGTCCACGGTTTGATTATGCTCCTGAATCAACGACATGATCTGCCATGCCGCAAAATACCTGCTGGCTCAAGATTTTTCCATGAAGTATAAGTCGCCTCATGATTTCAACGCTTCAACGACTCCTCCTGGCTTCACACCTTTCTGTGTTTGGCGAAGAACGTGGCCGTCGTGGCTGCGCCCTCAATCCACGCGTGATCATGGCGCTGCTCATCATCGGCGGCTCATTGCTCTATCACTGGATCGGCACGACGTCATATCAAAACGAGTTCACCGGCCGCACCCAGAAACTCGCGCTGGCCACGCCGCAGGAGGAGATCGCCCTTGGCTTGCAGTCCGCACCGCAGATGATTCGTGAAATGGGCGGTCTTTCCACCGATCCGGTGGGTCGTGCCAAGGTCGAGACCGTGGGCAGACGTTTGATCGCCTCCACGGCGGCGCGGGAGACCTCGTATCAGTTCAAATTCCACCTGCTCTCCGATGCGGACACCGTGAACGCCTTCGCCCTGCCAGGTGGCCAGATTTTCATCACCGAGGCCTTGTATCTCCGGCTCAAATCAGAAGACCAACTCGCCGGCGTGCTCGGCCACGAGATGGGGCACGTCGTGGGTCGTCATTCGAATGAACAGATGGCCAATTCGCGGCTTTGGAGCGGTCTGGCGCAAGGATTCGGTGTTCTGCTCTCCGACGGGCACAACAACACCGGCGCCCAGGTCGCCAACATGGTCGCGCAATGGCGTGTCATGAAATTCAGCCGCGATGACGAACTCGAATCCGACGCGCTCGGCGTTCGTTTCATGCTCCAGGCCGGCTATGATCCCGAGGCGCTCATCGGCGTCATGGAAATCCTCGCCGAGGCCAGCGGCGGCAAAAGCGGCTCCGATTTCATGAGTTCGCATCCCGCCCCCGAAAACCGCATCGAGAAGATTCGTGAGGCCATTGCTCGCGAGCGTGGTTCGCGTTGATCCGATAGGACGGGGATCATCCTGATCCCCTGTTGGATGAGGGATCACGATGATCCCTTTCCTCCTATGGCGCGAGCCCCAACGGCCTGTTCGCACTCCCTTTGACCTTCATCAAATCATCGCCCAGCTCTTTGCGCATCGGCTCCGCCAGCTTCTGCAGCCGCGCCACGATCTCGGGGTGTTCCTGCGCCAGATCGCGTGTCTCACCCGGATCATCCTTCAAATTGAAGAGCGATAAACCAATCGTCTCCACGCGATAGCCATGTCGTGACGCAATGCCTTCGATGCCGCTTTGCGTGATCGCCTTCGGCTTCATCTGCCCAAACCGCGCCGGCTTGCCATCGCGGCCCGGTTCACCATCGACGGTGATGTAAGGATGCGGGAAATGCAGCTTCCATTCGCCGCTGCGCACGGCCTGCAGCTCACTGCCGCCGTAGAAGATGAGTGCTTCATGTGGCGATTTCGCTTCCGCTTTGCCCTCGAGCAGCGGCAGGATGTTCAAGCCGTCGATCTTCTTCTCTGGCATCTTCGCCCCGATCAAACCGGCGATGGTGGGCAGCAAATCGAACTCCATGATCGGTTCATTGCACACGGCACGCTCCGGCACACGTCCCAGCCAGCGGGCGATGAAGGGCACGCGCACACCGCCTTCAAACGTGGTCAGCTTGCCCTCACGCAGCGGTTTCGCGCTGCCAGCGTGGTTGCCATAGCTGAGGAAGGGGCCGTTGTCGGAAAAGAAGACCACCAGTGTGTCGCGCTCGATGTCGCAGCGTTTGAGCGTATCGAGAATCAGGCCCACCGACCAGTCGAGTTCTTCCGTGACATCGCCATACAATCCGGCGGCGGATTTGCCGCGAAATGCATCGGAAGCAAAGATCGGCACATGGGGCATGACGTGCGGCAAGTAGAGAAAGAATGGGCGGCTTTTGTGGCGCTCGATGAAGCTCACGGCCCGCTCGGTGAAGCGGCGGGTGAACTGGCTTTGATCGGGATCGGTCTCGATGACCTTCAAGCCATCGTAAAAGGGCAGGGGAGGCATCTCCTGCGCCAGCGAGGGGTGGAACTTGCTGTTGTCGTTCGAATACGGGATGCCGAGGAATTCATCGAAACCGTTGCGCAGCGGGTTGAACAGCAGATCGGTGCCCAGGTGCCATTTGCCGCAGGCAGCGGTGGCATAACCGACGCTTTTGCACATCTCCGGCAGCAGCAGTTCATCAGGGTGAATGCCTTCCTTGCTCGTGTGATTCAACGCACCCTGCATGCCGACGCGATTCGCGTAGCAGCCGGTCATCAGCGCCGCCCGCGACGCGCTGCACACCGCCTGCGCCACATAAAAGCTCGTGAACTTCATCCCCTCCGCCGCCATGCGGTCAATGTTCGGCGTTTTGATCTTTTCAGCACCAAAGCACCCGAGGTCGGCATAACCGAGGTCATCGGCCAGAATGATCACGACATTCGGCGGACGTGGTTCGGCGGCGGAAACGGAGAGGGTGGTGAAAAACAAGGCAAACAGCAGACGCATGACAGCATCGTGGCAAACTGAAGCGGTGCTTGCGAGAAAGTTTTGCGTGAAATGTCGCCGTGCTTGCCACGACGGGCGTTTCCTGACACAAATCCGGCAATGATCTGGCGTATGGCGGCAATCCTGGCGGTGCTTTTCTGGGCGGTGATGTCCGGGCTGCTGGTACGTGACATTTACTTCCCAGAAGCCTCGCGGTTTGCCGTCGTGCCGCCGCGAATGGTGCTGGATTTGTTTTTGCGCCATTCGGAATCCTTTGGCAGCACACTGCATCTCTATCATCACCGCGAAAAAATTGGCCACGCGAGCTTTCAGATCAGCCGCCGCATCAAACCGAACCACCAGACGGTGTATGACGTGCTCGCACGCGGCGTGGTGGAGGAGGCAGTGCCTGGCAAGGAAGCGCGGCGCATCAATGCGACGTGGAACGTGGCCTGCATCCTCGCCGACGCCGAACGCTGGCAGCATGTGACGTTGTCTGCCGACTTTCCCTTCCATGAAGCCAGCCTGAAAATTTCCTGGGATGAGAAACAAACCACGCCGGAAGTGCTCGTGAAACAAGGTGGGCGTGTCGTGGTGAACTCCCAGGACGTGGAGAAAGTCATGAGCTTCGGCTCTGATGGCGCGCTTTCCATGCTCTCGATGCTCGGTGGCATGCCGCAAGGCAAGGCAACGCCGGGCGCGACGCAATTGCAGGCGCGTGAAGGCGTGATGACGCTCGCCGGCCGGGAGCGGAAGTGTTTCGTGCTCACGCTGCCGATTCTGGGCAGCCAGGAGTTAAAGATGATCTTCACCGAGGCCGGCGAACTCGCCTGCATCGACCTGCCGGAGGGTTATTCGCTGCTGGAGCCAATGATTTACGGTTTGCAGGACGGCAACCACTGAACCAAAGCCCTTTTACATGATCGAGATCGAGAACCTCACGATGAACTACGGCGACCTGCGTGCGCTCGACGGTTTGAATCTCACCATCCAGCCCGGCGAGCTGTTTGCCTTTCTCGGTCCCAATGGTGCAGGCAAAACGACGGCCATGAAGCTGCTCACCGGCCTGATGAAGCCTGACGCCGGTCGCGTGCGGCTCTGTGGACATGACATTCAGCAAGAACCGCTTCTGGCGAAGGCGCTGCTCGGCTATGTGCCAGATGTGGCGGTGTTTTATGAGAAGCTCACGCCCATCGAGTTCATGGAGTTCATCGCGGAGCTGTTTGAAATGGACCTCGCGCATGCTGCGGCGCAGACGAACGAGCTGTTTACCAAGTTCGCGCTGCACGACTGCACGCGGCAGCGCATCGAGAACCTCAGCCACGGCACGCGGCAGCGCCTCGCCATCGCCAGTGCACTGCTGCATGACCCGAAGGTCTTCGTGATCGACGAACCCATGGTCGGCCTCGATCCCATCCACGCCCGCACCGTGAAGCGCGAAATCAAGGAGCGCAGCCAGCGCGGCACCACGGTGCTCATGAGCACGCACCTGCTCAACATCGCCGAAGAACTCGCCGACCGCATCGGCATCATCCACCACGGCAAACTCATCGCCCTCGGCACGCTGGCGGAACTGCGGGCGCAGCATGAGCAGCGCGGCCAGCGTTTGGAGGACATCTTCCTCAGCATGGTAGAATGAGGCTGCCCACGAAACACACGAAAAAGCACGAAAGCAGAAACCCTGAAGGTCAGATTTTCGTGTCATTTCGTGTGTTTCGTGGGCCATTCAGTTCGTATCTCTGCGCCACCATGAAAACCATCCTCCTCTCCCTCCTCATGACCTCCATCGCCGTCGCCGCTGATACGAACGTGAGTGACATCGCGCTCAAAGACATCGACGGCAAGGACGCCACGCTCAAAGCCTACGTGGGCAAGGTGCTGCTCATCGTGAACGTCGCCTCCGAGTGCGGTTACACCGGGCAGTATGCCGGATTGCAGGCATTGCATGAAAAGATGAGCGGCAAGGGCGTGGCCGTGCTCGGCTTCCCCTGCAACGACTTCGGTGGCCAGGAACCCGGCTCTGAGGCCGTCATCAAGACCTTTTGCACCGAGAACTACAAGGTCACCTTCCCCATGTTCTCCAAAGTTGCGATCAAAGGCGATGCCAAGCACCCGCTCTATGCCGCCCTGCAATCCTCATCCGGCGAAGTCGGCTGGAACTTCGAAAAATTCCTCGTCAGTAAGGACGGCAAGGTCTTGAAGCGCTTCGGTTCCGATGTGGAGCCAAATTCGCCAGAGTTGCTGGCGGCGATTGAGGCGGCGCTGAAGTAGCCGTTTTACCTTTTGCGTAGCAGCCATGGCACTATCACCAAGGCCAAAAGGATGACGCCTTGAACGCAGATAAGGCCGTAACTCACCTCAGGTGATAGTGTAAACCAGTGTGGCGGTGTATGATCATCGTAAATGGACCAGGAAATCGGAAAGCCGAAATTCCAGACGTAATATCTTGGATCTGAACCCGGGTATTTAAAAAACGGATGCCCATGCCATGGGAAAAAATCGATGGTGCTAAAGATCAGGATCAAGAACACCAGAAAGTAGAGATGTAGTTTGGATCGAATGATCTGCATGATGGTGTGTTTGATGAAATTCAATGCTTCGCCATCCAATCGACCAACTGCCGCCGCTGCACAGGCAGTTTGCGGTGAAAGCTGTCTTCAATTGCGGCAGCAGCCATGCCGGTTTCGCCTTCGGGGATGATGCCGAGGAGTTCGCCGAGGCGTTGCTCGAAGCGAGTGATCAAAGCGGGCACGGGGTCTTTCGTGGCGAGGTAATCGAGTGCTTTGACCAGCAGTTCGTGAATCTCCGGGATCGGTGAACCGGTTTCGGCGACGAGGGTGATCAATTTGACGACGTAGGTGGCGGCAAGCACGCGACCGTAGCTTTCGCGCAGGCCGAGGCGCGGATTCGTCCAGCGTGCCTCGGCCAACGTGTGCAGATCGCTCGATTTGCTGCGCACAAAACGCAGTTCGGCGGAGACAAACAGGTCCAGCACGCCATTGAGCGGCGATTTGGGCCGCAGCGCGCCCTTCGCCATTGTTTTGAACAGGCCGATCTCAGGCGAGCACCATTGCACAATGAGGCTCGTCTCCGCGTAACGCGTGCGTCCGATGAGGATGGCCTCGGTTTTTTCCATGATGACAAAGGCGTTGAACTTGCGCGCCGAGCCGCTATCTACGCTGCATGGAAAAGACCAGCAAGACCATCCTCACTGACCTCCAATCGCTCGACACCGCCGCTCTGAAGGCACGTCTCAGCGAACTCCGGAGGTATCTTTGACGTCCCGAAATTAAAAGACGAACTGGCCATGCTGGAGGACCGGATGGGTGCTCCCGGCTTCTGGGATGACGCAAACGCGGCGCGCAAGACGATCGACCGCACGAATGTCATCAAAAAGAAAATCGGACCGCTCCAGGATCTGGAAGTGCGTGCCGCCGATTTCGACGGGCTCATCGATCTCGCGAAAGAAGCGGGCGACATGGACACCTGGCGCGAAGTCGATCAGGAGCACACGAAGCTCGAAGCCGATGTGGGAGCCTTTGAACTCAGCCAGCTTCTCAGCGGGCCGTTCGATCGCGGGAATGCCTTCATCGTGATCCACTCCGGTGCCGGTGGCACGGAGGCCTGTGACTGGGCGGACATGCTGATGCGCATGTATCAGCGCTGGTGCCAGCGCCGCGGTTACAAGGTCGAACTCATCGACCACGAAGCCGGTGACGACGTCGGCACACGCTCCGCTACGCTCGAAATCATCGGCGAAAACGCCTTCGGCTTTCTGCAAACCGAGCGCGGTGTGCATCGCCTCGTGCGCATCTCTCCCTTCGATGCGGCCAAGAAACGCCACACGAGTTTTGCGTCGATCGACGTCACGCCGGACTCCGAAGATGAGATCGATATCGTCGTGCGAGATGAAGATCTCCGCGTCGATACTTACCGTGCCGGCGGCAAAGGCGGCCAGAACGTGAACAAGGTCGAGACCGCCGTGCGCCTCACGCACATTCCCAGCGGCGTCATCGTTGCCTGCCAGATCGAACGCAGCCAGCCCAAGAACCGCGCCAAAGCGATGGCGATGTTGAAGGCGAAGCTGTTTCAGATCGAGGAAGACAAGCGTCAGGCCGAGATCAGCCGTCAGTATGGCGAGAAGAGCGACATCGGCTGGGGCAGCCAGATTCGCAGCTACGTCTTCCAGCCTTACCAGATGGTCAAAGACCACCGCACTGGCGAAAAGACCAGTGGCGTGCAGGCTGTCATGGATGGCGATCTTGACGCCTTCATGGAAGCCAAGCTGCGGGGTCGCAAGGCCGGCGATAATGACAAGGATGAAGACGTGTAGTGGCTGGATGCTTGATCCTAGATGCTGGATGTCGGAAGATCAGCGCCATGAGCTATCAAAAACTCGAAATCTGGCAACTGGCTCAAAAGGCGACTATTGAAATACATACGATGACGCTGACGAAGCTGCCAAAATTTGAAATGTATGAGGAAGGATCGCAGATCCGTCGCTCATGCAAATCGGTGCGCTCGAACATCGTGGAGGGTTATGGCAGACGTGAATACAAGCAGGACTTTGTGTTGCGGTTGACCTACGCTCTGGCCTCCAACGACGAAACCATCGACCATCTTGACACCTTGCGCGAAACCGGTTCGCTAGTGGATGAACCACTCTATGAAAAGCTGCACGAAAACCTGACGCACCTTGGCAAGAAACTCAATCTCTTCATCCAAGCCGTCCGCGAAGGTCACCGGTCCTCGAAATAGCCTTCTGACATCCAGCATCAAGAATCCAGTATCCGTCATCCAGCTCCATGAAGCCTGTCTTCGAAAAAGTGCCCAAGCGCCAGTGGGAGTCCTTCCACTGCGAGGTGGTGCGTGGGCCGGATTACGGCACGCGCTGGCACTTTCATCCCGAGTATCAGCTCACGCTGGCGATCGAGAGTCGCGGACACCGGGTGGTGGGAGACAGCATCAAACCACTCATCGACGGCGACATTGTGCTCATTGGTTCGAACCTGCCGCATGTGTGGCATCAGGACACGGGAGCGAAAACGCGGCAGGTGCATGCGATCATTGTGCGGTTTGACGAAGCCTTCCTCGGTCGCGATTTCATGGCGCTGCCAGAGATGGAGCCGGTCAAGCGGTTGCTGCAACGTGCCGCACGCGGCCTGGAGGTGCGTGGGGCATCGCGTCCCGTCATTACCGAGCACATGAAACGTCTCGCACAGAGCGATGGTCTCGCGCGTGTGATCGAACTGCTCGCGATTCTCGATGCGCTGGCCAAATCGGAAAATTTGAAGCCGCTGGCGAGCGCCAATTTCGAACCCAAGCTCGAATCTGCCGATCAGGGCCGCATGGAACGCGTGTGCGACTTCATCCACACGCATCTGACCGAAGAAATCGATCGTGAGCGGTTGGCGAAACTCGCACATCTCAGCCTCGGGGCCTTCAGTCGCTTCTTCCACTCACGCACCGGCAAAACGGTGCCGCAGTATGTGAACGAGGTCCGTATCGGTCGCGCCTGCGGCATGCTGGCGGAGGATGTCTCGAACATCACCGACATCGCCATGGACTGCGGCTATCGCAACCTCGCCAACTTCAACCGTCGCTTCCGCGAAGTCATGGACACCACGCCCAGCGCCTACCGGCAGAAGTTTCGCGGCATGGCGCGGACGTAGGCCGGATGTGTTCGGCGCGATGAATGTTGCAAACACGATAGGCACCTTCGCCGAACTATCCGGCTGGTTTGGGTGGCGGCGCACGGCCTTTGACGTGTCGAGCATCACATAGAGCCGGATAGTTTGGCAAAGTCACGATGGTGGCTGCGGAGCACTTTTCCGCCAAACACATCCGGCCTACGACTTGCACGCGGCTTTTTCCAGTGAGATAAGCAATGCCATGAGTCAGATGCTTGAACCGGACCTTTCAGTAGTGGACCTCCGCTCCTATTTCGTGCGGAAACGCAACGCCCTGCTGGTGCGCGGTCGTTTCAGCCCGTTGTATCTCGATTACTACCTGCATCTCATGCAGCACGCCTTGCAGAATGCCGAGCCGCTGGATCAGATGCTCAAGGACGCGCTGGCCGCGCTGGCGCTGCATCTGTGCTCGCGGCCGCAGGATGAAAGCTGCGCGTGGACAATTCATGTGAAGGAACCGCAGCGGGCGAATGTCTTCGTCACCGGCAGCACGCGGCCAGGACGCGTGACGGGCCGCGTCTTCACCGAGGACGTGCGTCAGGAGGGCGAGGCGATGTTCATCGCGCAAACCACGCGGCCAGATCATCAGCCGCGCCAGAGCATGATCGAATTCCATGGCGACGACATGCTGAAGGCCGTGGAAATGTTTTACACCACCAGCGAGCAGCGTCTCACCCGTTTCTTCCGCCTGGACGACGAGGAGTTTGTGCAGATCTCCGCCGAGCCGGATTGCGATGAAGTCTGGCTCTCGGAACTGGCGCTGGAAAACGTGCTCGAACTCGAAACAGTCGAACATCTCACCTTGTTGGAAACGCGCGGCTATGTGTTCGAGTGCGGCTGCTCGGTGGAGCGCCTGATGCCCATCATCATGCGCTTGCCGCAGGATGACCTGGATCACATCTTTGCCGATGGCATCGCGCAGATCACGTGTCCGCGTTGTGGCTCGGTGTATCGCACACCCAAGGCAAGTTTTGAAGAGTGGCGGCAGAAGCAGTCGTAGCGCAAGCGTCCCGCTTGCTTCCTTTGCAAGCGGGACGCTTGCACTACTTTCCCGCATGAAACTCGCCCTCATCCGCCGTCAGTTCTCCGCCACCGGAGGCGCGGAGCTGTATGTGCAGCGTCTGCTCGGCGCCTTGGCCGCAGCGGGGCATGAGACGCATCTGTTTGCCGAAAAATGGCAGGGGCAGGCTGCGGGCGTGCAATTTCATGCCATCAAGGTCGAGGCGCCACGTGCGGAACGCCCGCTGCGCTTCGCCGAAGGTGTGCATGCCGTGTTGCAGCATGAACAGTTCGACTGCGTGTTCAGTCTGGAGCGCACGCTAAAGCAGGACGTGTATCGCGCCGGCGATGGCCTGCACCGAGTGTGGCTGGAGCGGCGCAAACAGTTCGCGCCGTGGTGGAAACGCCCGCTCGTCGGTCTTGGGGCTTTTCATCGCAACATGATCGCGCTCGAGGCCCGCACGTTTGATCCGGCGAACACGAGGCACATCATCGTGAACTCCGAGATGGTGAGCGACGAGATCGCCCGGCACTTTCCCGCATTCCCGCAGGAGCGCATTCATCTCGTGCGGAACGGTGTCGAGGTGAAGCGCTTTCAAAACGTCGATCGCAGTGCCGCACGAGCACGTTTCGGTCTTGCGGCGGACGATTTTGTCATGGTCTTCGTCGGTTCCGGCTGGGAACGCAAAGGGCTGCCCTGGCTGCTGAAATTCATGGCTGGGCACAGCGACGATCCCAGGCTCAAACTGCTCGTTGTCACACGTGATCGGATGCGCGGCAAGTTGCCGCCAAATGTCATTCTCACCGGGCCGCTGCCCGATGTCGAAGCTGCCTACGCCGCAGCCGACGTGCTCACCTTTTTGCCGATTTACGAACCGTGCGCGAATGTCGTGAGCGAGGCGCTGGCCACGGGCATTCCCGTCATCACCACCACCTTCAATGGTGCCAGTGAATTGATCGACTCTGGCGTCAATGGCCACGTCCTTGATGACCCGTCTGACTTTGCCACACTGGGCATGTGCATGAACCACTGGCGCGTGTGTGGCAGCGCAGGTCCGGTCAAAACACGCCAGCCATTGGATCTGGATCTCAACGTGCAGCACACGCTGCGGGTGCTGGAGCTGGCGGCCCAAACTCGTCACTTACCATGAACGTGGAAGACACTGCCGCCATCGCCTCACGTCTGTGCGCGGCGTGCGGGATGTGCTGTGACGGAACGATGTTTCAGATTGTGCGCATGCAGCCGGGGGACTCGGCGGCGGAGCTGGGCAGACTGGGTTTGAAGATTCGCTGCCGGGACGGAGAATTTTTCATGGAGCAGCCATGTGCGGCTCTGCGGGAGAACCTCTGCACGATCTATGAGAAAAGGCCGGCGCGCTGTCGCTTGTTTCACTGCCAGCAACTGCGGCGTGTGGAGTCCGGCGCTGCCACGGAAGCGGCGGCCATGGCGATGATCGTGGAGACGCGCGAGTTGGTGGAACGTGTGCGCGGGTTGATCGAGCAAAGCGGCTTGCGGGAGGACGGGCAGGCGCTGCCGGAGCGGTTCGAACGTGTGATGGCGACTCCGGTGGATGTGAAGCTGGAGCCCGAGATGGCGGCAGTGCGTGAGAATCTGGAAAACGCGATGCAAAAACTGCGGCTGCTCATCAACCGCGAGTTTCGCCCGCCACCGGGCGCAGAATGACGAATGATTCGTCTTTTGCCGGTTTGGTGCCATGATGACGGATGGAAATGAAACTACTGAAGCTGCTCGGCAGTGAGGACTATGTGCCCTCGAATGTGCCGGAGCTGCTTTCACAACTGGGCATGAAGCCCAATCAACAGCAAGTGCTGCAAAGCCTGCTCAAAAGCCTGGAGAAACAGGGGAAAATCGTTCGCACGAAAGGCAATCGCTACATTGTGGCGAAGGAGGCAGACTTGGTGCCCGGCGTGATTCAGATCACGCGCGGCGGACGCGGCTTTGTGCAGCCAGACGAGGCGGGTATCACCGAGATCAGCATCTCGGACCGAGACACTGGCACCGCGATGCATGGCGACCGCGTGCTGGTGCGTCTCGATGTGAAACCGGGGCAGCAGGACAAGAGCGGCAGCGTGGTGCGCGTGCTGGAGCGCAAGCGCACGCAGTTTGTCGGCACCTTGCAGCGCTCGAAGCAGTTTCTGCACGTCACGCCGGATGATCCGCGCCTGCCGGGAGCGATCTATGTGTCTGAACCACGTGACGTGGGCCGCAAGCCGAACGTGGGGGACAAGGTGGTCGTGGAGATCACGCAGTGGGAGTCAAAGCAGACCGCGCCGGAGGGCGAGATCATCGAAGTGCTCGGACCGCCGGATGAGGAGGGTGTCGATATGCTCTCCGTGCTGCGTCATTACGACCTGCCGCTGCATTTTCCAAAGAATGTGCTGCATGAGGCCCAGACGATCGCCAAATCGCGGCCGGACAACCAGCCGAGTCCTGAGGAGTGCAAAGGCCGTGTCGATTGTCGCTCGCACAACGTCATCACGATTGATCCCGATGATGCGAAGGACTTTGATGATGCGATCTGCCTTCAAAAGCACGGTGATCAGTGGCAGTTGTGGGTCCACATCGCCGATGTATCGCATTATGTGCTGCCAGGCAGCGCCTTGGATATCGAAGCCAAGAAGCGCGGCAATTCGACCTACCTCGTGGATCGCGTGATCCCGATGCTGCCGGAGGCGCTGAGCAATGAGCTGTGCTCGCTGAAGCCGAACGTGGACCGTTTGACGAAGTGCGTGGAGTTCGTGCTGTCGAAGGACGGGAAGGTGATCAGCTCAAAGTTTTATGCTGCGGTGATCCGCTCGAAGCGCCGCTTCACCTACAAGGAGGCGTTTGCCGCCATCCAAGTGCCACCAGCGAATGAAACCGATCAAATGCTGCATGATGCGCATGCCATGGCGCAGAAGGTGCGGCATCATCGCTTCAAGAACGGCTCCCTTGATCTCGACTTCCCGGAGAACAAGATCCGGCTCGATGAGCAGGGCAAAGTGCTGCGCATCGAACGCATCGAGAACGATGTTTCGCATCAGTTGATCGAGGAATACATGCTGCTGGCCAACGAGGCCGTCGCAGGACGGCTTATGGGTCTGAACCGGCCTTCCGTGTATCGCGTTCATGAATCACCCAAAGAACAGCGGCTTAACGACTACCGTGAGAGCGTGCTGAGCCATCGGGTGTCGTGCGGGAACTTGAACCATCGCCCCGAGGTGCAGAAACTGCTCAGCAAGCTCGGCACACTGCCGATTGGCCCCGCATTGAAGATCGGCTTTCTTCGCTCGCTGATGCGTGCGCGTTATGCCGTGGAACCGCTCGGCCATTACGGCCTCGCGAAGACGATGTACACCCATTTCACCTCGCCGATCCGCCGTTACGCCGATCTCGTCGTGCATCGCTCGTTGTTCGACAAGGTGGAGCTGCAGGTGGGCATCGCGAAACAGATCGCCGATCACATCAGCACCACGGAAAAAAACTCCTCCGATGCCGAACGCGACAGCAAGGAGGTGAAGCTCTACGCCTACCTCAAGGCCCAGATCGCCTCGAAAAAACCGCAGCCCTATGCCGCGCTCGTCACTGATGTGCGTAACTTCGGCTTCTTTGTCGATGTGCCGGATCTCGGCCTCAGCGGCGTCGTGCCGCTCTCCGCGATCCCCGATGACTTCTTCATCTTCGATCCCGCCACCCGCGAACTCACCGGCCGCCACACGCGCCGCGTGATCCGTCTTGGCGACAACCTCGTCGTGCAGATCTACAAGGTGGACAGCTTCAAGAAGCAGGTCGATTTCATGCTTGTGCCCTCACGCGACCGCCCGACGCGCCAGGATCGCTCGGAGCGGCCGGAACGCCGCGGCCCGCCTGATCGCGAACCGAGGCAGGCACCGGCTCCGCGCAAGCCGGGGCACGGGCACAAGCAGGCGCAGAAGCGGCGGAAATGATTCAGGGCTTCAACGTGTCCGCATCTGGCGATGAAGCACCCGCAGGTAAGGATTGTTGCCGCCGTCAGATGTCCGAGCTATTTCTTGCAGCTTGGAGCGAATGGCAAGCCACTCGACCGGTTTGAGCATTTCAAACTCGCCATCGGTGTTGATGCGCTTTTGGGCCAGATAATGAAGTAAGTCCTGGAACCAATCTGGCGGCGTGGCTGCGTTTGCAGGCAAGACATGCCAGATTCTAGCGGTCTTGTCCCACGATGCAGTCAGAACTCGCTCGCCATCAGGGCTGAATTCCGCATGCACGACCCCATCCTGATGCCCCCGGAGAACTGCCTGCTCTTTTCCTGTCGCAGCATCCCAGATTCTTGCGGTTCGGTCCGTTGACGAGGTTACTATTCTTCGATTGTCTGGACTAAACTTGCCGGAATTGATTAGGAGAGAGTGACCTCGAAGTTCTGCGACGAGGCTATGATCTGACAGATTCCATACACTGGCGGAACCTGCGCCATACACCCGATCCCATGTTCTGCTTTGATCTACACCGGTTGCAAACACCCGGCGTCCGTCGCCGCTGAAGCTGATAGGAGGAACTCCCCCCAGGAGTTTGAACAGTGAGGCTCCAGTGGTGACATCCCACATTGTCAGAGTCAGACCCAGATTCGCTGTCAATAATCTTTTGCCATCCTGGGTAAAGCGGGCTGAGCGCCCCCATTCTTCTTTTTGCCCAAGAGAAAAAAGGAGTTTCCCGTTTTCACAATCCCACACATGAACCGGGCTGAAGGCAAAGGTGGCCGCGATGAGCCTGCCATCATTACTGAGATGCACACTGCTCGGGAAATGTTTTGATTGCTCCTGATGTACAGGGTCTGTCAGAGTTGTGAGCAGGCTACCGCTCTGCACATCCCAAATTCTTGCCGTCCCGTCGTTGGAAACAGATGCGACGCGCAGGCCGTTCTCGCTGAAGTGCGCTTCATCCACCCTGTGATTGTGTCCTGGAAGTGTGTGGATGACTTTGCCTGAGCTTGCGTCCCAGATTATGACTGTTCCTCCCTCACAAGCAGTGAGGGCCCGGTCACCGGCAGCGCTGAAGGAAGTGGAGGTGAGACCGTGCTTGTGTCCTTGGAGCACATGAATCAATGAGCAATTGTCGGCATCCCAAATTCTCGCAGAACTGTCCCGTGCTCCTGTGATGATGTGTCGTCCATCCGGGCTGAAGTGGGCAGCAACAACTTCTCTAGTGTGGCCGAACAGAACTCCGCCAATAGTGCCTTTGCCGATGTCCCAAATCCTGGAACTGCCATCCGACGAGGCGGTGGCGACTAGGCTACAGTCTGGACTGAAGACGGCGTCCATCACACTGCCATGATGACCTCGGAGAACGGCCAGTTCTTTTCCGCCTGCGGCGTCCCACACCCGTGCGGTGCTGTCCCATGAGGAGGTGACAACTAGGCTGCCGTCCGGGCTGTAACGGGCGTTGATGTTCCCAGTGTGCCCGTTGAGGGTGATCAAGAGAGTTCCGGAGAAGGCATCCCAGATGCGTGCTTTGAAGTCATTGCTGGCGGTAAGCACATGACGACCGTCCGGACTAAACTCCGCTGATGCCATGATAAACGAGGTCGAGGGTGCGCTCCCTCCAGTGGGGGCAACTTTCACTTTTAAGGTAGACAGGAGCTGACCGGTGGCGGCATCCCACAGGCGCGCTATGCCGTCATTCGAACTGGTTAGAATCTTCTCGCCATCAGGGCTGAGGCTTGCTGAGTTAAAGCGCAGGTCAACGCCACTGATAACCGCCAAGACGCCGCCTGTAAACGCATCCCAGACCCTTGCAGTATCGTGCGAAGCAGTGACGATCCTACGGCCTTCTAAATCGAATTGAGCCTCGCACAAAGCAGATGTGTGTCCTTTGAGGGTGAGAACCAGGGTTCCTGTGTGTACATCCCAAATTTTTGCCGTTTTGTCCTGAGATGTGGACACAACGCGCCTGCCATCAGTGCTAAAGCGTACCTTGTATACTTGGCCCTCATGTCCCTGAAAATTGTGGATCAAGGCACCAGTTTCAAGGTTCCATACCTTAACGGTTTTATCGGCGGAAGCGGTTGCGACACAGATGTTGTCCGGACTGAACCGGGCATCCAGGACTCTGTCTCGGTGGCCCTTGAGTACGGACAGCATCCTGCCCGTCGTGACATCCCAAAGCCTTGCCGTGGAGTCTTTGGAAACTGTGACAACCGTTTTGCCATTGGGGCTGAACTGCACGCAGTCCACACTGTGCATGTGCCCTAGAAGGATGTGGATAGGGATCGGCTCTGCGTTCAAGTTGTTCATCTCCACCACCGCAAGATCTGCCGCCGCAGTCGCGCTTGGCTGATAGTACAAGGATCGGGACAGGCGGGCGAAACCTTCGGATAATTCCCCCTTGCGGAAGTGATCAGCGGCAATCAGGCGATCTGAGCGCGAGGCTTCCTCAAGCTGGGCTCGGGCAGCGTGTTCGGCACGAGATGCGCGCTGGGTTTCGATTTTGGCGGCGTTTTCCGCCTGTGAGGCCCGCACCGCCTGCCATGTGGTCATTGCAATCCCAACAAGCAGCAGGACCGTCATGGCTGCGGCTGATACAACCGCGAAACGATTGCGCTGCACGAGCTTGCGGAAGCGATAGAGGGCGCTCGGCGGACCCGCTGTGACGGGTTCGTAATTCAAATGCCTTTCCAGATCCTGTGCGAGTGCGGAAGCGCTTTCATATCGGCGATTGCGCTCCTTCTCCAATGCCTTGAGGGTGATCCAGTCCAGATCGCCCCTCAACGTGCGCATCAGTTTCCCGGGCTCAGTGTCACGGGCCAGAGATGTTTGCGTGATCGCAGCAGTGGCTGGCAAAATTCGACTGCTTGGACGCTTGTGATCTGACTCGCGGATGAGACGCAGCATTTCATCAAGGGCTGCCTTGCGAAGCGTCTCGCGTGAGAGCGGCGTGTCGCCTGTCAACAGTTCGAAAAGAATGACGCCAAGGGTGTAGATGTCGCTACGAGTGTCCAAATCTTGTGCGGCACCCGCCTGTTCGGGGCTCATGTATTGGGGGGTTCCGATAATCGCACCAACCTGAGTTTGCAGCAAACTGCCTCGTAATGCGGCTTCGGGCGAAGTGCCAAGCGCCTTGGCGATGCCGAAGTCGATGACCTTGGGCACGGGTTTGCCATCGACTTCAGCGACGAGGATGTTCGAGGGCTTGAGGTCGCGATGGAGGATGGCTTTCTGATGCGCATGCTGCACGGCCTGACAGACGGGAATGAACAACTCAAGTCGCTGGCGGATGGTGAGCTGATGCGCGTCGCAGTAGTCGGTGATGGGCACGCCCTTCACGAGTTCCATGACAAAGAACGGACGGCCGTTGTCGGTGGTGCCGGCATCGAGCACGCCGGCGATGTTTGGGTGATCCATCAAGGCGAGCGCCTGCCGCTCCGCCTCGAAGCGGGCGATGATTTCGCGTGAGTCCATGCCGGGCTTGATGACCTTGAGCGCGACTTCGCGATGGATGGGTTCGCTCTGCTCCGCGCGCCAGACTGTGCCGAAGCCGCCTTCACCGAGTACGGTGATGAGACGGTAGCGGCCGATGAAGTCGCCGGTTCGTTCCAGGTTCACTGAGACCTGAGACGGAGTTGCAGTCGCAATGGTCTTGGCATCTGCCGCGAGTGCCGCCAAGGCTTCGGTGTCGAGAAGAAGCGTTGTTGCGTCCTCGGCAGCGAGGGCGGTGGTTGGCAGATCGGCAGGATCGCTCATGGCAGGAGCCTCGGGGAGAGGCGTGCCATTCATACTCCGGCTCGTGAGAGCGAGTCAATGGTTTCGAGTGTTAACGCGAGATCAGTAGAACTCCGCGTGATCCGCCGGGGCAACAATGTGCCGACCTCAATTGCAGCAGTTCACTTCAGCTTCTCCAATCTGGCACTAAGTTCATCTAGCAGGCCCGTTTCTTTGGGGGGCAGTTTGCCAGCATCCTTCAGCTTCTGGAGCGGGGCGCTGCCTTCTTCCAGAATCGCCTGCAAGGTGGCCTTCGGCGTGTCCGGCTCCAGTTTCGCGAGCACTTCAGCCTCCTTCAGGCAGGCATACCCCAGAATTCCTGCCACCTCTGGCAACCCAGGCATGGACTTCACCAGTCTCCGTCCGAATTCGCGCTGTTTGGCTCGCGCCGCACGCGCCGCCTTCAGGTCGCCCTCCGCCTCTGCCATCGCACCCACACGATCGTAGCTGACGGACACATCCCGCTGCAAAGTGGCGTTGCTGAGATCGCTCTGCGCCAGACGCTCGCCCATGGCCAGCGCCTTTTCATAGGCTGTGCGTGCCGCCTTCACGTCGCCTTCCGCCTTCGCCACTCCGCCCACATTGGTGAAACCCATGGCCACATCCCGCTGCCAGTCGGCATGGCGTGGGTCACTCTGCGCAAGGCGCTCGCTGATGGCCAGAGCCTTCTCAAAGGACGCCCGCGCCGCCTTCAGGTCGCCCTCCGCCTTCGCCACATGGCCCACATTGGTGTGACTGACGGACACATCCCGCTGCCAGATGGCGTTGCCGGGGTCGCTCTGTGCGAGACGCTCAAAGATTGCCAAAGCCTTCTCATGCGCCACGCGGGCTCCTTTGAAATCGCCCTCATCCAGCTGCAGAGCACCCACTTGGTCATAGCTGATGGACAAATCCCGCTGCCAGTCGGTGTTGCCGGGATCCCTCTGCGCGAAGCGCTCGATGATGGCCAGGGCCTTCTCAAAGGACGCCCGCGCCGCTTTCAGATTGCCTTCGGTATGCGCCAGATAGCCGAGCTTGTTGTAGCTCGTGGACAAGTCCCGCTGCCCGCCGGTGTTGCCGGGATCAATCTTTGCGAGCCGCTCGGTGATGGCGACATACTTCTCATAAGCAGTGCGAGCCTCGGGCAACCTCCCTTGGGACATGAGCACGTTGCCACGGTTGCCATACATCACGCCCTGGTTGCGGAGCACGGCTGGGGTCTGCTGCTGCTCCGGCAGGTTCTCGAAGTATTTCTCCGCCTGCGTCGAGACATGGTCGAGCAAATCGAGACGGCCCAGCGGCCGCAGCTTGTCCCGCATGTCGTAGAGCATCGAGTGGATGAGACCCACTGCGGTGGTCTGCGCATGTTCCGCCAGTTTCCGCTGCGCAGTTTCGCGCTTGAAAGCTTCCTTTTCTCGAATCAAAGCCAGCGCAATCGCAATGATACCCGCCGCGAGGCATGCGACGATGGTGGCTGAGGCGATGAACGCCGCTTTGTTGCGCTTAACCAGCTTTCTCAGCCGATAGCTCGCACTCGGCGGCCCGGCGCTCACCGGCTGATCATCGAGGTGTCGCCGCAGGTCCAGCGCGAAGTCATTCGCCGCGTCATAACGACGTGTGCGGTCCTTCTCCAATGCTTTGAGCACGATCCAGTCGAGATCGCCTTTCAAGGCATGGCTCAGCTTCCTCGGCTCAATGTGACGCAGAGTGGCGGTTGTCTTTGCAAGCTCCGTGGCAGGCGTGAACTTCGAGCTGGGGCGCCGTGGTTCGCCTTCACGCACCAGCCGAAGCACTTCATCCAGCGCGGCCTTCTTCATCTGCTCACGGCTCAGCGGCGTCTCGCCCACGAGCAGTTCGTAGAGGATCACGCCAAGCGTGTAGATGTCGCTGCGCGTGTCCACATCCGGTACGCTGCCCGCCTGCTCGGGGCTCATGTACTGCGGCGTGCCGATGATCATCCCGGCGAGTGTTTGCACGAGCGTGGCGTGCAGTGCTGGCTCTGAGGTAGCGTGTAATGCCTTGGCAATGCCGAAGTCGATGACCTTGGGCACCGGTTTGCCATCCACTTCGGTGACGAGGATGTTCGAGGGCTTGAGGTCGCGATGCAGGATGGCTTTCTGATGCGCATGCTGCACGGCCTGGCAGACGGGGATGAACAGCTCCAGGCGCTGGCGGATGGTGAGCTGGTGTGCGTCGCAGTAGTCGGTGATGGGCACGCCCTTCACCAGTTCCATGACGAAGAACGGGCGGCCGTTGTCGGTGGTGCCGGCATCGAGCACGCCGGCGATGTTCGGATGATCCATCAAGGCGAGCGCCTGCCGCTCCGCCTCGAAGCGGGCGATGATCTCGCGTGAATCCATGCCGGGCTTGATGACCTTGAGCGCGACTTCGCGATGGATGGGTTCGCTCTGGTCCGCACGCCAGACGGTGCCGAAGCCGCCTTCGCCGAGTTCGGTGATGAGACGGTAACGGCCGATGAAGTCGCCGGTTCGTTCCAGATTCACTGAAACCTGTGCCGGAGCGGTCACTGCCATGGTCTTGGCATCCATCGCGCGTGCCGCTAACGCATCAGTGCCGAGACGAAGCGTTGTTGCGTCCTCGGCAGCGAGGGCGGTGGTGGGCAGATCGGCAGGATCGCTCATGGCGGGAATCTCGGTAGGAGATTGCGCCAGCTTAGACCGGAGCGTGGAAGTGAGTCAATGGTTCATCGGACACCAAGCGACCCGAACAGTGGCGAGTAGGCTTCGCCATACTCGCGCTCCGTGCTAACCGAGACCGACGGCATCACGCACGCGATTGAGCGTCTTGCGGGCCACAGCGCGGGCTTTCTCGGCTCCTTCAGCGAGAACTTGGTCCACGTAGTTTTTGTCGGCGAGGATTTCATCGCGGCGGGCGCGGTAGGGGGCGAAGTAATTGGTGACGCCTTGCAGGAGGCGCTTCTTGAAGTCGCCGTAGCCGACACCGCCGTTGAGGTGGTCGGCGACCATGGTGTCGTAATCGGCCTGGGAGGCGACGAGCTTGTAAAGGGCGAGGATGTTGCTGCCTTCGATGGGTTTGGGGGCTTCGACGGGCGTGGAGTCGGTCTTGATGCCCATGATTTTCTTTTTGAGCGGTCCCGGTTCTTCAAACAGCGGGATGGTGTTGTCGTAGCTCTTGCTCATCTTCTGGCCGTCGAGGCCGGGAACTACGGCGGTGGATTCCTGGATGCGCGGATTGGGCAGCTTGAACAGGCCGGCACCAAAGGTTTCGTTCATCTTGATGGCGATGTCGCGCGTGACCTCGACGTGCTGCTTCTGATCGCGACCGACGGGCACGACATCGCTCTCATACAGCAGGATGTCCGCCGCCATGAGCACGGGATAGGCGAAGAGGCCGTGCGAGGCGCTGATGCCGTTGGCGATCTTGTCCTTGTAGCTGTGGCAGCGCTCCAGCAACCCCATCGGTGTGACGGTGCTGAGGATCCAGGCGAGTTCGGTATGCTCCGGCACATCACTCTGGCGGAAGAAGACGCATTTCGCTGGATCGAGGCCGCAGGCGAGGAAATCGACCGCGAGTTCGCGCACGTAGCCGCGCAGGGCCTTGCCATCGTGGACGGAGGTGAGGGAATGGTAGTCGGCGATGAAGTAGTAGGCGTCGCCTTCATGCTGCAGCTTGAGCGCCGGCTCCATCATGCCGAAGAAGTTGCCGAGGTGGAGTCTGCCGCTGGGTTGAAGGCCGGAAAGGATGCGCATGGTTGGGGAAAGAGGCTTGAAGATGGAGGCGGAGTTTGAATGACGAATGCGGAATGTCGAATGCCGAATAAGCGGCCTCCCAGCACATTTTTCCCACGATTGCGGGTCAAGCCAGCCGTTTGCGTGTGGCGATCAGCCCGTGTTTGGGGCCAAAGATAAACGCCAGGACGAACAGCGCCGCCTGAGCGAGCACGATGCAGGCGCCGGTGGCGCCGTTGATGAAGAAGCTGACATAGACGCCGAGGCAACTGGCCAGCATGGAGGAACCGGCGGCGATGAGGAGCATGTGGTCGAAACGATCCGTGAGCAGTCGTGCGGTGCAGCCGGGAGTGATGAGCATGGCGACGACGAGGATGATGCCGACGGCCTGGAGCGAGGCGACGATGGTGGCGGCGAGCAGGGCCAGCAGCAGGTAGTAGAGCAGCGTGGTGTTCAGGCCGATGGCGCGGGCATGCGCGGCATCGAAGCAGAACAGCAGCAGGTCTTTGCGCATGACCAGGATGACTGCGAGCGTCAACACGGAGGCCACGATGGTCTGGATCATGTCAGCACGCTCGATGCCGAGGATGTTGCCGAACAGGATGTGGTTCAGGTGAGCTTCCGTTTCCACTTTGGTGAAGAGCACGAGGCCAAAGGCGAACAGGCCGGTGAAGACGATGCCCATGACGGTGTCTTCCTTGATGCGAGTGTTGGATTTGATCCAGCCGGTCGCGATTGCGCACAACAAGCCTGACGCAAACGCTCCCACGGCCAGCGGCCAGCCGAGCATGTAGGCGCCGACCACGCCGGGCAGCACGGCGTGGGAGATGGCGTCGCCCATCAGCGACCAGCCTTTGAGCACAAGGTAACACGACAGCACCGCGCACACGGCGCCGACGAGGGCACCGACGAGCAGCGCCTCCAGCATGAAGCTGTATTGAAACGGGGCGAGGAGGTTCATGAGGCGGCAGCGGCGCGGCGCTGGGTGCTTGCGGCGAGGAGGCCGTGTTTGGGTGCGAGCACGAGCGCGACGAGGAAGACGAGGGTCTGCAACACTACGATACAGCCACCGGTAGAGCCATTGAGGAAGTAGCTGGCATACGCACCCACCACACCGCAGGTAGCTCCGGTGATGGTGGCGATGACGAGCATTTTACTGAAGCGATCGGTCAGCAGGTAGGCCGTGGCACCCGGAGTGACGAGCATCGCCACGACCAGACACGCGCCCACGGTTTGCAAGGCCGCGACGGCGGTGGCGGAGAGCAGCGCGAGCAACAGGAAGTGCAGAAAGCGCGTGTTTAGGCCGATGCTGCGCGCATGGCTTTCATCGAAACAGTAGAGCAGCAAATCACGCCACTTCACGCTGAGCACGAGGATGGACAACGCGGAGATGATGAGCACCTGCAGGATGTCCGGGTCGGAAATGGCGAGGATGTTGCCAAAGATGATCGTGCGCAGGTTGAGATTGCTGGGAAACAGCGAGAGCAGCAGCAGACCGAGCGCGAAGAAGCTGGTGAAGACCACGCCGATGACCGCGTCCTCGCGCAGCCGTGAGTGGTTTTTCACCCAGCCCATGCTAAGCGCTGCCAAAATGCCTGCTACGAAGGCCCCCACGGAAAACGGCAACCCCAGCAGCCATGCCAGCGATACGCCGGGCACGACTGCATGAGACAACGCATCGCCCATCAGCGACCAGCCCTTCAGCGTGATGAAGCACGACAGAAACGCGCACACACCGCCGATGAGGCCGCTGACCACGATGGCCTTGAGCATGTAATCGTATTCGAAGGGTGTCAGGAGGCTGGACATGCGAACCTCCTTGGAATGACGAATGACGAATGGCGAATGACGAATGAATGACAAAGCCCGAATGACGAACTCGCCAGCCATTCGTCATTCATCATGCTGGTTTCGTCATTCGTCACTCCCCCACCTCCTTCTCCCGCTCCTTCACCAGTTTCTCCCTGCCATGGCGGTCCGTGTACTCCAAATGCCCGTCTTTGCCGAAGACCAGCGGGCGTTCATCGTCGGTGAGCAGCTTCACGGTGCGTCCGTCGTGCTCCTGGATGGTGGACTGCTCGAAACGGAACTGCCGCAACACACCGCCGAAGGCACGCGTGAGGTTGTCTTCTGTAAAGACCTGATCGGTGGGACCAAAGGCGAGCACGGTGCGGTTCACCAGCACGACTTGATCGCAAAACTCGGGCACGCTGCCGAGGTTGTGAGTGGAAACGAGGATGATGTGGCCTTCTTCACGCAAGGCGCGCAGCAGTTCGATGATGGCGGACTCGGTCTGCACATCCACGCCGGTGAACGGCTCGTCCAGCAGCATGATGCGGCCCTTTTGCGCCAGCGCACGGGCGAGGAAGACGCGCTTCTTCTGCCCGCCGGAGAGTTCGCCGATCTGGCGGTCTGTGAAGTCGCTCATGCCCACGCGCTCCAGGCATTCCTGCGCGATGCGTTTGTCCTCCGCACGCGGGATGCGCAGGAAGCTCATGTGGCCATAGCGGCCCATCATCACCACATCCCACACGCTGACGGGGAAAGTCCAGTCCACTTCCTCGCTCTGCGGCACATAGGCGACGAGCTTGCGCTTTCTTGATGCTTCGACCGTGAGTCCGGCGATGCGCACGCTGCCTTTGGCCGGACGCAGGAAACCCATGATGGCTTTGAAAAGGGTGCTCTTGCCGCTGCCGTTCACACCGACCAGCGCGCAGATGGTGCCGGCACCGAGTGTGAAGGAGGCATCCCGCAGCGCGACCAGGCCGTTCGTGTAGGCCACGGTGACATCGGTGACTTCAATGGAGAGCGGCGGGGCGGTATCGTGCATTGTCAGGGATTGGCAAACGCCTTCACGATGGTGTCGGCGTTGTATTGTAGCAGCTTCAGATACGTCGGTGCGGGGCCGTCGTCGCTGGTGAGCGAATCCACATACAGCACGCCGCCGTAGCGCGCACCGGTTTCCTTCGCCACCTGCAGCATGGCCTTGTCGCTGATGGTGCTTTCGGAGAACACGACCGGGATTTTGTTTGCCCGCACGGTGTCCACGACCATCTGCACCTGCTGCGGCGTGCCTTCCTGATCGGCATTGATGGGCCAGAGATACAGTTCCTTCATGCCATAGTTACGAGTGAGATAGGAAAAAGCTCCTTCGCAGCTTACGAGCCAGCGTTGGTCCGGCGGGATGGTTGCCAGCGCTTTGCGCACGGGTTCATCCACAGCGCGCAGCTCTGCGGTGTAGGCGGCGGCGTTCTTGTTGTAGGTGGCCTCGTTGGCGGGATCGAGTAGCACCAGCGCCTTGCGGATGTTTTCTACATAAATGATCGCGTTCGCGGGCGACATCCAGGAATGCGGGTTCGGTTTGCCGGTGTACGGCCCCTCGCCGATGCCCATTGGCTCGATGCCCTCGGTGAGCACCACGCTGGGCACGTCCTTCACCTGCTGGAGAAACTTTTCAAACCAGCGTTCCAGTCCCAGGCCGTTCCACAGCACGAGATCGGCATCCTGCGCCTTCACCAGATCCAGTGGTGTCGGCTCATAGTCATGAATCTCCGCGCCAGGCTTGGTGATGGACTCCACGATTGCGGCCGTGCCCGCGACATTCTGGGCCATGTCCTGGATGATGGTGAAGGTGGTCAAGATGCGCTTCGGGCCTGTTTTGGATTTCTCAGCGGACGGGCCGCAGGAAACCAAGCAGCCACAGAGGAGAAGGAAAAAGGGCAGTTTTTTCATGGTGTCGGTAGCTTGGTGTTGTGGGTTCTTTAATAACGAAAGCTCATGCCACTGAAGACGCCGATGTCTTCGGCAGCACGATTCAGGCCGATGCGCACACCGGCGTCGAACACCAGGTTGTCAGTGACGGCGAAGGTCAGGCCACCGTCCAGCAGCGCCCTGAAGTCCGTCGAGACGCCCGCGACACCGACCAGCTCCACATACATGCCGAGCTTTTCGGTGAGGCTGATGCCCACGGTGGCCGTCTGCATCCATTCAAAGTCGTAGCTGCCCGTATTCGGATCGCTTACCAGGTCCATTTCGGCCATCAATCCCACGTTCACACGGTCATTGATCGTGATCGCCATTGGTACGATCAAGCCGCCTTCCCATTCATTGTTGCTCAAGCGTGAGCCGCTGGGGATTTTCACATACGGCATGAGGGCCAGGGCCGTGGTGCCCTCGTCGTTGCCCCACATGTTCATCTTGAAGCGCAGGGTGACATCGCTGAAACCGGAGAGCTTGTCCGTGACTTCATCGGTCGTGGACCTTTCCTGGGTGTAGGTGTCGAAAATGACCTGCAGGTCGGTGTTGTGCGTCACGCCCACCTTGAAGTTCATCAGGCCGTAGCTCCAGGCCTGGTTGCGGATGGAATCTGCAGGATCTGAACTGAGATCACGACTGTAGTCGAAGAAGCTCATTTCGAGCTGAAAGTGCCCGGCAGGCACCGTGTAGGCCGATTCGGTCGTGTCTGGCCGGTCCGTGCTCAGCTCCCGCATCTGGTCGGGAGGCGTGGGATTGAACAGGTGCCAGGCGCTCTTGTTCTCCGCTGCGGCTGGAAGGCAGATGACACCGCAAAGTGCGCCGAGGGCCGTGGCGGCGAGACGGGTTGGTGGTCGGAGGTGCATGGCTCGAACTATTGCTTGGGTTATTAAAGTTAGTCCGACCTAATTCAACAAAGTCACCGTATTCGCAACTTAAAATGTTAGTCATGGCTAACATTTGCTTTTTCATCTCTGAAAAAACATTTCCAGAAGCGCCGTGCTCCTGCTATGGCATCACACTGCATGCCCGCCAAACGACAGGAACACACCAGCCACCTTGGTTCTCCCGCCATTGAGGACTATCTCGAGCAGATTCACAATCTCATCGCCGGAAAGGGCTATGCGCGCGTGGTGGACATCGCGCAAAACCTCGGCATTTCTCAGGCCAGCGTGACCAACATGATCCAGAAGCTCGATGCGGAGGATCTCGTGGTCTATGAGCGCTACCGTGGCGTGGTGCTGACCGAGGAGGGCCGCAAGGTCGGCGCCGAGATCGCCCGCCGTCATGAGGTGCTCACACGCCTGCTCGCCAGTTTCGGCCTTGATCCCAAAACCGTTCACGAAGACGTGGAGGGAATGGAGCACCACATCAGCCGCCAGACTTTGGATGTGCTGACGCTCCTGATGGAGGAATTGGAAGGCAACTCCGAGCTGCTGCGGAAGCTGAAGCGAAAACTGGCGAAAAACAGCGCCTGAGCCGGTCAAACAAACGGCGCAATCGGCACGCCGCGTTTGGCGCCGGTGCCGCCATAGATGTTGAAGCTGCCGCCTGCACCGGGGATGAGATCGTGCGGTGACACGCCCATCAGTGCACCGATGGTGGCGTGGAAATCAAGCACGGTGGTTGGGTTTTCAATGACGCGGGTGCCGGTTTCATCGGTTTTGCCGTAGGCCTGGCCGCCTTTGACCCCGCCGCCGGCGATGAAGGATGAAAACGCAATTGGGTGATGGTCGCGGCCGCTGCCGTTGATCTTCGGCGAGCGACCGAATTCGGTGGTGAGCACAACGAGCGTGCTTTCCAGCAGGCCACGGGCTTCCAGATCTTCAAGCAGCGTGGAAACGGCATTGTCCACGACTTGGGCGAGCGCTTCGACCTGAGTGAAGTTGTTGGAATGCGTGTCCCAGCCGCCGAGTTCGATCTCGACGAACTTGGTGCCGCGTTCGACGAGTCGGCG
>JAYVIO010000229.1:0-11698 GCA_043770175.1 Verrucomicrobiales bacterium | reverse complement strand
ATTTCACCTGCGGATGCCCGCCCATGCAGCCGATCCAGTCGTTTTGATCGTCGATGGCGATGAATAGAATGTTCGGACGCGAGTCCGCGGCGTGAGCGAAGGTGAAGGCAAAAAGGAATGCAGCGCAAAGACGAATCAATTTCATGATCGGCTTCAAACGCAGGCACAGGATGCAAAATAGCGAAAGCTTTGGTCGCGTCGCTATTTTGAACTAACCGCTTTATAGGGCCAAACTTGATCTCATATTCAGGGCATGAAATGGTCCATGCCAGTTGTGTTGTTCGTTACATTGTCATCGAGGCTCCTCGCGGTGGATGCAATGCCGCCGAAGCAATTGAGCAGGCAGGAGATCAGGCTTTTGAATGAATTTGCAGCGTTGAAACCCGGAATAACCGAGGAAGAACTGCGCCAGCGGCTGCCAGAACTCAGTGTGAGCTCTAAACCCGAGCCCAAGGCTGAAGTGATAACCGCAGAGACCTCGACCTTCCATCTGGCCGGACTGGAATGGCAAGGAATCTTTTATATCGCTGAAGGCAAGTTTCGAAACGCCGTGCTTTGTGCCTCCGCCAGCTACCAATCCTACCCTGGCAAGAAATCACAGACTCTACCGCGACATGAAGTCAGAGCCATCGGCCTTCTCATCACCTCCCATTTTGCCAGCAAGTATGGCAAGGTTGTAGAAGGGTATGTTCCAAATCTGGATTGCCCGGCTGGGAATCCATTCGGGTTGCGGCATTCCTGGCGTATTGGAGACGAATCATTGACGGTCGAATTCTTCAAGGTTTCGTCTTCAAGCTCTTTGCAAATAGAGATCGCCGATTGGAAGACCTGGGAAAAAGAGCAACAGGAGGTCTATGGGAATGAGAAGGCCTGGCCGCTGAAACCTGCGTCGAAAAAGGTCCTCCTTGAGGTGAGCCAACCCTGATGAAGAGCCGTTATTTTTCGTGCTGAAGTTGATGAGCAGCTTGGTCTCCCAAGCGCGGCGAGATCGATCAACGGGACGCCCCACTGGCGGGATCTTGCTTCAACAAGGGCTGCCCAAGCATCAGGCGGATACGATTGCCGCGATGGAGAGTCGCGAGTTGCCTCCTGGATGCCTTGCGCTCGTCGTCGGTTAAGGGCAGAGCAAGCTGATCGCTCGCCAGGACCGAAGACTGCACCTTGGAGGGCAGTTTCGCGTCCGGTGCGGAAGTCGAAGAAAGTTTGTTCTGAGCGGCTGTCATTCACGCATGATGCTGGTGACGTTTCTGGAATCGTCAAGAGTCAGGGCCGTCAAGAAAGCGAATTTCAAGCCGCGACGTTCGGCACAAGGTGCTCGGCAGCTTTGGCGGCTTCGGCGCGGAGTTCGGGATTGAGGTTCTTCTGCTCGAATTCACGGCACCAGCCTTTGATTTCGAGTTCGTTGAAGATTTTGCCGATCACACGGCGCAGAAGGCCTTTCAAATTGGGGAGTTCGACTTCTTGAAGGGAGCGGATGGCTGCCTCTTTGTAGCTTTCGAGCAGGGTCATCGCTTTTTCATGCGCACCACTGTCGAGCGCCCATTGGCGGATGGTGGCGTTGTCGGGCTTGGTGGTGGCGACACCGTTCCAGAGGGCTTCCATCTGGTCTTTGACCTCGCCTTTGCCTTTTTCACGCAGGAGGGAGAGGACGATGCTGGGGCGCATGTTCCATTCGTTGTCGGCGGCAGAGTCTTCGCCGAGGTCGTCGAGGTCATCACGGATCTGATAGGCGATGCCGAGGTTCTCGCTGTAGGTGTGGAGAACGTCGGCGCATTCGTCGAGCTGGCCGGCGAGGGCGGCTCCGACTTTGAGGGCGACCTCAAACGCAGGTGCGGTCTTGCTGCGGAAGATTTCGAGCACCTGGGTGCTGCTGAGTGCCACGGGATGCCGCGTCCAGAGCAGTTCTGCCCCCTGGCCGATGCACAGCTCGCGCTGGCCTTCAGCGGCGACGAGAATGGCGGCGCTGCGGATGTGCGCGGCTGCGTCGTTGTCAGCGAGGAGGCGATAGCCTTCGCCGATGAGCAGGTCGCCGATGTTCAATGCGACAGGGATGCCGTGTTCGGTGTGCAGCGTGGTTTCGCCGTAACGCTCGGCGTCACCGTCTTCGATGTCATCGTGAACGAGGGAGGCCTTGTGGAAGATTTCGACGGCGATGGCGGCTTTTTTGACGGTGTCGGAGATCGGGCCTTCGGCGTCTTCACGCAGCGCCTGATAGGCAGCGACGGTGAGGAAGGGACGCCAGCGTTTGCCAGCGAGGGCGAGCCATTCGCGAGCGATGTCGTCACTGTGACCACGCGACGGGCCCATGAGGGCATCGAGTGATTCGCGGGTGAACCACGTTTTCACCTCATCGTGAAGCGCGTTGAGGTTCAAGCGGCGGGTTTTGTCGTCGCTGGTGAGATGAATATAGTCCCAGACCCAGTCGATATCGACGAGGGTGTCGATGCAGTCGTCCTGGAGCAATGGAACCGCGACGGCGGGAATGGCGGCGGCTTCGATGTAGGGAAAGGTGCGTTCAAGGACGGGCAGGCAGGAAATGCCGACGATGGCCTCGATCTTGCCAGTCTGAATGAGCGACATGACGATGGCGCTGCCTTCGGCGACGAGGACGGCATAGCCGAGTTTTTCGGCTTCGTTTTGGAAGTCCTGGATGGAGCAGAGGCCGCACTGCTTGCAGAGCAGGCCGAATTCATCGAAGGGCGCGGGGCATTTGCTTTCGACGCGCAGGCATTTCGGCATCAGCAGCAGGCGCTTTTCATACGGCACGGTGGCCAGGGACTCGCGCCAGGTTTCGTTGGCAAGCAGGACACCGACGTAATCGCGATGGATTTTGTCGATGGCATGGATGGTGAGAATTTTCTCTGTGTGCTCCTGGAGTTCAGCCAGTGGCACCGGCGGAACGAGACGGGTCTCCTCAGTGTAGGCACGCACCCAGGCGAGAATTTGATCACGCTCCGGTTTGGTCTGCGGGATGTTCTTCTTCGGCTGACGGATGCGACGGTTCAGGCCGGGAATAGGCGGCGGCAGAGCGGCAGAACGGACGGCTACAGTGGACATGAGTAAAAAGACGAGTGGCGAAGGTGGAGTGGCGAACGACGGATGATCTGCGCTTTAACCGTGGTGGCAGGGGGATGTCTTGCAGATATTGCGGTTCGGTGTGCGAATCTTGCGGAACGGCGGCTCAACGCGCCGCAGATTTTTAGCAGTGAGAAACGACGGAAAAAGTCTCAAACCACGGTGCCACGGCTGTTTTTAGGTGTCGTTTTCTTCTTCGGCCTGGCGTCGGGAAGTCCTTCGTCCTGTAGAATCGTGTCCTGTGGCAGCGGTTCGGTGTCCGCTTCGGCTTTGGGCTCAGGCTCGGCAAAGGGAGTGGTCTTTTGATAAAGACTGAGGCGCGTGTCGAACTCCACCTGGAGCTTTTTGCGCTCTTCCTCGGGCAGGTCTTTGTCTTCGTTGAGCAAGGTGATGCAACGCTTCTGCCACAGTTCGGCTTCTTTGTATTCGCCGTTGCGCGCGAGGGCGGCGGCCATCGTGTCGATCATTTCATAGGGCTGCTCATCACTCTGGATGACCTCGGCGAAAAGCTTGAGCGCGCGACGTGAGAGAAGTACGGCCTGCTCGCCATTGTGCAGGTTTTCCTCCGGGCAGGTGGCGAGGAACCACGCGAGGTTGTTCGAAGCCCAGGGATCTTCCGAGCGTGCGGCACGGTGATACCAGGCACCGGCACGGCGGAAGTCCACCGGCACGCCTTGGCCGGTGTAGTAGAGGTTGGCCAAACGGGTCATAGCTGGCACAAAATTCTGCTGGGCGGCCTTGAGATAGTACAAGGCGGATTTGGCGGTGCTCTTCGGCACGCCATCACCGCGTTCGAGCTTGGAGGCGTAGGCGGTTTGCGAGGGTGGGTTTCCCTGCTCCGCCGCTTTTTTGAACCACTCCGCCGCTTTGACCGTGTCTTTCTTCACGCCTTTGCCATCCTCATACATCAAGGCCAGGCTGTGCTGTGAGAGTGCAAAGCCAAGGTCCGCTGAAGTGCGATACCACTCCGCCGCCTTGGTCAGATCCTTCTTCAAGCCGACGCCGTCCTCATAGAGAGTGCCCAGCACATGCTGCGCACGCAGATGCTTCTGCTTGGCCGCCTTCTCGACGGACTTCACGCCTTCTTCGAGATTCTTTTTCACGCCTTCACCGGTGATCTTGCGCAGGCCAAGTTCGAACTGCGCTTCCGCATCGCCCAGGTCCGCCAGGGTTTGCAGTTCTTTTTCATCCACGCGCGGCGCCTGTTGCGCGTGAACGATGGAGAATGAAACCAAGACCACAGCGAGAATGCCAAGGGTGACAAGCGGGAGGCGCACGTTCTTCATAGATGGCGGAAACTACGTCTCCTAGGAGGCCTCTCAACCAGCAAAATGCAGATGACCTGCAAAATGGCGTCTTCATGGCTCCTTTCATGGTCATACAGCGCGATGGAGTTCATGGCGGTGCGTCAGGCGCAGCGCACAAATGTTTTAACGGGTTGAGTAAAGGCGTGGCCGCTTTCGAGTTACTCAAAGGAGCCGCCGATGCCGCGCCCATATATGGTCCAGCAGGATACTCCATCCCACTCTAAATTTAATCTTGAACTCACCGCCCAAAATTCAGATGATCCGTTCCATGAAGACGAAAAGCACTCGTCTAATGGTTGATGTGGGCTTGATGTCGCTCGCACAGCCAAGGGTGCCTCGTGCTGCGAGCGTGTTGGTGGATTTCTCTGCATCCATCAAGGAGCAAGCAGCGGCACCTCCAGCGCCAGCAATCTTCAGCTCACGCTCTCCGACATCGAAGTCTATGACCAGTTCAGGGTCCTCGTCAGTTCGCCGGACATCAGCAGTGCTTCCGGCGGCGTCTTTGCCGTGCCGGAGCCTGCGCGGAGCTGCTGCTAGGCTTTTTTGCACTCCTGTTTCGCTGCCAAATTCACCGCTCCACCAGCACCCAACTTCACGCCTCATGAAAACACCGTTCTTCCTGCCGCTCTGCGCCGGATTTCTTCTGTCGCTCGCTGTTTTAAGTCAGACGGCTAACGCGGCGATAACGCTGATGAATGCAACCGCCACCATCGAGCAGTCGGAAGCTGGCAACCCTTACCTGATTTCACGTGCCATCGACGGTGACACGACCAGTAACACCCAGGGATGGGCGGTTTATCCGGGCCAGGGATCGGCACAGTCCGCCGTGTTCCAAACATCCAGCCCGGTACTCGGCAGTGACTGGAACTTTCAGATGTATTTCTCGCACTTCGCCACTGGGCACAAAATTCAGCAGTTTCGTATTTCAGCCACTGAGGATGCCAACCCAACCGTTTCCAGCGGGGCGACTTGGACCACCCTTGATCCCACGGCATTCTCGGCCACCTGGGGCGGCGGCACGCCCTCCTATGTGATCAATGGCGACGGCAGTGTACGTGTCAGCGGTATCGTGGAGCCTTCTGGAGCTTTTCCAGCTATTTACAATATCGCGGCCTCCTCGGCATCAGTCATGAATGTGACCGGCCTGCGACTGGAACTTCTGCCCTTCGATGACGACGGCAATAGCAGTGCGACGATCGGTTTCGAGAGCGGTGGAAATAACGGCAATATCGTTTTGACCGAGTTCATAGCGACACCAGAGCCTTCGCGCGCGCTGCTCGCCGCGCTGGGTTTCGCCTGCCTTATCCTGCGCCGCCGGCGCGGTCTCTGAAATCCTTGCGAAGCCTCCCGAGCCCTCTCACCACTCGATCCCCCGACCCTGCCGAAAGGTAAAACCATCACCACCCCTGCCACCATGAAACCAGCATCCATCCCCAGGCTCGCCCTTGCGGCTGCCTTGCTCACGCTGTCCGCCCAGGACGGCCATGCCGCGATTGTCCTTCAGGAATCTTTCAACTACGGCGGTTCCAACAGCAGCCTCGTTGGACTCGGCAGCGCTGGCAGTGGCTGGGGTGGCTCTTGGACCACTCAAGGTGTCACCTACACCGGCACGCCCACGTTTAACGAAGCCTATCAGCCCACAGGTCTGACATTCAGCACGCTCGCCGTCAGCGGTGGCAGTGCCATGCTATCCGCCAACGGTGACGGCTTCCTCAACGCTGGCCGTGTGCACACGGCCTCCATTGTCGGCACTCTCTACGGCAGCTACCTTTTCCGCACCTCAAGCCCCAGCTACACGGGGCTCTATTCAGTGTTCGAGGGCACCGGCATGGGAATAGCCAGTGGCAGTGCGCAATTTGCTATCGAGCCGGATGGTTACGCCAGCAACAATGGCGGTGTGATCACCGGCGGCGCCTATACTTATGCCTCTGGCGCCTCCGTTTCCGCGAACGAGACCTACCTTGCGCTCTACAAAGTCACCAGCCTTGGGGGCTCATCCGTGAGCCAGGATGCCACCATGTGGTTGCTGCGAGAAAACCAGTATGACAGCTTCATCACGGGCGGACTCACTGAGGCCGAATTGAACTCCGCCTCGCTCGGCTCCGGTGCCACGGATGTGCTTCAGCGCGCCACCCGGACCATCACCGGCAGCGCAGCCTTCGCCAACGGCGGGCTGATGATGATGCAGAGCTACTTCGCCACCAACGGGCAGTTCGACGAACTGCGTGTCTCGGACACCAGCTTCGACGAGCTGATGAGCGTCCCCGAGCCTAGCCACGCACTGCTCGCCGCGCTGGGGCTCGTCGCCCTCATCCTTCGCCGCCGGCGCTTCGTCTGACACTGCGGCTGATGAATACCGGCGAATGGTGGATGTAGGGTCTTAACAAAGCGCCACTTGGCAGTGAAATTCAGGGCATCCTGGCACACGGGATCGCTGGCTCCGCACCGCCGCTTAACATTAGTGGTTTTAATATACTGATGACGGACTTCGACAACCTGCTGAGCTCCTACTTCCCACTCCGCGCACCCAGAAATTTCGCGAGATCCTCCTTGGCGGCGTCGGTGAGTGTCGCGGAGGTGCGGGGGAGCAGGACTCTGGTGAGATTGGGGAAGGTCTTGAGCGTTTGCAGTCCGGCGTCGGTGATGGCGGGCCCGTCGATGCGGATGTATTGAAGCGGCAGCTTGCTCAGATGCACGAGGCCGGCGTCAGTGATTTCGGCACCTTGCAATGAGAGATTGGTGAGGTGCTTGAGCTGCGCGATGGCGGGCATCCATTCGTCGGTGATGCCGCCATTGAGGGCTGCGATGTATTTCAGATTTCGCATCTGCCCGAGATGGGTGCCGAAGGCGGCCGCAGTCAATGGGGCCTTGGACTTCTCGGACCTGGCAAATACCAGCTCCTCCAGGTTGGAGAGCGTGCTGATCGCCTGCCAGCCTGCATCCGTGATCGCAGCTTCACCCAAATCAAGCAGGGTGAGGCTGTTGAATCCCTTGGCCCCTGCGAAGGACTCGCCGGTGAAGGTTGGCGACGAGAAGTCGAGGCGGCTCAGTTTGCTGAGACTGGCGAGGGCGGCCATGTCGGCGGGACCGGGATTCACGGGCGGCAGAGTCAGATGCTCCAAGTTCTTGAGCTTCGCGAGCTGCACAAGGTTCTCCGGCTTGAAGTTTTTCGTGGTTGATAGGACCAGATGCTTCAGCTTCGAGTTTGAGGGCAGATGCGCGAGGAAGGAGCCGTCGAGCTTGGTGTCGGTCACTTCCAGTTCCTCCAGGTCCGGCAAGGCGGCGAGTCCGGCGAGCATCGCGTCCGTGACAGCGGAAGCCGTCAGATCGAGCCGCCGCAGTTTCTTGAAACGCGGCAGATACGCCAGGCCCTCGGCGGAGATGGTCTTGCTGTCCGTATCGAATTCCAGGAGGTTTTCGTTGATGTAGCCCAGGCCGGTGCCGGTGAATTGCTTGCACATGTTGATCGCCAGTTGCTCCAAACTTTTTAAGCCGGTGAGATGCGCGAAGGCCGCGTCATCCACGGCGGTCGGCTTAAGGCTCAGTGATTTGACCTTTGTGAGGCCGCGCAATACCTCCACCGGCAGTGTGCCGGGATTTTTGTGGAAGAACATGCTCTCCAGCTCCGGCACCCGACCAAGGACGGCGAGCCATTTCTTCCCCTCCTCATTCATCGGCAGCTCGTAAATGAAGAAGCGTAGCAGCGTGATCTTACCCTTGGGCAGGTCATCAAGTTTTCCGATGTCGCGCCTACTGCCGCCATCCAGCACCTCCACGCTGCCGCCCTTGCCAAGCACCCACTCACACAACGCCCGCACCTCCTCCGGCGTGGCCTTGGGTGGTGGCGGCAAAATTTTGTCCGCAGACAATGGCGGGGCGATGGGGGCAGTAGGAACGGCAGCGCTCGCGCTTTTTCCAAGGAGAGGGGCCATCTTGGCCCCTGGATCGGCAGCTCCTGGCTGGGGACTGGTTGCGGAGCCGCGAAGCGAACTCCCCACTCCTTGGTCACGCTGCGCGGCCACGTGATCCCGCACGGCCTTCACCCGCAGGGCATCATCGAGTTTCTGCGCCTTGGTGAGTTCTTCCTGATACGTGGCCAGCGCACGATCATACGCGGCGTGCAGCGGCGCGGCGTTCTTGTCACGCGTGGCGATGAGTGTGGTCATCGTGGTGCGGTAGGTCTTGCGCAGTGCCTTCAGAGTCTCCGACGTGTCCGCCGCATCCTCCTCCGGCACAGTGCCGTTGGTCTGGATGAGTGTCTTCTCATGCCGCAGCGCCAGCGCCTCATCCAGCTTCCCTGCCTGCGAAACCGTGGCGATGCTGCGATCCAGCGCGGCGCTGAATTTCGTGTTCAGATCGGCCACAGCGGCCAGATGCGCGGCTCCAGCCTGCTTTTCGTAGGCCGCGAAGAACTGCTGCTCAATCTGCGCGAGGCGCTGGGCGACGAGATCGGCGGCAGGTTGTTCCCGCAGATACGTCATCTTCCCCGTGACCTCACGCAGCTCCACGGAGTGGACGGCATAGGATGTTTTGAAGCTGGCGACGCCGAGGGCACCCGTGGTTTTCAGTTGGAGGCTCACGGGCACCTGCATCTCCGCCAAATCGGCGGGCAGTTCGGAAATCTTCGCGCCGTCGAGATACGCCGTCACCCCGGTCTTGCGCACGGCAATCTGCACCGTGTAAGCACGATCTGCGTCAAAGCAGGAGGGCACAATTTTCAAAGTCTTGTTCGCAGTCTTGATGCCAGCCGCGCCCTGATGGTTGCCGAAACCAAAAATGGTGTTCACGTAATCCCCGCCATGCCAGACGAAGGAACGATCCACCCGCGCGAGCACCAGTGAGATGTGTTCGTTGCCAATTTTTTTGGTGAAGCGCAGACGCAGGTCATACTCCTCCGGCGGGATCACCGGCAGTTCCACGAGAGCAGGCTGGTGCTTGTTGCCGGAGACCAAATCGCCGCCATCCCGTTTCCAAGTATTCTTCACCGCGTCCTTCCCCACATCCACCAGCGGCAGCAGCGCAATGGCATCGGCCCACGGCGCGGTGTCCACAGTGTCGGGGGCGGCGGGTGCAGGCGTCGTGACCGGCATCGGCGCAGGCGCTACCTTTGCGACAGTAGCCGGATCACGCAGCCATTTGATTTCGCCATCCAGCGCCTCCACGCGGATGCGATGGAAGACGGCGCCGTCCAGCGTGGTGCCGATGGCGAAGTGCGACGGGTTATTGGGCCGCCACACAATCGCTGACCCCGTGCTCAGGCTGCGATCGCCCTCCCACCCGACGAGCGGTTTGCCATCCAGCCAAGCGCTGAGGGCAATCCTGCCCAGCTCCTTCAGTTCAACCTTCACCATCAGCCGGTTTTTCTGACCCAAAGGCGCTGCCATATCGGCCCAGGCGGGATTTTTTTTGCCGCCGAGGCTTTCTCCCCCGAAGTAGGCGAAGCCTGCGCGCGTCCCCCTGGCATGATCCACTATGAAGGAGATGTCGTCCTGTCCAGCACCGCTCTCTTTGGCGAAGGGCAGATGCAGCACGATGTCACCCGGCGTCGGCACCGTGGAGATCTCGGCTTCGATGAGGTAGCTCCCACTGCAGTTAAACGGCAACTCGACCCGTGAGTTCACTTTGCCTTTGCGCCCGAGATACGCCAGGCCGTCAGGCTGCATTTTCCAATCACCGAACACGACATCCTGCCCCAGGACGAGAGCGGGCAGCACATCCACCGCTTTCGCGGTCAAGGTGGGCGCTGGTGCGGTGAGTGGCACGCGTGGAGTCGGAACAGTCGGCGCTGGCTTCGGTGTCTTTGGCTTCGGCGCGGGCTTTTCCTCCGCCACCTTGGTTTTTCCTGCGGGATCCGGCTCTGGAGCCGGTTTCTTCCCGCCTGAAAACAGAAACACCACTGCACCGAGCACGGCCACCGTCGCCGCCATGCCGAGGTAGAAGCCGGTGTTCGATTTTTTGACGGGAATGCGCGCCTCAGGCTTCGGCGCAGCCTCTTTGCGGATGGGCCCGCCAGCATCGCTATGCGAAGCATTGCGGGCAGGGGCATCCGCGCTCCGCTGCTGCGATCCCTGCCCTGCGGGCTTTTTCGCGGCGGCAGGCGGCGTGGTCATGATCACATCCAGATCGCGGCGGATTGACGCCGCCGTCTGGTAGCGCGACTCGCGGTCCGTCTGCATCGCCTTGCCGATGATCGCGTCAAAGCGTGGATCGGTGCCCAGCTTCGCGCTTGGCATCGTCCACATGCCGCGCGGAATTTCGCCGGTGAGCATCTGATACAGCATCACGCCGATGGCATACAAGTCCGCTCGGCCATCCAGCGGCACGCCGGGCATCAGCGCCTCCGGTGCCACGAAATCGGGCGTCCCCATCGCCATGTTCGTCTTCGTCAGGCCGCCGGCCCCGGCATCACTCTGCTTGGCCAAGCCGAAGTCGGCCACTTTGACCGCACCTTCCATGTTGATGAGGATGTTCGCCGGCTTGATGTCGCGGTGGACGATGCTGTGGCTATGCGCGTAGTTCAGCGCGTCACACACATGCGCCGTGATCGCCAACGCGTAATCCGGCGGCAGCTTGCCCTGCGAGGCGATCATTTTCGCCACATCCGTGCCGTCGATGAACTCCATCACGATGAACAGCAGCCCGGTCTGTGTCTCGCCGAAGTCATACACGTTCACGATCGCCGGATGATTCATCTTCGCCATCGTGCGCGCCTCGTTCTTGAAGCGCTCCACGAACTGCGCATCCTCATCCCCTGCGGCCTCCGGCGGCAGAATCTTGATGGCGACCACGCGGTCGAGCGACTTCTGCCGACCCTTGTACACCGCGCCCATTCCGCCGTGGCCGAGCAGGCTCTCGATCTCGTATTGCGGCAGCATCTCGGCGAGATGCCCGGGAGACGGCGGCTTCCACTGGAGATGGTTGCCTCCGGTCGTGCGCTGGTAATTCGTGGGAGTAAGGCCGGGGGGAGGAGATTCGTCGGGCATTGGCGGGAGGATGGGTGAGGAATGAGGAATGTCGAATGACGAATGATCTTCGAGTTCAGCAGCGAGTGGCAGAGATCGGGGACGGCTTCGTGACTGGTGTCGGGTTTGGTCGAGCCTTTGTGAACTGCGGTCACAGGTTCTCGATAAAAACCGTCAGTTCGACACCGGCCTGCCGCAGCATGTTCTTCAATGTGCCAACCCGGATCGGATCATGCGCCGGAACCGTGACGTGCCGGATGCCGTTGGTCATCTGGACGTGACTGCCGCTCTGTCGCGTCACCTGAAAACCGAGCCGGACCAAGGCGCGCACGGCTTGGTCGCCCGAGATGTCGC
>JAYVIO010000228.1:0-4064 GCA_043770175.1 Verrucomicrobiales bacterium | reverse complement strand
TCCGCCCTTCGCCCTCCGCTCTACCGCTATCGGCGCTTGGAAGTCGAAGCCATCCGCGACTCGATGCTCGCCGTCAGCGGCCAGCTCAATCCGAAGCGCTTCGGCCCCGCGATGAAGCCCTGCATTCCCAAGGCCGCGCTCGAAGCCAACACCGACAAGGAAAAAGTCTGGCAGCCCTCAGACGAGCGTGAAGCTTCCCGCCGCAGCATCTACGCCTTCATCAAGCGTGGGTTGGTGGTCCCCATGCTAGAAACCCTCGACCTCGCCGACACCGTCAGCAGTTGCCCCCAACGCCAAGTCACCACCGTCGCCCCCCAAGCCCTCAGCCTCTTCAACGGCGATTTCGTCAACCAACAAGCCAAACACTTCGCCGCCCGCTTGAGGCGTGAAGCCGGTGACGATCCCGCGAAACAGATCGCCCACGCATGGCGGCTGGCATTGTGTCGCGAGCCGACGGCGGACGAGTTGGCGAAGATGCAGGCGTTCCTACGCGAGGAATCGCTAGAGCAGGTGTGCCGCGTTATTCTCAATTTGAACGAGTTTGTTTATCCCGAATAGCCATGAACCACCCTCTCACACGTCGTGAATACTTGATGCGTGCCACCAACGGCTTTGCGGGACTGGCGTTGGCGGATTTGTTGGCAACGGATGCGCTCGCCGCATCGCCGCTTGCGGAGAAGCGACCGCATTTTCCGGTGAAGGCGAAGCATTGCGTGTTTCTGTTCATGAACGGTGGGCCGAGCCAGGTGGACACGTTTGATCCGAAACCGGCGCTGAAGAAGTTTCACGGCATGCCTTACACGGGCGATGCGAAGGTCGGATCGAACGGGCGCGCGGTGGGGCATTTGATGCAGTCGCCGTTTGAGTTCGCGCGGCATGGGCAGAGCGGACTGCCGATCAGCAGCCTGTTTCCGCACACGGCGCGGTTTGCGGATGATCTATGCGTGATCCGCTCGATGCACGCGGACTCGGCGGCACATGCCTCGGGCTGTTTGCAGATGAACACGGGGAGCATCTTCATTGGCAAGCCGTGTCTGGGCTCGTGGTTGAGTTATGGGCTGGGCACGACGAATCAAAACCTGCCGGGCTTTGTGGTGATGACGGACCCGCGCGGCGGGCCGATCGGCAGCGCGTCGAACTGGACGGCGGGTTACATGCCGGCAGCGTATCAGGGCACGTTGTTCCGCAGTGGTGGCTCGCCCTTGCTTGATCTGGCGACGCCGGAAGGCACGAGTGACCGCACGCAGCGGCGTAGCCTCGATTTGCTGAAATCGTTGAACGAGGAGCATCTCAAAATGCATCCCGATGAGACGGAATTGATGGCGCGCATCGAATCGTATGAGCTGGCGTATCGCATGCAGACGGAGGCGATGAGCGTGGTGGATGTGGACAACGAGGATGCCGCTACGCGCGAGATGTATGGCCTCAATGACAAGCGTACCGCGGATTTTGGCCGCAAGTGCCTCATCACGCGGAAGCTCATCGAGAAAGGCGTGCGTTTCATCCAGCTCTACTCCGGCGGCGGCCACATCGAGGACACTTGGGACGGTCACAACGACTGCATCACCAATCACACGCTACACGCCGGTGAAACCGACAAGCCCATCGCCGCGCTCATCGCCGATCTGAAGCGCACGGGCCTGTGGGATGAAACGCTGCTCGTCTGGGGCGGTGAATTTGGCCGCACACCGACCAGCGAGGGCGTCGGCAAACCGGGGCGTGATCACGACTGGCACGGTTTTTCCATGTGGATGGCCGGTGCGGGTGTCAAAGGCGGCCAAGCCATCGGCGCGACGGATGAACTGGGCTTCAAAGCCGTGGAGGATCGCGTTCACGTCAGCGATCTGCACGCGACGATCCTCCATCTGATGGGCATCGACCACACGCGGCTGAGTTTTCCGCATCAGGGCCTGAATCAGCGACTCACCGGTGTGGAGGAGCGGCGGGTGATCACGAAGGCGCTGGTTTGAGGTTGCCAATCTTCAAGGCCTGGATCAATCAGAAATCCGAGGGCTTACGAAGCTCACTGAGAGTTCCTGATTTTGAATTCCTGCCTTTGCTGATTGCTTCTGAGAGCGCTTTCGCGGTTCCGTCATCCAATGCCGTATCAGCCCCCTTCAGAAGCCGGTCCAACTGAGCGTAGGCATCGGCGGATGCCCGCTTCGGCATGCGCAAGCGAGCAGCCCGCAAAGACTTCGCGGTGGCCTGAAGCTTGGGTGACATTTCCATCGTGGTTCAAGGTGGCCGAAACTAAGCGGAACTCAAGATCAGTGTAGAGTTCAACGAGTGATCTTCACTTCACACCAGCTCCTTCAACGGCGCACCCTGATCCACGATGAAGTTCGGCCGGCCCTGATGATCCGTGTAGGTCGCGTCGAGCGGCACGCCCATATGGTGGTAGATGGTGGCGGCGAGGTCGCCGGGAGTGACGGGGCGTTCGGCGATCTCACCGCCGTCTTTGGAGGAGGCGCCGATGACTTGTCCGTGACGGAAGCCACCACCGGCGAGGGACATGGACATGACGTGAGGCCAGTGATTGCGGCCGTCGATGCTGCCTTGCGTGCCGAGATTTGGGGTGCGGCCGAATTCACCCATGGCGATGACGAGAGTGTCATCGAGCATGCCGCGCTCGGCGAGATCGCTGACGAGCGTGGTGATGACGTGATCGAATACGGGCAGCAGCGGGCGCAGGCCGTTCCAGATGCCGCCGTAGGGCGGGATGTTGTCGCCGTGAGTGTCCCAGGTGCCGGAGGCGCTGTGATTGCTGAGGTCAATGGTGACGAAGGACGAGCCGCGCTCGACGAGACGACGTGCGAGCAACGCTTGTTTGGCCCAATCGTGCTCGCCGAAGCGGTCGCGCACTTTTTGCGGCTCCTGGCTCAAATCGAAGGCCTCCTGCGCGCGACCACCGGCGACGATGTCGAAGGCTTTTTGGCCGAAGCTGTCCATGGCGCTCATCATGCCGCTGGCGTCGAGTTCGGCGCGGAGGCCGTCCATCTGCTTGCTGAGCGTCTGGCGGGCGCGCAGGCGGTCCATGCTGAGGCCGGAAGGCAGTTGGAAGAGTTTCGTGGCGCTGTTGCCGTCGAACGGATCATACTGCGTGCCGAGGTAACCGCCCCAGGCCACATGCGAGCGCGATTTCATGTTCAGCACGACGTAGGGCGGCATGGACGGATGATTCGAACCGCGATGCTTTGCCACGATGCTGCCGAAGGACGGGTAATACTTCGCCTTCGGGTTCGTGCGCGGCTCGTTGGCGAGATTCGCGGTCTGCATGACCATGTTCGGCTCGTGATTGCTGAAACGGCAATCGACCGAGCGAATGATGGTGAACTTGTCGAGCATCGCGGCCTGCTTCGGCAGGAATTCGCAGATGCGCACGCCGGGCAGCTTGGTTTGGATCGTTTTGAACGGCCCGCGGTTCTCGATGGGCCGGTCCGGCTTCGGATCCCAAGTGTCGATGTGCGAGGGGCCGCCCGTCATCCAGAGCAAAATGACAGCTTTGTTGCTCGCTTTGGCCTTCCCTTCTGCGCGCAGCTTCATCAGGCCGGGCAAAGTGAGCGCACCGAGTCCTGCGAGGCTCGTTTTCAAAACAGAACGCCTGCCATGCACGACGACGCCGTCTCGCACACGTGGGTTCATAAACGTGAACGCATGCGCAGCGACGTGGCCGGAACAGTCGTGATCGGAAGATGGCATCCGCAGTCATACGCGCGATGAAGTGATGCTCTAACGTTGCAAAGTGGTCCGCACATTCCATGTGCGGAGAAAGCCGCACTCGCAAAGTTCGGCCCACTCCGTTATCCGGCCTTCACCAGCGCCACCAGCTCCTGCAGTGACGCTTTGGCATCACCAAACAGCATGCGGCAGTTGTCGCGGAGGAAGAGGGCGTTTTCGATGCCGGCGAAGCCTTTGCCCATGCTACGCTTCATCACGATCACGGTGCCGGCCTTTTCGGCCTCGATGATGGGCATGCCGTAGATCGGGCTGGACTTGTCTTCGCGTGCGGCGGGATTCACCACGTCGTTGGCGCCGATGATGAGACACACATCGACGCGCTCCAT
>JAYVIO010000227.1:0-32998 GCA_043770175.1 Verrucomicrobiales bacterium | reverse complement strand
AAACGCCGCACGCGGTCGTCGCCGTCGTCCTCGTGGCAATGCAGCGCGATCTCATGTGGCGTGAGCGGCTCGGAACGCAGCGGCATGCGTCCCTGCTCGCGCAGAAGGGCGAGGAGTCGCGTCCAGAGTGCTTCAGCGGCCGGGATCATGAGGATTGGGATGAATCATTGGCGCTTCGTGCCCGCCATCGGCGCCATTGAAGGAGCGCCAGCGCCACCAAAGCACCTGCGGCAACCCACGGCATCCACGGGCGGATGAGCAGCTCCCACAGCGGCGGTAATTCGGCCACTACCGATGGATTCGGTTTGCTCGGACCACCACTGCCGGAAGAGAAGGACGTGGAGACTTCGGGTGATGGATGTGGCGGTGGTTCGTCGATTTTCGGCGGCGGTGGAGGCGGTGGAGGCGGTGGTGGAGGCGGAGGCGGAGGCGGTTTCAGCTTTGGCTCTGGATCCGGCTCTTGGTTGATCGGCCCGGAGTCATCCTTGGGGTGATCAATCGGTATCGGGTGTGGCACAGGCGATGGTTGCCGGTCCGCAGGGCCACGCATCAACAGCAGGCCAGCACTTGCCGCGATCAGCGCGATCAAAGCGGCGATCAGAAACCACTGGCGTGGCAGAACTGGACGGTCAGAGGACATCGATTTTCAGAGGATGCTCACGGCTTTGATCCAGACGCGGCACCAGACACAGCGGCGAACTGCGGTAAATGCTGCGCGGCCAGCGCACGAGGCTGGCTTCGCCAAAACGCCAGCAAGCGATGACGAGACAGAAGAAACCGGGCACGATCAGCGCCACATGCAGCGCCAGCGCGCCTTCGCCGTTGCGAAGCGCGAGCGCATGCAACAGCGCCCACAGCAGCACCACAGCCACAAATTGGCGCTGGCGACGCAATGCCATGCGAATCACGAGAAAAATCATCAACCCGGCAATGGTGAGCGCAAACGCAGCGAACACGCTGGTGGATAACGCCCATGACAGGCTGATGATCCAGCCGATACAAGCCACACGCTGCCATATCTGCACGACATTCGCGGCAGCCTTGCCGTCAACCGTGACCACGACCCAAGTTAGCACGAATCCACCCGCCAGCCACGCGAGAGCAGATGCCGATCCCCGTGCGCCAATGCATGCCAGCATCGTCCAAACGAGATAAGTCATCAGATACCGCCTCCTGCTGCCTGATGGCTCAACCTGCTGGGCGGCAAGTCCGGAAAACGCAGCCGTTTCGAGCATCACAACGACGCCCGTGACATACCAACCCGTCATCACATTGGCGAGCCATGCCATCGTCAAAGCACCCAGCACCGGCCATACATGCCACGAATCGGTGAACAAAGCGGCTTCAAATCGCTCCTCACCGGCGTGGCGCAAAAACTCCTGCGGTGTCTGCCCGGCGGCATCGCGTTCCTGCTCATAAACTTCACGGCCCGGCGCTTTCATGAATCCACCACCTCCCGCACGAGTGACATCTGCCAATCCGGCGTCACGCTCAGCACCGCAAGACGCGGTTGATGCCGCTCCTCGGCGACTTCACGCAGGCTGATGAACAAAACCGCCGCCTCGGCAAGACCAGCCTGCTTGCCCAGCATTTGCTGGACCGCTTTGCGCGATGAGGTGGGCTTCACTCGTGCCAGCAGAACTTCAAGGCGGGCCAGATCGCGCACGGGATGTTGAATCCGCAGGTCACAGGCCTTTCCGTCGGCATCCAGAAAACGGAACCGCACCCGGTATTTGCGACCACACAGCAAACGGCACAGCGCCACGCTGAAGGACAGGGATTTCTCGTGCCGGTAGAGCAGCAGCTCGCGATCTTCCTCATCCTCGGCGATGCCGGTGTCGAGCACGAGGCACACATCGTCATCGGTCGGGTCTTCAAACTCGCGGACGGCCAGCGCCATCGGATACTCCGGCATGCGCAGTGAGGTGACGAGATGGATGTGCCGCGGATTGTCGCCCGCGCGGTAGGACCGCACGCCGATGAAGTCCTCCATCGCCGCCGGGCTGGCGTGCTGCCGTCCCGCAGCATGACGACGGCCGATCAGCATCTGCACCGCACGATCCTGCAGCCGGTAAGTCGCAGGCAGTGCGAGCATGCGATGTTGGAGCAGAAAAATCTGCTCGCACACGACCAAACTTCCCGGAAAGCAACGACGCACGCGCAGGTCCACGATTTCATGTTCGCCGCGCATGTTGATCGTGATGCCCCACTCCAGCTCCACCGCCTCACGCGGCGCGAGTTGCGGTGTGATGAACGGCGGTGAAGGCAGCATGCGACCATCGGCACGCACGCGGACATGCGATTGCAGAAACAACGCAGGGCGTCGCCGATGCGCGTTCACCAGACGCAGGCGCAACGTGACAGTGCCAAGCGCGTGAAAATCCTCCGGCATGCGCAATACCTCGCACAGCAGCGAATCACCCGCTCCATGCGTCAGAAACGTGGCCGCCACGACCCAACCGGCTCCGAGTAACAACAACACCGCCACGACCTTCAGCGCATCGGGATGTGGAGATGCCTCCGCCACGATGATCCCAGCCACCAATGCCGCCACACACCACGCGGCGGAGGTGTGATCGAGGGTGGCGTCATTTCGGGTGGGCTTGAGCATGGGATGAGAGCTTCAGATTCCGGGCACCTTCACCGTCGCGATGATGCGCCTCACGATTTCCTGCTTCCAAGCGGTCGTGCTGAGCGTTTCCTGGGACGTGCTGGCAGGAAACACCCGATGAGGGAGCACATGCTGCGCCAGCAGCTTGATGTCGTCGGGAATCACGTAGGCACGCCCTTGCACCAGCGCGTAAGCCCGCGCCAGATGCATCAATTGCAGGCCGGAACGCGGACTCGCGCCGATCTGCAACGCCTCATCACCACGCGTGGCACGCACCAGCGCCAGGATATAATCAATGAGCGACTCCGCGAGCTTCACCTCCGGCACCTTGGCCATGATGCCGCGCAGCGTCTGCGCGTTCATGACGGGCTGGAGGCTTTGAATCGGGTCCGTCGTGGCGCGAGCGAGCAGGATACGCTTCTCCTCCGCCTCGTCGGGATAACCGGGTGAGAGCAGCATTTGGAAGCGATCGAGCTGCGCCTCCGGCAGATCATTCACTCCGCGATGCTCCACCGGATTCTGCGTGGCGATGACCATGAATGGATCGGGCAGTTGGTGCGTTTCGCCCTCGATGCTGACCTGTCCCTCGCCCATGGCCTCCAGCAGCGCGCTCTGCGTACGCGGCGTGGCGCGATTCAACTCATCGGCCAGCACGATGTGGCCAAACACCGGCCCCTGACGAAACTCGCGCGTCCTAGGATCGACATAGCCCGTGACATCCACCGGCAGCAAGTCGGGCGTGCACTGGATACGCTTGAAGGTGCAGTCCACCGAACGTGCGAGCGCTCGTGCGAGCATCGTTTTGCCCACGCCGGGCATGTCTTCGAGCAGCACATGACCACGCGAGAGCAAGGCGGAGAGGACAAGACGGATGGCATCATCCTTGCCAATGATCACCGTGGAGATGTTGCGTGCAAGCGTGTCGAGTGCCGAATGGATCTCTTTCATGAGGAATGGTGATGGGATTGGGAAGATGAAAACAACAGCGGACGACTGCCGAGCATCAGCGGCACCACCCAGCGCGAAAGCAGTACGATGAGCAAACCGGCAGCGAGCGCCCACGCCGCCCAAGCTAGCGGAGTAGCGCCGCCAAACTGCACCAGCAAACGCTCGCCCAAGGCCGAACCAAGCAAGCGCCGGCATGACATGCCAATCGCAGTGGCCGACACGCCGCCTTGCCACAACGCCACAAGCATGAAGAAACCACAAAGCTGCCCGCCCACGAAAAACTCGGGCACCCAGCCGCGATGTCCCGGCATCGCAGGCCGTACACGCCGGATGCACGCGAAGATCAAACTCCCCGTCAATGTGAGCAGAGCTGCCACGCCTGTCAGCACCAGCACGGCCACCACGAGTCTCGTCCACGGCACCTCACCCTCGCGCGATGCCGCCAGCAACGGCAATACCAACAAACAGAACAATCCCGCCGCCGTCAGCGCATGGCCCAACAACGCCACTTTGCCGACACCTGCGTAAACCTTCTCGCAGTGCCGACAGACTTGAGACGCCACGATCTGCTGCCAGTCCCAGCGTCGCAATGCCGCGCCGAGAAGGGCCGCGCCCAGCAAAATGCCAGCCACGAAAAATCCCGTCCGCAGCATGGGCTCGCCCGGCATAGGCGCAGTTCCGATTTCGAAGGCGAGCGCCGCATGATCGCCATGCTCTTCAAAGTCGAGCGTGGAAGCCGCGTCGAGCAAGGCGGCGCCGGTCCAGGCGGCCGGAGCCGCCGTGTGTGCTGTGTAATCGACTTTTTCTCCGACCTTGAACACGGCACCACCGCCGTAGCCGCCACCGATGTCCCACCAGACGCGCTGTTCATCATCGAGAGGCACAAGACGTTCTCCTTCGTAACAAACACGAATCACATTGGGACGAATGACCCGCAAGGGTGGCTGCTCCGGCCAGTCTGCATGCCTCGGCAGCGAACGGATGCGTTCCGCGAGTCCCGGATGCTCATGCACGAGATACTTCGCCGCCACGTAGGCTTTGTACACATGCTGGAGCCGGTTGATCTCCGGCACGCGCTCAACGTAGAAGCGCCAGTTGCGCGTGAAGTGATCGCTGATGGCCTTGCACTCGGGAGGCTGGGGCGTGACGTCCTCATTGGTGCCCGGTTCGCGAAAAGTCACGTAAAGCTTGGGACGAATCTCCGCCAGACTTAGGCGTCCGTTGGCATCCACCACACTGGCCTCATCGAGTTCGAAATTCGCACGACCAGCGTGACCATGCTCACGACGATTGAGCCACTTTGGATTGAAGTCGGGCAGCTCCCAGGCTGCCGATGGAATCACATCCGGCCAGCGTTCTTGAAATCCGGCGGCCACCGCTTTGATCGCCATGTCGGCCTCATAAAGAATCCATCCCACCTTCGAGTAGCGCAGCCAGTTGGGTGAAAAGACCAGCTTCTCACTGATGTCACGGCCCTCATTGGCGGCAGCAAACAATCCGGCATCGAGTTCGTAGGCGGTCGTGTAGTAGTAGCTGCGGCTGCCGCGTTGAATCGGTTGCGCGCACAGACTGCGCACGCGGGCGGTAAGCTCTTCGGTTTTGTATTTCTCACGCAGTTTCTCTGCCATGCGGATGGACTTGAAGTCCCAGTCCTCGATGCGTGACGGGTCCATGCTGAAAAACGGCTCGTGTTCCTCGACCGCGAGCCTTAGCACATCGGCAAAGATGTCCATGTCGAAGGCCTCCTCCGACTTCTTGCCACTGACCACCAGCCGCCCGCGCACAGGATCGTAGGCGACCGAGTCGATGTCGAGTTTCAAGGCGAGTTCGTCGGCGCGTTGACTGTTAAACTTGATGCCTCCGGGTTCCTTCGGAGGCAGCCCTCGTGCGAGCTTGCGTTCAGCGGCGAGCACTTTGTCCCGCTCGTAATCCGCCACCATGATGCGGTAGTTGAGGTCGGAAAGCGTGTTTTCCTTTCGCAACAGCGCCTCGGCTTGCATGGAATCAGACCATGAGATCGCCACGGCCGACACCATCAGACGAGCGCTAGTTTCGGCGAGAACCTTGTCGAGCGCCAGCACACCTGACCTGTTGGTCTGGGCATTAAGAACGCCTCCCAGAGTGGTGGGCGACGTTGTGTTGAGGGTGGGAAACTTCAACAGCGTTTCCGAAACCTCTCTGCCGGCCTTGATACCCCACCTCATGCGCTCGTCCTTGCCTTCAGCCGTTGCCGCCTTGAGCGCATAAAGCGCGCTCAAGGTGGTGCCTGTAAGGCAGTCCATCTTTTTTTCGTCACCATAAGCCCATTCTTTTCGCTGCACGAGCTGCGCAGGTCGCTTCAAATGTTCAACAACGGCGATTGCCTCATCCAGCTTCGCCTGATACGACCTAGCATACTCAGGATCGGCGGCACGGCCTTCGGCGCGACGTTTTTCCAAATCTATCTCCGCCTTGTAGGCTTTCTCAGCGGCTTCAGCGACATACAGCACATACGGAAGGTTCGCGCGCCATGGAACAACCGAGAGCTTGTCGAGGTTTACCGCTTTCGTGATATCGCGTGCGGCACTGAGGAACGACAACTCCTTGAGCGTGTTCATGCCGAAATCCTCCATGTCCTGCGCCGCCTGCCACTGCGTCTCCGAAACATGGCCGCGCTCCACCTTGTCGCGCATCTCACGGTATGCGCGCAGTTGTTTGTCGTAATGCTCGCGGTCGGTCTGAAGTTTCTGCTGGATGGTAAGATCGGCTGCGGCGACATCCCTTGCGTCCGTCAGCAGCGCTGACAGGAGGACGATCTTCGCAACTGTAAAGGTCCGCATGGGAGGAAGCCTAGTGCCGGCTGGATGATTTACGAAGCTATTTCCATGTTCTGCTCCTCTTTCAGCACGAAGAAGCCGGACACCTGGCAGGGGCAGTCGTCACTCCTTCTTCTTGGCCTCCACCTGCAGGGCTGATTTCGGCACGATGGCGATAACCCAGGGATGGGTGAGCACCTGCGTCACGAAGGTTTCAGGGGAAGGCGGGCCATCGGTATAAACGATCACCAGCTTTCCGTCGCGTTCGGCTGCGCTGACGACCTGCGGTTTGAAGCCGCCCGTAAGTCGTTCGCCGACGGCGATGAAAATCGCCATCTCGTGCGCTTCATCGAGGGCTTGTGGCGCAGGGCGGCGCATTCGTTCCCAAAAGCTGGACCACCGGTCCTGCGACTTGATCAGCTGTGTCGAGAACTGCGCTTCGCCTTCGTATTGACCGCGCCACTGTGGGAACTCAACGGCAGATGCTGCCGCAAAGCTGTGGCCTTGCGCCGCCAGACCATAGCTGCCGTCGTTTTCGTTCTTGCTCAGATAAGCGCGGTAACTTTTGCCTTTTTCTAGGATGATCGCCTCGCTGGGACCGGGCTGCGTTTGCTTCACGGAATGGTAAAGGATCTGGAGCGTGTCCCCAGATTTTAGACCCGAACTGGAACGGTCAACCGCTGCGACCTTCGCACTGACGGTGATAGCGGCTCCCTCGATCTTGACCTCCAGAGCCTGGATCGTGAGCGCTTCGGGGCTTTTTCTCTTCCAGTCTTCATACACTGCGGGGGGCAGTTCGGCATGCGCCGTCGGAGTGCAGGCAAAGAGCAGAGCGAGACCTGCCAGCGCATGGAGCAAAGGTGAGTGGATCATGGGAATGAAAGGTGAGGAATGGTTTTCGACGTGCTAACTGCGGCGCTTGAAGAAGCGCGAAACAAACAGGACGGCCACGACCGCGAGCAACACAAAGATCATCGTGTTGCTCCATTGGCGGGACTGCTGCTCCTCGGCGAGGCGCTCGTTGGCACGTTGCAACTCGGCCTGGCGCTGACGCTCCTCAGCAAGGCGTTTCTCCTCCGCCTGGATCTGCTCAACGCGTTCATTTTGCGCGATGTGATCGGCCTCGATCTCGGCAGGGGTGCGTTGCGGAATCTTGATGGGATCGCCGTTTTGATCCTTGGGTTCCGGGGCGGTTGAAATGCCTTCAAGAGTGCCTTTGAGACCCAGGCCGCTCTGCGCGAGCACCGGGAGGCTGAGGAGGATGGCGAGGCCAAAAATAAAAACTCGTGTGAGAGTGGTCATGGTGATCGGTGATGAGGGTTGTTAACCCGCCTTTCCGCGATGTCTGGCCGCTTGAGTGTCGCTCTTCGCGGCAGCGGTCGGCAGCCGATCGATTTTCGTCGCTTTCAAAATCAGAACGGGGCCGCGTTCGAGGTAGTTCTTCTTGAAAACCCTTCCCGTGATCCGCGCAGGACCTTCGTGAATGCTGGCAGCGTCCAGGCCCGAACAATCCACCTCGATCGGCTGCGGCCCGGTCTTGGTTTGATATTCGAGCACCCAGCCGGTGTGTTCACCGCCAATCCCAGCCATGCCGCCCTTGAGCTTCCCGCTGAGGGAAACCTCAGCGCCCGCCTTGACGGCCGGTTTGTTCTCCCGTGCGGAATTGTCCACCTCTGCCAGGCAGATTGTGGATGAAAGCATGTGAACAACGATCCGCATCACTCTCCGCTTGTTGTTTTTCGTTAAAATGCCGGTCATGCTTTAGGTCGTTTGAATTAGCGAGAAGTATTTTAACAGCATGAAGAAAATCAGGCTGGCAGGCCGGTGCTCAAACTGAGGCGGTATGGCCGCCAGTCACCTGGAGGGTCCCATTCGCCGTCCCCATGAATGGTCTCCTCGTCAACGCGGTCAATCGTCACCCCGTCAACGCCCACCCCGACACTCTGCCAGCGCATGGCTCCTGTGGGACTTATGCGAAACAGACTTTGCCCGGAGGCGGCCAACAGGAAAGCGGGGTCGCAATAGAAGTCTGCAAAGTAGCAGTCAAGAGCGTGGTCAATCACCTTCAGTGAATGCCGGTCCACCAGGTAGAGATGTTCGCCCCATCCGATGACAACGAAATTCAACCAGATGCAGGCCTTCTCGAAAGCAAAACACTGGGAAGTGTTCTGATAGAGGTCGATGCGCAACCGTGAGCCATCGTCAAATTCGACGGTAACGTATTGCTTCATCCTTCCCTGCCCTGTCGGACTTTGGCCAACTCGGACCGGCGCCAGGAGTGTCCACGGCGCGGCAATCTCTGATTGAAACGTGGTCTGAGTCATGAGGTGCGGGGGCCAGCAATGCAAGTGTAGGTTTCCAGATTAACACCGCGCCTGATCCCAGGCTACTAGGAATTTGCTTTCGCTCCCGAGCGCCGCAACCTTCCAGCGCGCGTTGGAGCCGGATTTTGGTGACAATTCCCCCAACCTCAACTAAATTACATATCAGACCGGATTTTCCTTTCGCTCGTCACCGCAACGGTGCATTGCCGGGCAAAATCAAGATTCGATTCGAGGCCCAAAAAGCATAACGTCAAGAAGCAATTCGCTATCTGCTATTTTGCTTCTTACACTTTGATCGCATTCATATTTTTCAGCAGTGACGACATTCTGTTCAGTTTACCACCCTCGAGAGATATTGGCGAACAATGCTGCCGCCGTGTGCCGAAACCTCAAGATGGTAGAAATGCAGTTCTCCCGTGCGCGGCGAGGGATCAAAAGTGAAAACCTCGTCTCCGGCTGGCCGGCTGAAGCGCCAAAACAAAGCATCGGTCTCGCGATCATAGCCAATGGCCGTTTCAAACGGCGTTTTGGCAAACCCGTGCAATTTGGCGACCGCCTTCGCCTTCTTGAGCGAAACCAGGGGAAGCGCCCCTTTTTTCGACGCAAAGGCTGGCAGATCAATCTCTTCAAACACCGAGCCGTCCTCGCGCAGCCCGATCTGCGCCACGTAGGATTCGATACCTGAATCCGGCAAACTCCAGGTGAACTGAACGTCATACATCCTGAAGCCCGAGACGTTTTTCGAAGTGGCTTGGCCGCGCATTTCCTCTGCATCAGCCTGCCTCCCGGAACTGAATTTGAGGCCAGCGTAAAACTCCTGCCCAAGCCTTGATTTGAGGTGAGTCTGCAACTTCTCGAGAACTCTTGGAGGCAGATCGTTGAGCGAAGTGAACGTCCTAGTCTTGTCGCCCATGAAATACCAGCCGGCACTCTTGGATACCCCCGCTTGTTTGACGTCTTTCGCGTCAGCAGGTGGTGCCGCGCTGCCATGCCATGCTGGTATTGAACACAGCAGCATGGAAATCAGAAGGCAGAAGCGATAAGACATCCTCATTTTCGATGTTTCGATGTTTCGTTTTGATCACCACCTAAACTAAAAATTAGGAGCATTGAATGCCATGCTCAGACAGAGATAACTTGTAAGGGAGCATGGTCGAGCAGGAAACACAGGTCAATGTCGTTCTGGGCGCCTATATTCGCTCGTGCCTCATTCAGCTTCTCCATCACTCCCCCATCCACAAACGATAACCTTCGAGTTCGTCTTCCCCGACCGTAGACTGCTGGATGAATGTCGCCTTCCAACCTTGAAAGCCGGCCATCGAAAGCGGCGCGTGCCCAACCGCCACAGACAACGTGCTTTCGTCCACTTGGGCAGGCGGAGAGGTCAGACGATTGCCGTAGAGTCGCACATGCACCATCCCATATCCCTGCTGCAGCACCTTCAGGATCGAGAAATTACCGTCGGTGTCCTGCGTGCAATAGAGGCCGCCTTCAACAGGATGGCGCTCTGATTTCAAGGACGTGCTCCTGGATGTGCAATCCTGCTCGTCCGCCTTGCAGATCCATTTGGTCGCTTCCTCGGCATCCATTGGCACACCATCGCCGTCTGCGTAGCAAAGACCCAAAATGCGTTGCGCGTCAGAATGTCCTTGTTCGGCGGCTTTGTGAAACCAGCGGGCCGCTTCAGCGTGATCCTCCGGCACTCCCTTGCCTTCATAGTGTCGGCGACCCAGTTGATATTGCGCTTCAGCTTCGTTGCTTGATTCTGCAAGCAACTGCCAGCAAACACTCACACCATAAGCCGCCTGAGGATGCCCTAAGCGTTCGGCTTCCTGAAAGCAGGCCAGCGCGCCATTGATCACCCCGCACGATAACCAAGCCGCTCCTTTCAAGCCCCAGATCTCCGGCGAGTTGACGGTCGAGACATCCGTCGCGATGACATGGTCATACACCGCCTGCTCCTCCTCAAAGCGCTCCAAAGCGTGCAGTGAAAGCGCCTTGTTGCGCCAAAGCGAAGCAGCCACATTTGGTTCAAGACCTGCCAGACGATCAGCCCCAAGCGCCGTCGCACGATCACAGTGCGCGATAGCCTCTTCATGATGACCCGCCTCGCGCAGGAACGCCGCTTTAAAAATCAGCGCCTCGCCGCAGAGCGGGTCCATCTCCAGCGCGTAATTGAAACAGTTCTCCGCCTCGACAGTCGATGCTTCTTGGTCGTGCAGCAGTTGCTTTCCACGTCTGCACCAGCGCTGCACTTCGGCGCGAATGACGTGACTTTCTAACCAGAGGGCGTCGCCACAGGAGAAAATCTCGCGCTCACGGACATGGTAAAAAGTGGGCCCATACTCCCATTCCTCGTTCCAGTTCCGCAGGTAGGGGACGATCCCGGCATAGGCCTGACCATTGCTATGATCCACCAATGCGACAAAACAGCCCGCCTCGTCCTGCGACAACGCGGGAGCCAAGTTGAGCCTGTCTTGCCCCGCACCACGGCAACCGTGATAAAACACGGCGCAGGCACGAATCTCGTCCCTTCTGGCGGCGGCACGAAGTTGCTGCTGAAAGAGTGCGATCGCCTCCTCCACCGTTGGCTGGTTGTCTCCAAAAGCGTCCGAGGTGAGCGCAAAACCATGGATTTCACCATGCAGATTCATCGCGGCGGCAAGCGGCGCGAGCGAGTTCTTGCGATGCAGCGCTTTGAGCAACTCAAGCTGATCATGCACCAGCGCCACCAAGTCGAGGTTGATCCCCTCGCCGGGAGCCGCTTCGTCAGCCGAATCATTGGCCTGCGGTGATGATTCCGCCTTGGGTTTGTCCTGCGGATGCCGCTCCTGCCATTCTTTTTCGAGTTGGGCATGCCTGGCGATCTCTTCCTGACACTTCGACTGCCCAAATTCACTCGTATAAACCTCACGGTATCCGTCATCGACTGTCGCGCCGACACCCGCGACCACATATTTCTTCACCAGGCGCGATTCCACGCCACGAAACTTCTCCAGGGCAGCCTTGGACTCCACAGTGCCCAGATGTTCCAGCGCGGCGAGCGCATCTTTCACTTCCTGATGATATCCGCTCTTCATCGCGCACTCCAGCCACTCTGGCACCAAGCCATTTTCAAGTTTGGTCGTGGTTTGGGATACTTCAGCGAGCAGGTCGTTGGCATCCGGCGTGGCGATCACCCGCAACATGCTGCGGATGTGCTGCAGCTCTTCCAGCAGCCTGTTGTTGAATCTTTTTTCCACTTCCGCAGCGATCTGGCGCAGAGTCTCGCTGAACACCGGCATGGCCTCCGACGCGATCTCCTGAAGGGACGGGTGCAATGTACTCGCCGAGAGAAAACCCAATGCCACAGACCGCATGTCCGTTCCCACGCATGCCAGCAGCACCCGCGCCCCCGCCACATTCGGACTGAGCTTCATGCCCTCCATGGCCTTGTAGCGCACCTTCCACACCTGTTTGGCATCCAGAGCAATCTGGCTGTAGCACTTCAGCGACTCGGGTTTCTGCGGCAATGCCATGAGCTCTACCAGCGCCTTCTCCCTTGCACTCGGCAACGCCCCCGGTGCCAGCACTTGATCGATGGTCTGCTGGATCTTCGAAGGACTAAACGGCCACATGCGCGGCAGCCTACCCGAAGCTTGGGAGGACAGAAAGACATTTCCGCATGCTGATCAATCCGCCAACTTGAACGCTGACTGACCGGCATCAGCCGTCACTCAAATTGCATCTGCCGGATGTCGCGCGCCGCTGCATACCATCAAACGTGATCTTCGCGCTCTCGGCATTCGCCCGCACTTCGACGATGCGTGCATGATCGAGACCGCTCGTGGACGTCACGTCGATGCGCGGCCAGACGAGCAACTTCGCCTGTAGCGACTGCGTTAAGTGCAGTTGTCCGACCGCTTGGTGCAGCTTGAGACACCAGAAGTTCTTCAGTGTGGCAGAAATGCGCTCAAAATGCAATCGAACGAGCGGTGAACGGTGGGTGCAGTAGGTGGCTTTCAGCCGTTGGGGCAAGATCGGCTGGGAATCTATTTCTGCGGGTTCCGGGCCGTGCCCGCCCAAGGCGCGCATCAAATCCATGGCTATTCGGTGGCAAGGATCAATATGCGGCTCGCATGGAGAGCCTATGTTTAGGTGCAGGGCACCAGACCATTGTGCACGCCTAAATCATAGGGGACGGCAGTCACTCCTCGTGGAACAGGGTTTCGTGGAACAGGGTTAAACACAGCGGAATCGAATCGTTCGTTTCTCCTTGAGCGCACACTGTTGTATGTTTTTTTCGTCCTTCTTCACCTTCTGAATCTCCCGCTCCAGCATCCCCTGCGTCACCGTCCACTTCGCCGGATCATCATCCGCGCTTCCCGCATGAATCGCATTCACGCAGATGTTCAAGATGTCCCCGCCACTGAAACCACGTGAAAGCCTCGCTAGAATCTCGAAATTGGCCTCGATCCGCACAAGCACACGGCGCACCGCAGACGTCCAGGGCGCAGATTGGTCCGGTTTCTCGCATATGCTCATTTAGCATGGATCTCACCACATGCCTGAAGTGCCAGCACGGCCCAGGCGGTGGCGGTATTCGAGAGGACATTGTTCGGTCGGTTGCTCAGCGTGGGATGGAACCACCGGCCACTTGCTCGCTGGTTGCCCTTTAGCCACGCCACGCCCCGACGCAGGCGGGGATCGTCAGCGGGCAGGCCAGCTTGTCGCAGGACAAACACGGTGAACCCGGTCCCGTAGCCATCGCTGGGCAGATCGGCTGCGAACCGCCCTGCGGGTTGGTTGGGATCATCGGATAGCATCCGTCGCAGCGCCCAGCCACCATCGGATCGCTGAAGCGAGAGCAACTGGTCGGCTGCCGCCTTCCGCTGCGCCGCTGTGGCGATTCCTTCGACGAGCGCCGACGCCCACAGGAGCATTCCCTTGGCATACGCGTGCTTCGGCGGGTTGGCTTGCGCAAACTGACGGATGCGTTCCAGCGCTTGGCGGCCGGATTCGGTTTCCGAGTAGCCGTCCGGCGCGGCAGCGATGCCGACGGCCGCGAACAGCGTCTGCTCGTAGCGGCGGAAGAAGCCATACTTGCCCCCGACGGTATCTTCCCATGTGCCATCCTTCCCTTGGACCGCGACCATCCGGTCCAAAGCCTGCCGGGTCAGAGGGTGCAGCTTCCCGGTCGTCTGCCGGTCGTGAAATGCCAGTGGCACCGCGACCGCAACCGCTTCCAAGTTGTAGAGCAACCCATCCTTTTCCCAGCGGCGGGCGACAATGTGTTGCTCGAACAATTGCCGCACGTCGGGCGGTTCTGGCACCAGTCCGGCCAGGGCGGGACGCGCGACGAGGTGCAGCATGTTGGCGTGGCATTGGCTGCACTGCTGCCTCGGCTGGCTCTGCCAGTTGAGGGCGGCGAGATCCATTGACCGGGCCGCATTCTCCAGCGAAAAGACCTTGGCCAACTGCTCATCGGCTTTGACCGGGACGTGTCCGGGAACCAGCCCGCCGGGAAACTTATCCCCTTCCTCGGCCAGGATATTCTGAACCCCTTTCGGGTTCACGGTCTGGCCCTTCGCCGCCACCGGGATAACAATCAAGTGGACAGCCATCATGATCCATACTGGCAGGCGCCTTTCCTCGCGCCTTGACAGCGGGATTGGTGTCAGTTGAAAGCGTTTCATGTTGCGAGAATCCGGGCGTTGCGGGCTGGAACGTCAGGGGCGAGCATCGAAGCCGGGGATTGAGGGGACAGCCTGATCATACCAATCCCATCGGCAGTGCCAAGGAGTCTTACGGCACCCCGGCACCCCAGACCCAATCCTCCGCTTCGGCCCCGCCTTCTCCCCCGAGTGCTCTGTCTTCTCCTTCCTCACCTCGCTGATCTCCTGCTCCATCATCTCCCGGGTGACTCGCCACTGCGCTCCCCGCATGAATTTGAGTTCGCTCAGATGTTCAAGTCGCTGGCATAGCTAAAAAAAGACGCACGTTTTCCGCTACCTTCATCCTGACATTGCGAATAACTCCGGGGTGAAGAGATAAGTAGCCAGCATGAGCGGTCCCGACTGCGGGTGCAGACGGGACCGCGTAGTGGATCACAAGCGGTGATCCACATGGCCGGGGGCGTTGCCTTCGGGATCGGCGAGCACGGTGGCGGTGGCGGCGTGACCGTCGAGATCACGGCCGCTGAGGATGAGCACTGGAAGAGCCTGGCCTTCCAGGTCGTCCCAGTGGATCGCGAGGATCTGGCGACCGACGAGCTTCTGGTAATGCTCGCGCTCGATGGATGTGGGCGTGCTCATGACAGTCCCACCCAGGTGTCGAGCAGGCCGTGCAGGGCTTCGGTGCGTTTGGGCAGTTCGGCCAGGTTGCCTTCCTTCAAGCTTTCGGTGAACGCGTTGAACAGGCTCCACACGTTGCGTTCCTCGAAGGCGTCATGCCGTGGCTCGCGCCATTCGTGGAGAACGGGCGGGATGAGGCGGTTGCTGCAGACGCCGACATCGGTGGCGCGGATGACGAGGTCATGCGCTTCGGGATCGGTGACCTTGGCTTCCTTGTAAGCGGCGATGCGTTTGTCCTGATCATGCCACTGACACATGAGCAAGCCGATGGAGCGCTCGACCAACTGCGGCAGGTCGCGCACGATGAACCGGGTGTGTTTGCGCGCGAATTTGATCTCGCCGGAGAACGATAAGTTGTCACAAACGAACACACTGGCCCCGGCGACGATGCCGGCGGGGAACGTCTTGTCGTGGGAGTTTCGCAGTCCGAGCACCCAGCAGTAGTCGTCGCTGGTTTTCTGTGCGTGGACTTCCATGAGGCCGAAGTAACGCTGGCCCTCGTGGGACAACGAATGGGCCTGCGTGCCGATGCGCAGGTTGGTGGTGGCCAGGGTGCGCTGCACGGTGCTGATGAGTTCCGCGTGCGGGATGGGGCACCAGCTCTGCGTGTGGCGCGGTGTGGCAACGGCGCGGACTTCGTCGAGTTCGACATGGGAGGCTCCGCAATGCAGCACGAGGTTCGGGCTGCGACGTTGAATGAGCTGCGGTTGGGGATCGAGATTGGCAATCATAGTCGTGTGTTCCTTTCTGGAATGAAAAAGGCCGGACACGCACATGCGCATCCGGCCTTGGGTTGAGGTGTGGGTGTGTTGGGTTACAGTTTGAGGCCTTGCAGGGTGCGCAGGGTGGAGCGCACGGAGTTGAACTCGCGGCTGTTGGTCTTGTGCTCGCGGTGGATGCACTTCAGCTTCAAGGACAGGTCGCGGATGAGGTTGAACCCATCCGTGAACTTGTCCCGGATTTGCAAGGTCATGTCGATGGCTTCTTCGAGGGTGGATTTGCTGTCGTTGCCGGTTGGTCCTTCAGAGTTTGGTGTCGTGATCATGAGTTTGATGGCTTGGGGTTGAGTTGCGGGTGGTTGTACTGCCGTTGGTTGTTGTGCTGCTGGTGGCGGTGCTGAGGGCACGCGTATAGGAGCGGGTTGTTGGGTTGCGGCGGGCTGCGCATCGTTGCCGCTGGGTCGCAGTGGCATCACGATCATCTGCTTGCCCTGACTGTGGAAGCGCAGGGGCGCGAGCGGATCGATGAGGCTGATCGTGTTGAGGCCGAAGTGGAGGGCTTTGATGAGCAGCTTGCGGTTGACGAAGATCGTGATCTCCGGGCCGGTCGCTTTCACGTCCGGCACAGGAACACGCAGCCAGGGTTCGTTGGCGCTGTCCCGGCCGAGCAGCAGGAACTGTCCGTTTTTCCATTCGAGGCCGATGCAGAACAACCGTTCATCGTGACAGGGCATGCGCTGGATGAGCTTTATGAGCGTGTCCAGTTGGCCCGGGTTGATCGTGATGACCGTTTTCGCATCAGCCGGATTGGGAACCGTTTGCCGCCAGTTGGGGTAGGTTCCTTCAATCTGTTTGCTGATGAACCGCCAGCGTCGTGTGGACAACTGGACGTGCTGGTTGTCGGCCTTGAGCTGCCATTCGCCATCATGATTAAATTCCTTCCAGCCGAGGAACTTGTGACTTGGCAGGATGACGGAGTGCTTCAAGGGCAGCGCAAAGGAGTTGGCGCTGTACAGATGTTTGCCGTCGGTGCCGACAATGTAGTTGGCCTTGGGATTGCCGGTGTCGATGAACGCGCCGTTGAGCACGTAGCGTGTACTGTCCACGCTGGCGCACTCCAAGGCTTCGAGCAGTGAACGGCGCAGATCGGACGGCAGCGGGATGGCTTCAGCCTTCAAGCGCGGAGTCTGCGGGAACTCGTCGGGAACCACGAAGGGGACCTTCGATTCGCCGGTCTCGTTGCCGAGCGGGAAGCGGATGATGCTCGCTGCGGAACTGGATTCGACTTCAATGGTTTCGCCGCTGCCGCAGTTTTTGACGACTTGTACAAGCTGATCGAGGGGCAGCAGTACGGTGGCGGGCGGACCTTCAGTAGGATGTTCGAGACGCATCGTGACGAAGCGGTCAAGATCAGTGCCGGTGAGCGCGATCCAGCCGTCGGCAGTACGCTCGACTTTGACGTACTGCAGCACGGGCAATGTGGCGCGTGCGTTGATGACTTTGCCGAGACCGGCAAGCGCGGGTTTGAGTTCCGCGATGGGAAGAGAGATGGCTTTCATAGGGGATGAGGTGGGTTGTACGCAAACAGCCCATGTACCGAATGACGGCGCCTGGGCTGTGGCGTGGTTGAGTTGCTTTGGTTAAGCGGCTGCCTGCTTGATCTCAGTTTTGTACTTGAGCTGGGTGGTGGTGCATTCCGCAGCGCGGATGTCGTCACGCGGTCCGAGATACACCGGCTGGTAGATGGAGCCGGATTCGCGGAACGCGTACAGGTAGCGGCATTCCACGACACTCCCGGCGGCAGGAACATCGTGGTTGGGCGGGATGGTGACGTTGCCAGCGGGGCGTACTTTGTCGCCCTCGAACAGGATCAGTGAGATGCTGCGCTTGTCGTTGACCTTGGTGACGATGAACGAGGCGGTTTCATGGAACTTGTACTTGAGCTGGCTGCCACCGCTGTTGGGACGACCGGGGATGTACGGCGCGTCCTGATGCTTGAACACGACACCCTCGGCGTTGTGCTGCCGCAGTTGTTCGTAACCGCGCTGCTTGTCCGCAGCGGTGATGTGATTGGCCACCAGCCTGATGTGCCGGTGCTGGAACGAGGCGAGCAGGTTCATCAGGGCCAGGTAGCGGTCGGCACAACGCCGGCCGCGGATGTCCTGATCGCTGAGGAACAGGAGGTCGAAGGCATGCAGCGTGTCGCCGATGCCTTCACCGTCGATGAGGAAGTCGTCGGCACAGGTCGCGGCTTCCGCGATGAGCGGTGCGGGCAGTGCGACGGTGAGACCGAGGCGGTTGATGCCGGTGACGTTGTCACCCTGTTTTCGAATGAGCAGGCGTCGGCCGTCCTTCTTCTCCTGCATCCAGTAAGCCGGATCGTGGAGGAGCTGTTCGAGCTCGTGCGGCTCCACCGGGTTGAGCAATTGCGGCAGAACGCCGGAGCGGATCTTGTCGGTGTACTGGCAGGGTGCGCTGTCTTCGGCGGAACGGTAGCCCTTGGCGGTCTTTTCTTTGATGAGCTTGTCGTAGATGCCTTTGGCGATCTGATATTCGACTGGCGTCTGCGTTTTGCTGCCGGTGCTGAGCAGGGAGCCGCGACGGCCATAGGCGAAGTGGACCATGAACCCGGCATCCTTGGGCTGGATGCTGGCCTGATACACTTTGTCGGAGGGGCCTTCGCGGAAGTAGAGATTGATGCAGTCCATAGTTGTGGATTCCTTTCGTGAAATGGAAGAGCCGGACAACCTGGTGACAGGTCATCCGGCTCTCCCGGGGTTGAGGTTAATGCGGTGGTTGGGGTTACAGGTAGGGATCCCGACGCTGCTGCTGGTAGCGCATGCGCATGAGCAGGATCGAGCGGCCGATGGAGATCAGTCCGCTGATGAGCCCGATGACCAGCAGCAGGGAGAGCGGGAACAGGATCAGGTTGGAGGTGGTCCGTGCGATGAGGTCCACCCATGACTCAAACTGCTTGAGCGCCAGCGTGACCAGCGGTGCCACCACGAGGGCGGGCACGATCAACGCAAAGGCGATGCGCAGATTGAACCGCAGCCATTCGCGCAGGGTGCCCTGCGGCGAGAGCCAGTATTCGAGCTTGCTGCAGGTGAAGCGCAGGACTTCGGCAGAGCGCTCGATGGCGCTGAGGTGCGGCAGTTCGATGTCCACCGCCGGCTCCGGCAGCGGTTCAGGCTGCCAGCGTTGGATGACGATCTGACGCATCTGCTTGGCCCAGGTGGTGGGTTGCACCGTTGGCAGATGCCTGGGCGGTGGTTGTTGCGGTTGTTGGGATGGTTCGTCCCAGTCTTCGTGTTCCATCATAGTTTTGGCGTGTTTGTGCCCCAAGGGCGGTTCCGATGACAAACAACAGCACACAGCCGAACCCGAGGATGCCGGTGGCAATCTCCCAGCGGTCGGTGGTTTTGTGCTGTTCCGACAATTGGTCTTCCAGCGAGCTGATCTTGGCCTGGTATTCCGGGCTGCGGTCAGGGGGTGGATCGGGGAAGAACCAGCCTGCATGCAGCGGGGCAACCGCGAGCAGCAGGAGCAGAATTATAAGGGTGAATGGTTTCATGCGTGGATAAAGGGGTGATGCCGCAGGACCGTGCGCGTGGCACGATCCTGCGGCGGGTTGTTGGGGTGTCAGTGCCATAGGCGGCACTCGTTAAAGTACTCGCAACTTGAGCAGTGCATCCCGGGGGACGGGATGAAGTCACGGCGCTGCAGGCCTTCGAGGTAGGCTTCCATCTGCCGGAACAGCCGCGTTTGTTGCGGTGCTGTCATGGGCGGCAGCGGGGTGATGACCACCTTGGGGTTCTTGAGTTTGACCAGGTGATGGAGTTGTACGCCGTTCTCATTGCGGCCCGTGTTGTGACGGTAGAGCACGGCGTAGCTGCTGGTCTGGATCTCGGTGCTGTGCACGACCTTCTCCGCATGAGGCGTGGAGGAGGTGGTCTTGTAGTCGATGATGTGGCCCTGCTGCACCAGATCGAGGATGCCAATCAATTTGGGCAAACCATGCTCACGCAGGTCGGCTTCGATGGACACCTCCACGGCGTCGGGTTTGATCGCCGCAGGAACATGGTGCTCCCGCAGGTAGGTGTCGCACAAGCGCCAGCCGGTGGTCTTGTCGGCCACTTCTTCACCGGGTTCCCATTCAACGGCGCCTTCGGTGGTGTCCGCCCACGCGCTGAGGTAAGTCGCGTGGACCGCCTTCAGGGTGAGCGGCTGCTGCAGCCAGCGTGCCTTGTTCCAAACCTTCAGGACGGCGTGAACCGCGCTGCCGAGATGGAGTGATGGCGTTTTGGGCTTCTGCAGTTTGAGCACATAGCGATAATAAAACTTCAACCGGCATTGCAGGAACAGCGACAGCCGTGAGGCTGACACGGTGTCCTGCAATGCGCGGATGAGTTCGCTCTCGCTGCGCTCCGGGGGTGGGGCTTCAGCGACGGTGTTCATGCGGCCTGATGGTTGATGGGTTCCGACGGCTGCCAGCGGGTCTGGCGCGTGGCGGGTTTGCCGGCCTTGACCAGCAGGTCGTCGATGAGCTGCGAAGCCTGCATCTTGTTGAGCTGCTTCACACCAGTGCCGAAGAGCTGTTCGGCCAGGTCCTCGACTTCCTGCTTCTCCATTTTGTAGTCACTGACGATGCGCAGGATGAACCCGCGCTGGCCGTCGGTGCAGTTCCAGGCATCACCAGCGGCACGCGGCTGCGAGTGACCATTGGAACCATGACTGGAGCGACCGTTAGGTTGGAGCGGGTAACTACGGCCGTTGCCATTGGACTGCGGTTGCGCACGACCGTTGCTGTTGGAGCTAGGGATGAACCCGGGGTGTTGGATTTCTTGATCGACTGAGTGTTGCAGAAGTTGGTAAAGCTTCTGTACTTCCGCTTCGACCTGGGTGATGTCGCTGAGTTCGACTTCAACGGAAGCGCTGAAGCTGTGGCTGCTGTATTGAGGCAGCCCGAGTTTTTTGCTGTAGTTGGCGCTGAGTTTGATAGCCATGATGATGTGTCTCCTTGGAGGGTGTGTATGGTTTGGGTGGTGGATTGCGGTGGTGAAGCAGCCGTCACGAGACGCCCGCCAACAAAACACCCGGCCCCTCGTGAGAGAGACCGGGTGTGATGGAGACGGGAATGCAGTGGCAGCGTGGTGCGGCTAGCCGTTGGTGGCTGCCTCTTGAGTGCGGCCCTGCGCCGGGACGCTCAACTGCTTGGCGGCGATACCCCAACCCTCCGTGTCACGCAGACAGGAGGTAAGGAGATCGTTGACCAGCGTAGTCATGGGCCGACGTAACCGCCGGCCTTCATGATACAGTGCGCAGATGATGACCCGGTCGATGCAGGGCGAATAATGTGTTCGCCGTGGCATGGTGGGTGAATGAGACAGCCAAGGATAAGCCCCTGGTCGCTCAAGTATCTATAACGCGGATGGGCGGGAAATTGCAGATTCAAACAACGGGTTGCCACCCAATGTGATGGTGTGAAAGCAGTTCGCCGAGTTCTGGCGCGAGCGATGCTTGAGCAGTTGGAAAGTCGGGCTCCCAAATTGACTACATTTTACGTACACCCAAAAAAGAAGCCCCACCTTTTGGGTGGGGCTTTTCTTCGTAACTTACTCAGGATCAATATGGTGGGTAGGGCTGGGTTCGAACCAGCGTAGGCGTAAGCCAGCAGATTTACAGTCTGCCCCCTTTAACCGCTCGGGCACCTACCCATTTCCTTCCTTGCGGAAGGGCCGCGATTATGGAGTTGGGAGAGGTGTTTGCAAACGCTTTGTTCCGGTGGTTCGCATTCTCTTTTTGGGATTCACCGGCGGTGCTTGCCACGACGCTGAAACGCCGGCTTCACGATGGGGGTTTTCGCCTGTAAAACTTTGAAGCCGCCGGTTTCGATGATCTTCTCGACACTTGCGAAAGTTTCGCTCAGAAGGTTCTCATAGGGCAGTTGCCGGTTGGCGACGAGCCAGAGCTGGCCGTCGGGGCGCAGGGCTTGGGCGGCGGCGGCGATAAACTTCATGCCGATGAGCGGATCGGCGTCTTTGCCTTCGTGAAAGGGCGGGTTCATCACGATGGCGTCGTATTGCACGCGCTCCAGACCGGCGGTGACATCGTGCCAGCGTGGTTTTGCCTTCACACGGGTGGGTATGATGCCGAGATTGCGCCGGGCGCACTCGAAGCAGTCGGCATCGGCGTCGTAGATGTCGAGCGAGTCGATGTCGTGGCAGTTGCGCAGCAGGTGATCGCTCAAAAATCCCCAGCCGCAGCCGAGATCGGCCACGTTGCCGGCCAAAGTCAGTGGCAGATGCTGCGCGAGCAAGGCGGAGCCGCCGTCGATGCGATCCCAACTGAACAAGCCGGGCCGTGACCAGAAACGGCCGTCGAGAATGCGGCGCATGGCGGCCCCCTGACGCCAGCGTTCGAGCAAATCCGCCTTCCATGGCTTCTTCTCGTCTTTGGTGGCCCAAAAGACGCGACTGTGATGTTTGGAGAGCGATTCGGCACCTCCTGCCACTTCGCGCAGATGCTGTTCGCAGCGCTTGCTGCCAGCATCGTTGTGTTGCGCGGCCATCAGGAGGCCGCCGGGAGCCAGATGATCGTGCGCACGGGCAAGATCGCCAACCATGAGGTCGCGTTGCGGATCAGGCAGCACGAGCACGAGATCAAACAGGCCGTGGGCCTCACGTTCGGCACGATGACCAGCAGCTTCGAGTTCCTTGGCACGCGGTTTCCACGTTTGCTGGCAAACGAGGCGTCCGGCGAAGTGTTCGAGAGCAGGATGCTCCTGCGCGCGCAGAAAGAGCACACGGCCTTCGGTGCTGATGTCGGGGTTAACATCAAGGGCGTAAATGAGGGCGTCGAGAGTATCAGACATGAAAAAAGGAGTTAGAGCGCCCATCGCAGCAAATGCGGAGCCACTTCAGAGGCGAGCAGCAACAGCAGCAGACCGATCAGCATCGCGGCGACGCCGACGAAGAGGATTTCGAGTACTTTGACCGTGATGAGCGAGAGACGCGAGACGCCCACGTCTTCGAGCGTGGCAAATTCGCGCTGACGCAGGCGGAAGGAGAGGGCAAAGACGAGCGCGGTGACGAACAAGGCCGCCGTGGCGGTGAGGAGCAGCGCACTGGCGGCAAAACCTTCGAGGCGCACGAGCTGGGCGAGCAGCGACTCCATTTCATCGCGCGGACGGATGAGCTGCTTGTCCTTGGAGCGGGCAAACTGCCCGGCGAGCAGGGCTTCGGCTTTAGTATCGTTGGGGAGGACGATCACGGCGCTGATCGGATAGGTGGTGATGTCCCCGTGAAAATGGTAGGAGGCGAGGTTGGCGTCGGTGACTTCGTTGAACATACGCACGGCGGCGTTGCCGACGATGTTGCCGTCTTCTTTCTTCAAAATCACCGAGTCGTCCTGCTTCAAGTCATCGTGGCCATGTGAACGGCCTTCGATGAGCCAGGTGGTTTTTAGATCGACGAAGATGGCCTCATCATCCGGCGTGCCGTTCGGTGCGAGAACGCCGGTGATGTGCATCTTTAGAGGATAGACGCCCGCCATGTCGAAGGCTTGCTCCGGCGAAGAAAACACATGACCGCCAGGTTGCAGATCGCGCTGCTTCGCGATACTGGCACCGACGACACAATCGCCCAGGCGGCTGAGCTGTTTGCCAGCGGCGATGTGCAGGCCGCGAAACGTGAAGTATTCCAGTTCCGTGCCCACAATCGGCGTTTCTTGCGCCTGATAGCGGAGATGCAGTGGGATGGCGGTGGCTGATTTCGTGTGCCGAAGTTCCGCCAGAGCATCGAAGGGCAACGGCGTGAGGTTCTCGCGTTTGAAATAGAGCGCGGTCATCATCAGATCGAGCGCACTGCCGCGCGTGCCGACGATCTGCGGCGTGGCGGCGGCACGGGCACGGAGTTCCTGCTGCGCATGCTCGATCAACACGCGCAGACACAACGGCAACGCAAAGACGAGGCCCAGCGCCCCGGCGAGCAGCGCGCTTTGAATGCGATGCCGCAGCACGTAGCGCGCCGCGAGATGGAAGGCGGCGCTCATGCGGTGGCGAAGTCCTCCATGCGCACAGTTTGATCAAAGAGCGGCAGCAGATTCGGATCGTGCGTCACCATCACGAGGCAGGCACCGCGTTTGCGCGCATCTTCGAGCAGCATATCGACCACGATGCGGCCCCGCGCCGGATCGAGTGAGGCGGTGGGTTCATCAGCAAAGACAAAACGCGGCTCATGCACCAGCGCACGCGCCACGGCGACACGCTGGCGCTCGCCTTGCGAGAGCTGGGAGACGCGTTTGTTGAGGTATTGGTCAATGTGCAGACGCTTGGTGAGGTCGTGCATCTTGGTGTGGGCTGCCGTGCCCACATCAATGCGGAACTGGTGTGGCAGCAGAATGTTCTCGGTGACGGTCAGGTAGTCGAGCAATGCAAAGTCCTGGAACACCAACCCGATGTGCTGAAGACGGAAGGCACGGCGTTGTTCATGGCTGAGCGAACCGATCTGCGTCGATCCCAGACGGACTTGTCCCGCATTGGGAGTCAGCAAGCCGGTGAACAGGCGCAGCAACGTGGACTTCCCTGCCCCGCTGGGTCCGGCCAGCGCCAGCGCCTTGCCAGCGCCCACCTCAAGATGCGGCACCTGCACGCGAAAGCCTTCGCCTGAATAGGCGAAGTGCAGATCGGTGACGTTGAGGCCGCTGGGGTCGGGCATGGGGGTGACACTTGGCATCGCCGATGCCGTCCGGCAACACCAGTGGTGATTCAATTAGTTGGTTGTGAGGGCCAGTCGGCCACTTGCACGTCAAATTGAAACACTTCGGGACACTCGATGGCGAAATGCAGATCAACAGACTGGTATGTGGAAGGTACCCAGTAACGAACATCGAAGGAGGGAATCGTGGCAGGAACAGCGGGGCCATGTGCATTGGCGTGCAACCGAAGGGGGCTGAAATAGACACTGCCCACAGGCTCTGAAGCCACGCTTGGATCAAGCTCCTCCGTGCCGCCTCCCGCCAGATGTCCCGTGACGCCGACCAGTACTGGCCAGTCATCCAACGCCATGCCAGGAAGCTCCAAAGTGGCGAAACAGCTTCGAAAGTCTCGTTGTTCTCTGCCGTGATGGTGTGTCAGGCTCACCTGCTGCGACCCGATGGCCTTGGTATCTGAGAAGTTAGCGTGGGCATCATCCAAAGAAATGGAATGAAAGGCCGCCACCCGGCTCGGTGGCACTTTGGCACCCAGTCCTCGGCTCAAAGCCAGCCGCACGCGCCAATGGGCATCCTGCAGAGTCGTGCCGCCCCTGCTCACCGGCACCCAGGTCGCTTGAACCGTCCTGCCATCCTTCGCCAGAGAACCATCGACGAGTTCTGAGTTTCCCCAGCGATCGGTGATGCGCACTCCAATCACGTGGCAGGGCGATAACTCCGCACAATTCGAAACATCGAATTCCAGCAGAACGCCGGGCCAATCCGACTCGGAATTGGACTCGGGATTGCTCCAAACGGCGCGGAGCAGTTGCACGCTGCCGAGGGCCGTCGATGCGCTGACAGGGGGCTGCTTGCCCGCAAAAGCAGGAGTTGGATTGTGAAAGGGATTTCTGAACTTCAAAATACCCGATGCACCTCCTGAGTACGCGACAAATCGAAACGACAGCAATGGATTGCGACGAGGCATGGCGTCGTCATTGAAAAAGATGGGAGGCCATCTCGAACCCAAGGCCTGGAATGCTCCAAACTCGTCCTCCAAGCTAACACTCCCCTTGAAACGACTGCTATCAGGGGTTGCCACCCGAACCATCAGCAAATGAGGTGCATGAACATACTCCGTAGGTTCGGAGGTTCGCCGCCGGAAAACTCGCTCCAGTCGTTCGAGCGTCCCAGGTGGATCGAAAAGGTCTCCCGGGTAGGCGTAAACGGCCCTTTCGAATTCCGTGTGAGGCAAAGGCTTCCCCCGGACAAAACCCAAATACCGCACCTCAGTACCGTCTTTCAAAACGATGGCTTTTGAGTCAGCTGAGGCAAAGAACACCCAGATCAAAGCTGCCGTGATCAACATCAGTGTCCAAAATAGCAACCCCGTTTGGTTCCAGATGCGGCGCTTGGTGGAGCTCATCGAATTGGGATTCACAGCAGCAATCCCGCGACACAAGCGGTGCAATAGCAGGCCAGCAGGCCGCCGAGCATCGCTTTGAGGCCGAGCTGGGCCAGTTCTGCGCGGCGCTCAGGGGCAAGTGCGCCGATGCCGCCGATCTGGATGGCGATGCTGGCGAAGTTGGCAAAGCCGCACAGCGCATACGTCGCCAACGTGTAACTGCGTGGATCCAGCGCCGCACGCGCCTCTTTGAGTGAGAGATAACCGATGAACTCGTTCAGCACCACGCGTTCGCCCAGAATGCCGCCCACGGTGAGGCAGTCCTGCCACGGCACGCCCATCAGCCAGGCAAAGGGCGCGTTGAGCCAGCCGAGCACGGTTTGCATCGGGTGCGGCTCGTTCACACCGATGAAGCGCAGGCCAAAGGACAGCGTGTAATTGATCAGCGCCACCATGGCGACAAAGGCGATGAGCATGCCCATCACGTTGATGGCCAGCTTCACGCCATCGCTGGCCCCCGTACACATGGCGTCGATGCCGTTGACAGATTCGCGCTCGATTTCGGCATGCGCACCGCTCATCGTTTCGCTCTTCTCCGTCTCCGGCAGGATGATCTTCGCCATCATCAGCGCGGCGGGCGCGCTCATGATCGAGGCGGTCAGCAAATGCGTGGCCGGGATGCCCAGGCCCACATAGGCCGCCAGCACGCCACCGGCGATGCTCGCCATGCCGGGCACCATCAGTGCCATCAGTTCGCTGCGCGTCATACGCGCGAGATAAGGTTTCACCACCAGCGGCGCTTCCGTTTGTCCCATGAAGATGTTCGCCGCGGCAGCCAGCGTTTCGCTGCCGCTGGTGCCCATCACCCGCCGCATCACCCACGCCGCGCCTTTGACCACAAATTGCAGGATGCCGTAGTGATACAGCAGCGAGGACAACGCCGACACCAAGATGATGGTGCCCGTCACCGTGATGACAAAGATGAAGGCGTTCCCCTCCCCCAGCTTCTCCGTCATCAGCTTCTCATTCGCCAGCGGGCCGAAGACCATCGCCGCGCCTTCATTGGCAAAACCCAGCAACCGGTTGAAACCGCGATCCACATATACAAACGCCGCCTTGCCCGTCGCCGTGGCCAGGATCATCCACGCCAGCGTTACCTGCAGCGCCAGCCCGCTCACCACCGTGCGCCACGGAAACAACCGCCGGTTCGATGACATGGCCCACGCCAGCGCCACGAACACCGCGAGACCGAGAAGGCAGATGAGACGTTCCATAGGCGGGAGTGGAGGAGAAAAGTTTACCGACGATCCAGATCCCAGCCGCTACGCCCCCACTCGTAGCCTTCTTCAGCGCGGCGGGAGGACGGCGTCCAGTTGGCAGGGAATGCCTGTTTGACCTGCGGGTGATAGTTCGAAGGATGATCAGTAAACTGAAACGGCACGCCCGGCGAGCGGCGGATCTCCTGCGGCGTGGCACCGGGTAGAGTCGGCTGCGCCTCCCACTTCTTGCCATTGGGATAATAGAACTGCTGTGAGGAGTGGTGGTAGTAGGCCTCGAAGCGCGGATAGTAGGTGAAGTTGACGGTGCCGCCCGTCCTCGGGGCGAAAGCTGCCAGCCCACCTGGATAACCATACCCGCGCACCGGCATGCCCCACTGCGCAGCACAGCTAGTGAGCATGAGCAGCAACGAGACTACAAGACAAAGCCGGCAGATGAGACGTTCCATGCGCACGAGGCTAGCGGTTCGCGCCCGGCAGGCAACTGGGAATGAAAATGAAGCCAAGACGTGGTCAAGAGATCAAGACTTCGTCAGTCAAGCCGGGCCGGACTACTTCACCTCCACCACATCGGTCACATCGAGTTGGATGAACTGGCCGTTGTAGGGCTGCGGCGCTGGGGCCACTTCAGGGACGACGAGCTTGGCGAAGTTGGTGATCATGTGGCCGTTCTGACCGTCGCCGTGCAGGGTGAGCGTGGCACCGCCTTCGATCTCGATGGTGGCGGTGTAGTCGATCGTGAAGATGCGGTGGCCGACCTTGTCATCGCGATTGAAGAAGAAATGCTGCGCGGGCGATGAGACCGTGAGTTGGTAGATGTTGTAGGTCTTGTTGTTCGGCACGCCGCCGATGTAGAAGCGTTCGCCGACCTGCTGGCCGTCCTTGTACATCATCGGCTCCACCACGCCGCGCACGCGCAGGGTGACCTTGTAACGCTTGCCCGGTTCGCCGCCGAACTTCTTCACGTCGGTGAATTTGTCATTGGTCTTCGGATCATCCGTCATGCGGGCCGAGATACCGTCCGCGCCTGGCTTCGGATTCTCCGGCATCGGGTCTTTGCACGGAAACTCGAAGCGGTAGCCGTCGATGGCGGCGGCGACCTGCTTCAAGTCATCGGCGGCAGGAGCATGAGTGGTGGTGAGCAAGGCACCGGCGAAAAGGACAGCAGCGAGGCGGAGGCGATTCATGGGTGGTTGGGTGGATAAGGTGCGAGCAGGGAGAATATTTGGCGAGTTTGCTGACGGCGTCGAGTTCTTGTCGTGTGGCTATCGGAACGCCGCCGATCTTGCAGCCCTTCGGCGATGTGACTTACCCCTCAGGCATCATGCGCTCATGCATTTTGAGATTGGGATGTTCGTCTTGCCTGCCATGACAGTATAGCGCGGTCCACTCGGCGAGTCGGCGGCCGAGCTTGTGGCACGCGGCCTGCACCTCTTTCTCGCGTGGGGCTTTTGCCGCAATGGCACCGTAATGCAGGGTGAGATCACGACTGACGTAGTCGGTGACGCCGAAGACGAGGAAGCCGAAGTTCATGAGCACGGTGAGAAGGGACTGGCAGGCCATCTCGCTGCCGCCGCCCCAGCCACCGCTGCTGCTGAACGCACAGGCGAACTTGCCGTCGATCTTGCCCCAGGAGTGAAACATCTCGTCGTCCCAGAAGCGCTTCATGCGCCAGCTTAGGATGCCCATGTTCGTCGGACTGCCTACGGCGATGCCGTCGCACCAAGCCACGTCAGCGGCTTTCGCTGCATCAATGCTGAGCAGCCGGACTTCGGTGTCGGCGATGCTTCGGGCACCCGCAGCGGCGAAGTCGGCCATTTGCGCCGTGTTGCCGGACTTGGAGTCGTGGAGGACGAGGATTTTGTTCATGCGTTAAGGCGGAGTCTATGGAGCAGCGCAGCCAGTGACCACCTCGAATTTCGCCACGTCCTCTCCTATTTGTGCTGCTGCGGTTTCTGGCTCATTCTCGGACCTATGCATGGCCGAATGAAACTGCTCTCTCACGCACTGGCGGCGATCCTCTTTGCCATCATCACGCCAAACATCACGGCATTCGCTGCCGATGCGCCGCTGCTGCGTCAGGTTGACCGCATCGTCTTTGTCGGCGATAGCATCACGGGCCAGGGTTGGAACAATGGCCAGGGTTTCATCCATCAAATCGAAGCGGCGTTGCAGGAGAAATGGCCCAGTGGAAAGCTCACCACCATCGGTCTCGGCGGCAGTGGCTCAACCGTGGGCGCTTGGCAGAATCATGAGAAGCGGAGTCGCGAAGGCACGGTCATTCTCGATGTGAAGGGCGTCGATGTGAGAACCACGCTCGATCAAGGCGCGGAGGTGCTCATCATCATGCTCGGCATGAACGATCTGCTCTCCCCTTCATTAAAGGACCAGCCCGCCGACTTCGATGCCTGGGCAGAGCGCTACAAGGCGCTGGTCACTGCTTTGCGCGAGCGGGCGAAGCCGCGCGTCATTGCGCTGGCAACCATTTCGCTCTGCTCGGAAGATCCAGCCTCGCCCAAGAATCGCGTCCGCGATGAACTCAACACCCGCCTCACCAAGCTCGCTGCCGCCGAGCACTGCATCATGCTGCCCGTGGGCGAGACGATGCTTGAGCAGTTGCAGAAAGGCCGCGCACGACTGCCCGACTTCCACGTCACCGGCGACTTCGTGCATCCCAACTCCCACGGCCACACCTCCATCGCCATCGGCATGTTGCAAGGCTTGGGTGAGCACGAACTAGCGAACAAGCTCACGCAAAAAGCAGACGCCGTGATTGCCCAGCAGAAGGAAACCATCAAAGCCGCCCCACCCGCCCCATGGCTCGTTGCCACCGGCCTCCTCAATCCCCAAGCCTGGCCCGGGAACAAGTTCGACGCCGCCAAAGGCCGCCTGCCCTGCGATGCCCTCATCGCGCAGGGCCGCCTCGCCGAAGTGAAGGCCGCCGAGCCCAAACTCCGCTGGCAGGAGTACCACCCAAGCGTGAACTTCACCGGCGGCGCCGACTCCGCGAGCAGCGACTTCACCGCCGCGAGCTTCGGCATCCTCCATGAGGTCGGCTACGCCCTCCGCTGGATCCACAGCGACAAAGATCGCCCCGTGCGCCTGCGCCTCGGCACCCAGACCTTCGCCGGCACTATCGGCCTCACCGTCTGGCTCAATAACACCAAGCTGTATGCCAAAGCCATCAACGAAGAACCCAAGCACCGCATGGAGCTCGATACGCAGCTCCAGCGCGGCTGGAACTGCCTCGCCCTGAAGTGCCACCACCTCCAGTGGCAATGGCAAGCCTCCGCCGCCCTCGAAGGCCTGGACGGCGACACTCTTTCCGACCTGCGCTACTCCACCGCAGCTCCTGAGGGCAAAGAATAACCCTCTCACTTCCCCCACAGCTTCGCGAACTTCTCCAGCACGTAGAAGTCATCCTTCCCGGTCGGTGAGTAGGCAGTGCGTTCGATGGTGCTACCACGCACGCGTTGGCGGCAGAGGTTGAAATGCCACGGGAACAAATCCTTGGGCTGAGCTCCATCTATGCCTTTGAGGGGATCAATCATGCGGGAGCCTTCGCCGGTGATGGGGAGGCGCATTTCGATGCTCCATTCCTTGTCGCCGCGATGCACGGCGAACTGCGCGCCGGAAGTCCATACCACGCCTTTGCCGTCCTTGCCTTGGTCGATCTCCAGCACGGTGCCGGCGGGGTTGATGGCGATCTCGTAGGGGCTATTGGATGCGGCATATCTTCCAACGCCGCTGCTAGTGCAGCATTGCAACACAGCGGATGATCGAAGGCGAGCGTGACTGCGATCCTCACCGTTCAAGCCGCGATGAGGGTAGTTTGTTGGATTTTGCACCTGACCTCGTTTCGGTGATCAGCGGCATCGAATGACATGTCGGGGATCACGTCGAGCGCCTCGTCGGCCTTGGGGAATTCAATGTTTCGGTAAGGGCACCTGCGCGGTGGTGCGCAGATACGCGATGAGGTCGCGGACTTCGTCGTCTTTGAGGGTTTTGAGCAATCCTTCGGGCATCATGGAGATGGGGGATTTCTCGCGGGAGAGGATCTCGGATTTGGTGACGATGCTGTCCTGCCCCACAAGGCGGAGCGTGAGCTGCTGGCTTTCTTCTGCGGCGACCATGCCGGAGAAGGGTGCGACCATCACGAGTGGTGACGATGACGAGCTGATAGCTCTCCTGCATGACCTCGCTGGGGTTGATGATCTGGGCGAGAATGCAGTCGAGGTTAGCGCGATTCGAACCGGTGAGATCGGGGCCGACAATGCCGCCTGCGCCGACGATGGGTGTATCATCGGCGGCGTGCGATACGGCGAATGAGGTCAGTAACAATGCTGCTATGCGCCGAAGTGAGTTGTTTAAAGCACGGTCACGAAGGTTACATCATCACACTGCGCTTTCATGAGTGGGGCGCTTTTGATGGGGCTCACGGTGAGCTGATGGTCGCCTGCTGGGATGGGTGTGCTGCATTGACCGGCTTTGATGTCGAGCGGTTTGCCATCAAGCCAGGCGGCTTCGATACCGGTGAAGATCAGCGGTTTAGTCGTGGGTTTGGAGGCCGTGAAGCTGGCGATGGCATAGGGCTTGTCGGGACGGTCTTCGGCGCGGAGGTCGCCGCTGATGAGGGTCATGACATAGGCGGCGGAGTCCTGCGCTGATGGTGCACCGGGAGCCAGGCTGGTGAACTTCCACATGCGGGCAACGTTGAGTTTGCTGGCGTCAAACGGACCTGGGCGACCGATTTGGCTGAGGAAGGCAAAGAGGTTGCGCTTTTCGTTGGGTTTGAGCGCGTCGATCAGGCCCTGTGGCATGAGGCTGCCGATGTTTTCCTTTTTGATGAGGCTGGCTTTGGCCAGCGGCAGCTCAGCTCCTGGGCCGATCTTGATGATGACATCGGTCGCTGTTTCGCGGGCGGGGATGCCGCTCATGACGACACCGTCTTTCATGGTGAAGGCGAAGCCGTGATAGCCTTCCTTCACTTTCGCAGCTGGATTGAGCGTGCTTTCGATGATGTAATCGAGCGGGGCACTGGCACCAATACTGGAGAAATCGGGGCCGTAGTTTCCGCCGACTCCGCCAATGGCATGGCATGCGACGCAGCCGATGCGACGATAGACGAGTTCGCCATCGGCGCTGTTGCCGCCTTCAGGCACGGATTTCATGAATGCGGCGATTTCAGCTGGGTAATCACGTTGCGCGACCTGCGCACCGGCGAACGGTTGCAGTGCGGCGACGAGCGCATTGCCGCCACGGCCCATGCCTTTGGCGATTTGCAGTGCATCAGCATACGCGGAGGCTGGCAGGTCTTTTGGCACGGCGCTGGCGAACTGATTGGCAAAGGGCGCGTGTTGGAAAAGCTGACGCCACAGGGCCTGCGCGGCGTTTTGATCCGTCGTTTGTTTCAAGACGGATGGCAGGGCTGCCAGCGCATCGACACGACCGTGCATGGCCAATGGAATAAGCGCCTCGCGACGCACGTCGGCAGGTTGATCTTCGGCGACGAGTTTCTTCAGTGCCTTCACGGTTTCGCCGCCGCCGATGAGGCGCAGCGCAGCAAGCGCTTCACCCCGCAAGGCACCGTCTTTTTCAGAGGCAGCGAACTCAGCGAGCGTGGCGATGACTTTTCCCTGCTGCCACTCACCCGCGAGGCGAATAGCAGCGAACTGCATGTCACGTGCAGTCGATTTCAAAAGCGGGGTGATGACGCTGAGGTCGCCCTGCGGACGGAGGCGGCGTTGTTTCGCTGCCTCGGCAAGGGCACGCGCAACGCGGAGGCGTGCGGCTGGCTGATAGAGGTAGGAACGGCACATTGAGTTGTGCCGCTCCCCCCTCCGAACCGGACTGGCGGATTTCCCGCATCCGGCTCTCCAGTTGGAGAGTGACTGCC